>JANYGO010000215.1 GCA_025362325.1 Cyanobacteriota bacterium | reverse complement strand
CCACCGATGGATAGGTAGGCGCAGGGGAATAGCAGGATGCCAGACCAGCCTACGAAGACGAAGCGATCGCGTTTGAGCCAGTCGTCGAGTACATCAAAGATGCCTCTTTCGGTCTGGGCGCGTCCGACTGCGATTGTCATTGCGGTAAAATCCTTTTGCTTGTTAAAAGACCAAGGTTTCTAATTAAAGTTAACATAACTATATATTAGAAGTTCATAAATTTCAACTAGAACAGCAGGATTCCCCCACTAGAGGCGTACTCGATGTAAGCGTGGTTGGGAGGAATGCCATCTTGGTTGACGATGCTCAGCAACAAGCCAACTGACCCTTCGTCGCCAAGCGGCGAGTTGGCGGTGGTTGAGGAGACGAACAAACACTCTGCGCTTGCACTCAAATCCTTCACATGGTACGATTCTCCTATCATCTGTTGAAGAAGTTGTGAGCCAAGTAATTACCGCAAAACTCAAATTAAACCTGACGGCCGAGCAAAAAATCTCGGTAGCTCAGGTTTCTTTGGCCTATCGGGATGCGCTGAACTACGCATCCCAAGTGGCATTTGATAACGGTAAATCTGGCAACGGAGCTAAACTACAAAAGTTGGTCTACTCGGAGCTACGCGCCTTATTTGGGCTTGGTTCCCAGATGGCGTGTAACGTGCCGAGACAAGTTGCTGCGACTTTTAAGACGCTGTGGACTAAAGCCAAGCAGAATAGCGAGGCGGTTAAAGCTGGGCATACCAAGCGGCGGTACAAGGGACTCGATCGAGCTCCCAAATACACCTCGCGGACTTGTACGCTTAATTACCAGCGCGACTACTCCTTTAAAAAGGATCGACGGGTCAGTATTAACACCCTGGATGGTCGAATTGTTGTTCGGTTTGATGGCTACAACAAGCACATCGATCTGATGCGAGCGTGCAAGAAGATCGGTGCTGCTAAAATTGTCTACCAGAAATCCTCGAAAACTTACTATCTAATGGTGAGCTTGGAGGTGGAAACGCCTACTCTCGACCCACTGAACATCACTAGAATTTCTGGTATAGATGTGGGAATGAGATACCTCGCAGTCGAAACAGACTTAGCTAATAAGTCGAGTTTCTATTCGGGCAAGGCGGCTAGACATCGAGCCAACCGTTATCAAAAAGCCAGACAATCTCTACAGCGAAAAGACACCCGTTCGGCGAAGCGAAGATTAATCGCTTTGTCGGGACGGGAGAGACGGTTTATCGCTGATGTGAACCACCAGATTGCGAGTAAAATCGCCAAGCCTAACAGCCTGATTGGACTAGAAGATCTGACCGGAATACGCGATCGAACTAAATCTAAATCGGGCAAACGGGCAAGCAAGAAACAACGGAAAGCTAACAGGAACGTGGCTCAATGGTCGTTTGCCGAATTGCATGGCTATATCGATTACAAGGCTGTGCTGGTTGGCTCGTTAGCTACTAAAGTTCCGGCACATTACACCTCGCAAAGTTGCCCTAAATGTGGGCATACCTCAAAGGCTAATCGACCGAACAAGGGGCTGATTTTCCGCTGTGAATGCTGTGGGCATCAACTTCATGCAGATCTGGTTGGGGCGCGAAATATCGCACTTAGAACGTTGCTCGTCCGGCAAGACTGGATGAGTACCGGGGTCTTGTCAGCACTCCCTCATGTATCGAGCCGTGAAGCCAAAGCTGAAATCCTTTCGAGGTTTTCGGAATTGAGGTGGAGTTCAGATACAAGCCCTCATCATAGCGGTACTCCGCTTGATGGCGGGTAGTTGACCATAATTAGCAAGAGTTGATACAGAATCCCCACCAGTCAGTGGCGATCGCGCTAGCGAAGTGTGACGCACAGGTGGGCGACTTGAATTAAAATTTGGCTTTAAGGCTGTTTAATCTTATGACTGCAAAAACGACGACCTCGATCGATTCTGTCCTGCGCTACCAGGTTGTCGGCTCCCGCCGCTTCAGCAATTTCTGGTGGGGGACGATTGTCACCATTGGAGGCACTGGTTTTCTGCTGTCGGGCATTTCCAGCTACTTGCACGTGAACTTGCTGCCTTTTTCTGACCCGACTAAGCTCATTTTCATCCCCCAAGGCATCGCGATGGGTTTCTACGGTGTCTGCGGTGTGCTGTTGGCGCTTTACCTGTGGCTGACTATTCTCCTTGATGTCGGTGGCGGATACAATGAGTTCGATCGCTCTACTGGTAGCATTCGGATCTTTCGCTGGGGATTTCCTGGCAAAAACCGCAAACTTGATTTTACTTGCAAGACATCCGACGTGCAATCTGTGCGGGTGGACATTAAAGAAGGTCTCAATCCCCGCCGCAGTATTTATCTTAAGCTAAAAGACCGCCGTCAGTTTCCCCTGACTAGAGTCGGACAGCCGATTGCTTTGTCTCAGGTGGAAAATCAAGCTGCCGAATTGGCTAGATTTTTGCAAGTTCCCCTCGAAGGACTTTAGAGATGTGCGATTAAAGAATTGGTAATGGCGACTAGGGTGCGCTGCGCGCGCAGCGCACCCTAGTCGATAAGTCTAGGGTGCGCCTCGCCCTCTACGTTACCTGGTTGAGTGAAAGTGAAAGTCAAAATACAAATGCAAATGCAAATCAAACTTCAGCGGTGGTTGTTCTCACTTTTAATAATTGGTGCGCTGTTTGTCGGGGGATGCGGTAGTTCCCCTGCTGCGACGAACTCAACTCCGACACCGAATGCGGCGTCGGGTGAAAATATTTCTTTGTCTCCGTCTCCGTCTCCGGAGGCTGTGGCGGCGAGTTCGCAATTTAACAATTTGGCGCGCTTGCAAGGAAAAGCAACGGTGGTGATGACGGTTAAAGGTGCTCCGATTACGATCGAACTCGACGGCACCAATGCGCCAATTACTGCGGGGAATTTTGTCGATTTGGTTCAGAAAGGAGTCTACGATGGGCTGGTATTTCACCGAGTCGTGCGGGAACCTCAGCCTTTTGTAGTTCAGGGCGGCGACCCCCAGGGTAAAGACCCTAAATTCCCTACTGCACGGCTGGGAACTGGGGGTTTTGTTGACCCGAAAACATCTGTCGAACGCAGGATTCCTCTGGAAATTAAAGCTAAAGGTGCCGCAAACCCTACTTACAGCCAAACGCTACAAGAAGCTGGGGTTGCCCAGAAACCCGTGTTGATGCACAGTCGCGGGGCTGTGGCTATGGCTCGATCGCAGAGTCCTGATTCGGCTTCTTCTCAGTTTTACTTTACTTTGACCGATGTGCCGTTTTTGGACGGTAGTTATGCGGTTTTTGGCTACGTGAAGCAAGGGATGGATGTTGTTGATAAGATTCAATCGGGCGATCGGATTGATTCGGCTACTGTTACTCAGGGTTTGGAAAATTTTAAGCCTGGTAGCTGAAGGTAGTTATTAGTCATGAGTCATTAGTCATTAGTTATTGGTCATTAGTGAATGGATGTTGTTGTTACTGGAATTGGTCTTGTTTCGGCTTTAGGCACTCTGGAAACTAGCTGGAAAAGACTGCTGTCTGGTGAGTCGGGAATCGAGCGACATCAACCTTTTTTAGAACTTGAACCGCGACCTTTGGCTTTAATTGGCAAAAAACCTGCCGATTTAATAACTTTAATTCGGCAGGTTTTAGCAGAGGCTTTGCAAGATGCTAATTTGACTTTGCCTTTGCCTGATTGCGGGATTGTTATTGGCTCTAGCCGCGGGTTTCAGGGAAATTTGGAACTGTTGGCAAGCGAAGGAAGAAGGAAGAAGGAAGAAGGAAGAAGGAAGAGGAAAGAAGGAAGAGGGAAGAAGGAAGAGGGAAGGGAATTCTCAATGACCGATTACCAATGCCCAATGCCCAATGCCCAATTCCCAATTCCCAATGCCCAATGCCCAATGCCCAATTCCCAATTTGTGGATTTTTTGCCTCACATGGGGGCGATCGCGGCGGCGAGGGCTATTGGCTCGACGGGGCCTGTGCTGGCGCCGATGGCTGCTTGTGCGACGGGCCTACAGTCGATCGCCCGTGCTGTTGATTTGATCCGGACTGGTGAGTGTCAGCGGGCGATCGCAGGTGCTGTGGAAGCGCCAATTACACCCCTGACTCTGGCTGGGTTTAACCGGATGGGTGCTTTGGCTAACACTGGCTGCTATCCGTTTGACCAACATCGGGAAGGCTTTGTGCTCGGCGAAGGCGGGGCTTTATTTGTATTAGAATCGATTGAGTTGGCTCATCGTCGTGGCGCTAAAATTTACGGTGGAATTTCGGGTTTGGGCTTGACAAATGATGCTTGTTATGCTAACGCGCCGGAGCTTGGGGGGGAAAGTGCGATCGCAGCGGTAAATCAATGTTTGAAACGCAGCAATTTAGCGGCGGTGGATATAGATTTTATTCACGCTCACGGTACTGCAACTGACTTAAATGACCGACACGAGGCGCTGTTAATTCAGAAATTGTTTCGCCGAGGAGTTGCTGTTAGTTCGACTAAGGGCGCTACGGGTCATACTTTGGGGGCTTCTGGAGCTTTGGGCGTGGCTTTTTGTTTGATGGGTATTCAAAATCAGATGTTGCCACCAGGCGCTGGCATGAAAAAACCGGGGTTTGATTTAGATTTTGTGAGGTTTGCCCGATCGGCTGTTGTGAGAAATGCGGTTTGTTTGAGTTTTGGCTTTGGCGGGCAGAATGCTGCGATTGTTTTATCTGGCGATCGTTCGTTTTTGACCAAATAGGTCGATCGGCATTTAAATTGCACGAGCTGTTTACAGATAAAATCTTGTTGACCCCGCATAGCTAGATCGATCGCACCTTCAATTTAAATCTGAGAAGAGATATCATATTTATGTATATTAGTCAATTAACTGATAATTTTAGTGAGAGTGCTGCTGGTGCGTTAATCTGGCTCTGCATCCCGACGCTAACTCTTCCCTCACAGCCAGGGATGCCAGAAAATAGAGGCCGATCGAAGCAGTATTGTATTTTATTCGCGCACCGATGCCGATCGGCGAAAATAGAAGAAAGAAAGTGTTTCAATTAAGCCTCAGGTATTTTCACATGGATCTGGCATCTCATCGATTTATGTCTTATTTTGAACCTCTTCAAGCTGCTCACCTGTGCCAAATAGCTGTATTGGAGATTTTTGCTGAGGAAACGCTGGTTTTTGAAGAAGGACAAACAGCAGATTTTTTATATCTAGTTTTAGAAGGTGAAGTCGAGTTTAGCAAGCGGGTTGAAAACAATAAATACCAAACTATTGCTGTCGCTAAGCCCGACGATTTTTTTGGCGAACTCGGAGTTTTAGACGGAGAGCCGCGCAGTGCTAGAGCTGTGGCAGTTGGCGGCTCGACTTTGGCCAAAATAGGCCGGGAAGAACTGATAGCAACTCTCCAGTTTGCTAAAGGCAGTTCCGTACTGCAAATGTTTAGTTTCATTATTAAAAATTTGCGGTCTACCACGGATCAATATGTGAGCCAGTTCGTACACAAACAAAAAATGGTCTTGGTAGGAGAAATGGTGAGCACAATTATTCACGATTTCAAAAGTCCTTTTACGGGAATTAAACTCTCCAGCGAAATGCTCAAAGAAATGCACCCGGATGATGAAACTCAGGAGTGGTGCGAACTTATTCAATTGCAGGTGCAGCGAATGTTGGGGATGGCTGAGGAAGTATTAGAGTTTTCGCGCGGCAACTCTGTATTAAATAAAAAACCAGTGAATCTCATCCAGACGTTGCAGCAGTTTGAAAGGTTGAACAAAGTTTATTTTGATGCAGCAAAAGTAGATTTAGTAATGCGGGTAACAGAAGTGATAGTGACAGCGGACGAAAATAAAATTTTGCGCGTTTTGCAAAATTTAGTTGGGAATGCTGTTGAAGCTTTTGGCGGGCGCGGAGGTATGATTGAGATTGCGATCGGACAAAGCGAGGAGTGGGCAGAAATTAGCATTTACGATAACGGCCCGGGCATTCCGCAGGAAATTAAGGAAAAGTTATTTGAACCGTTTGTGACTTACGGCAAGCGGACTGGTACTGGGTTGGGAACGGCGATTGCTAAGTCGATAGTTGATGCTCACAAAGGGGAAATTAGTTATGAATCGGAGCACCAAAAAGGGACAACTTTTTACATCCGGTTGCCGAAAGCTATCAGTTAGTAAATAGAGTTTAAGTAAGGTTTATTTTCCCGCCTCTATTTTAGTCACAATTAGTGTGTAGCGAGTTGCACAATCAAGTATAATTGAATTAATCAAAGGCTAAAAATCTGATGCCAGTTACTATTCAAACCTTACCCGCAGAAGTTATCAATTTAATTGCCGCAGGCGAAGTGATTGACTCGATCGCCGCTGCGGTACGAGAATTAGTTGAAAATTCTCTGGATGCTGGCGCAACTCGCATCGTTGTGTCTGTTTGGCCCGAACAGTGGCGGGTGCAAGTTGCAGATAACGGTACGGGAATGGATCTGGAAAATTTGCAGCAGGCGGCTTCGCCTCACAGTACCAGCAAAATTACCACGGAAGCAGACCTGTACAAAATTGCTACTTTGGGATTTCGCGGGGAAGCTTTGCACAGTTTGGCTCAGTTGGGATGTTTGGAAGTTTTGAGCCGATCGAACGATCTGGGATTGGGCGATTTTTGGGAAAATCGAGAGTCTGTGCAAACCTCACCCTTGTTAAGGGAGGGAGTAGTTGAAAATTCATCGTTTAACAAGGGTGGAGCCCAAAATGCTCGATCGGGCTGGCGGGTAGTTTACAACAGCGCTGGCGAAGCTGTGGAGGTAGAAACAGCGGCGATCGCCCCGGGCACGGTAGTCACTGTGGCTAATTTGTTTGGCAATTGGCCTGTGCGCCGCACGTTTTTGACGCCGGCACAGCAAATGCGCTCGATTCAATCAATCATTCAGCAAATAGCTATTTGTCACCCGCACGTTAATTGGCAGTTGCGTCAAGCAAATACGCCTTGTTTTTATGTAACTTCTGCCAGTACAGCGTCACAAATTTTACCTCAATTTGTGCGCGGCGTGCGAGCGAGCGATTTGCAGTATTTAAAGTTAGATTTGCCTGCGAGTTCTGAAAATCAGAAAGCTGCAAATTTTTGGCGAGAAACTCAACTTGTGGGAGCTACAATCCAACACAATTATCAATTACCTGTTGCTAGTTCCCAATCATCTGTTACTAATTATCAGTCTTTGGAGTTGGTAATTGGTTTGCCCGATCGCTGTCACCGCAGGCGGCCGGATTGGGTGAAGGTGGCGGTGAACCAGCGGGTTGTGCGATCGCCCGAAATAGAACAAACTATTCTCAGCGCCTTCGCCCGCACTTGTCCGCGCGATCGCTACCCCCTGTGTTTTGTGCACCTGCAAATCTCCCCCTCCCAAATCGACTGGAACCGCCACCCGGCTAAAGTGGAAATTTATCTGCACGATCCGAGTTTTTGGCAAGCACAAGTTAGCGCGGCAATCGATCGCGCTTTGCACCTGAATGATGAAGTTTTGTCAGATCCTCCAATTCCCGATCGCGTGGGACAGTTGCTGAAGGCATCGGAACAAAAAAGTGCTTACAGTGTGGGGATTTGCGCTCCCAAGAATCAGGGCGGCGGCGATCGAGCAAAAGGCAATCAAATCGGATTGATGGAATTGAGGGCGATCGCTCAAGTTCACAATACTTACATTGTAGCGGAACACTCCAGCGGAATGTGGTTGGTGGAACAGCACATCGCCCATGAGCGCATTTTGTACGAACAACTGTGCGCCGCTTGGCAGCTACAATCTCTCGAAAAACCAGTGATTCTAAGTCAATTATCGGCGCTGCAAATTGAAAATTTATCGCGCTTGGGTTTGGAAGTAGAAACTTTTGGCGAACAACTATGGGCGGCGCGCGAAGTGCCGGAATTGTTAGCCTCGCGAGATGACTGTGCGGATGCGCTTTTTGAACTCAGTAAAGTAGCGGATTTGCAAGCAGCTCAAGTTGCTACTGCTTGTCGCAGCGCTATTCGCAACGGTACTCCTTTAAGTCTTTTGCAAATGCAAAATTTGCTGGATCAATGGCAGCAAACTCGCAATCCGCGGACTTGTCCCCACGGGCGCCCCATCTATTTTGCTTTGGAAGAATCGACTCTGGCTCGGATTTTCCGCCGCAGTTGGGTGATTGGTAAAAGTCACGGGATTTAATTGCTGTTTGTAGTGAGGACTTTAGTCCTCATAATTCAGAGGACTAAAGTCCTCACTACGAACCAATCTTAACTAGGACATGATATTATTCCCAGCAGCGTAGAGGGAGCTATACCTTTAGGAATAGATAAACTCTGCTTTCCGAACTGATTTAAAGTTTTGAGTAAAAATGCAGAGGGGGAAACTACGAATGCAGGTTGTAGGGTTTCCTTGCCTGTCGTTGCCAAGTGCGATCGGGCAAGATAGAAGTATAGAAATTTAACGGCTGGTTTTCGCCTGCCATACAAAAAATGAACTCACAACAACTAGAACAACAAGTAACAATCCTGCAAGACGAAACAGCAGCGACCGGAAATTCAGCCAACCCAACAGTTGAAACTCCTTTATTCGCCTCAGAATTTGCAACAGAGGAAAAAGTTAGAGTGGAAGAATTTAAAATTAGTGGCGACAGTTTAATTGGTAAAGTCAAAGAACTAATTCAGAAAGGAAAACTGCGCCGCCTCGTCATCAAAAACCCGCAAGGGCGGACTTTGGCAGATATTCCGCTGATGGCGGGATTGGTAGGCGGCGTTGCAGGGAGTGTAGTCTTTCCAATTGCTGCTGTACTGGCGACAGTTGGGGCAGTGGTGGCTCATTTGACTGTGGCTGTCGAGCGCAAAGAGTAGTTATTAATCCGCAGTCATTCAATAATTTAATTTGTCATTGCGCGACGAGAGAGCAATCCCAGAATCGGCGATTGCTTCGTTTTCGCTTGTAATGGCATTACTCTCGTTACTAGGCTCTGCGAAAGTAACGCATATCACTCTTGCTCTGCCTCGCTGTTTCTAGTCTCAGTTTACCGGAGTCAGAGCCTAGGAACCAGAGGATACCAAAATTTTTCGGGTGAAGTATTCTGCTAGTTTAAGTTATTTTCCCAGATGACTTTGCTAAAATAGAATGGGCTACTGAAAAGTTTTATCTATATATTTATCTTGATTTAAAAAAAAAGATGCAAGAACGGATAACTCGTATCGATATAATACGGGAAGAGCTAGGAGTGTCAGCCTACAAAAACATTGCTGTTGCAGACTTTCAGATTGGGAATGATAGTGACGAATTGATAGCCGTCAGCGGTCGATCGACTCGTCCCGGCACAGTTGGTTTACCAGACGAGCCATTATTTAAGACTTTTGAAGTCCCACCCGGACATTCACGGGCCTATGACAGCGAATACAAAATTATTGAGGAATTGGCATTGAGATATTTTCAAACACCACAGGTTCAAGGTAATGTAAATCTATGGACGGAAAGAGAACCCTGCGATTCCTGTTGTTACGCGAGCGAGCAGTTTCGCAGGCAGTTTCCCAACATCAGACTGACGGTAAACCATACAATTTAAACTTAGCAAAACTTACGCACAGCCAGATTTTTAAAGTGGAACATCTCAAGGTTGGCATTGCTGAATAGGGTTCGGAAATCTGTAAGAGCAATCCTCCCAAGAATTACTCCCATTGCCGACACACTTCGGGGCGATCGCCCCGGAGGCATTACTTAAAGGATGTAGTAGCTATGTACTTAGATAGAGTCAAAAACCAACTGATAGAACTAAAACTCATAAGGGAAGATGAACTTGTAGGCTGTACCCGCGATGAGGTAATCGCGATCGAGGAACAGTTGGGGATTTCTCTGCCCCGCGCCTATCAAGAATTTCTGTTATCTATGGGGCGTAGTGCTGGTAAATTCTTGCGGGGGTCGGACTGTTTCTTGAATCATCTACCTCAACTTCAGGAGTGGGCTGTCGAGTTATTACACGAAAATAACTTTGCTGAATCTCTACCAGAGGACGCCTTTATTTTCCTGATGCACCAGGGCTATCAATTCAGCTTTTTTAGATTATCAGAAGGTGCAGATCCCCCGACTTACTCATACTGCGAAGGGACTCACCAAATTTCTTTCATTAAAAGCCATGAAAGCTTTAGTGAATTTTTGGTGACAGAGGTCGAAATTCACGCGAAGTATTTGATGGCTGTTGCTAGCAAGTAATGACATCACATACAACAGAATCTCAGTTTACCGGAGGCAGAGCCTCCTGGTATTCATTTCCAGGCAGAGCCTGGAAACGAGAAATGTGCAACAGCTTAATTCGATGCTTTAGCTGAAGGTTGGTCTAAATAATTGTAGACAATCCGCGAAATCCGTCGCACAAAATCTCTGACAATCGGGTCATTATAAGGACGTTTGACAAAAATTGCGGCTAAATAACGCTTACCATTCGGCATATCAATAATCCCCGCATCGCCAACTACAAAACCGATATCTCCGGTTTTGTCAGCAATCACTGCTCCCGCGCCCAAACCTGAAGGTAATAGCGTTCTAGTAGTAGTATGCCGCAATAATTCTAACACCTGTTCCCGACTCGATTCGGAAACTAATTTATCGCGAGACAGCATCGCCAGCAACTTTACCATATCCACTGAACTTGTGGTATTTGTGCCTTGAAAATCGCCGAGCCAATTGCGAATTCTCGTATCGGCTAATCCCCAAGTGCGAAAACGCTCGTTGAGTTTAGCAATTCCACCTAAACGTTCAATAATCATGTTGGTGGCTGTATTGTCGCTGATGGTAATCATTTTATTTACGGTTTCTCTGATGCTAAACCGAGTGCCATCTGGTTCGTCTTGCATAGTTCCAGAGCCGCTGGCTACTAAGTCGGACTTCATGACTAATGTTTCGTCTAGGCTAACTTTGCCTGCGTCTACATCTTGATAAAAAGCAATGAGAATTGGTAATTTGATTGTACTGGCTGCGGGAAATACTCGATCGCCCTTGATATCCAAATAGTCTCCTGTATCTAAATCCAGAAAGAACATTCCGGCGCTGAGGGATTTGTACTGTTCGATCGCACTTTCGACTTGAGGCTTGATGGCGCTCATTTCCGAACCCGTCCGCATCGCCAAATCAGCCGAAGAGTTTCTCGGAGTTTCTTCAGAAATAGTGACGGGAACTTGACCGGATTTTTGTTCTACTTGGGTAATAGCTGCTGGTTGAACAGACTCGCTGTCGGCTATTTGCTGGGGATTGGGCAACTGAAACGACCAGCGAGTGGCAGATTCTTTAATGACTCGGACTTGTTGCGGGTCTAATTTATATCCGGGAGTTAATTGTATGACTAACCTGGTGGTTTCGGTATCAAATTGCCCGACTCTAATTTCTTGAATAGCGGAGTTGTAGCTTTGAGGGCTTTCGGGATATTCTAAGACTATTCCTGGCAAATCAATTACTAAGCGCGTGGGATTGGCGATGAGTTTAACTTGCGGCTGGACTCCTGAATCTGTTGTTAAATTGAGTTGATTTTGGCTGGCATCGAAGTGCCATGATGTTAGTGTATCAGCTTTTGCGGGCAGGGCGATCGACAAAACACTAATTAAGGCAGGCAACAGCCATCGCAGTTTTGGAGTCATGTGTGAGGAGTAAGAGTTTGACGGCTGCAACGACAAAGCGGTTTAAAACGTTATTTCAGCCGCTTTGTGGTTGCAAACCACCTAGCATCATACAGTCAACTCTGGCGCGCCACCGTAAAGTTTATTATTTTGTTTTAGAATATTCGGTTTCCGGCACTTATATCTTATCCGGTTGTACTACCCCTTTTTCTTCCAGTGTCGCGCAGGTGGAGTTCATTCAGTTGACAGTTGACCGCTCGACAGTTGACAGCACTTGACAATCATAAGTCCGAGGATTGAAGCAATGAATAGTCTGACTTTAATTTCTCGCCTTTAGGGGTTCCGGCTTTAAACCAATTCTTTGGAGTAAAGTTTGTGTAGTCGCCAATAATATTCGCCGAATTCTTGTTTTGTCGGGGCGAATTGTATTTGCTTTAGAGAACAAATTCTAGTTGTGCGATCGCCCGATTTCTAGCATCTTCGAGCGAGTCGATCGCGCTTTTGGCAAAAACTTGGCTTTTGGCGACAAATCGGCGATCGCTCAAATGGTCGTAAGCTTCCCAATTACCGCTAACTTCGCGATCGTGCCAGAGGAACCAGCCGCGGTAGATTTCCCCGCTATCAATATCATCGCACAAAACCAGCCAATCATCACCCGTGAGAGCGCTGTCATCTAATGCGACCAATTCAACCCATGCTAATGCAGTGCAGGCATCGAGCGCATCAGCGTCAACTAAGTCAGATTTTGTAGCGGTAGGTGGCGGCAAGCAAAGTGTAGACTTCATGATTTCTCCTTAACTAAATTAATGAGTTTTCCTATTTAGGGAAGTGACTCGGTACTGGAATTGAAAAAACTTTGTTTTGATGAATATCTGGTTGATCGAATTTACCAGCGGCTGATGCTTCTGTTAAATTGTTAAGTGTGTTAATTGTGCAAATAGCCGCGGTTCCTAAAGCTGCCATTGCCAGTCTGTGTAAGATTTTACTCATTTTGATGCTCCTGTTTGGCTTGATGTATCTACTCTAAAAAAAATCAGTGGTTACTCGCAGGGGAGATTGGGGAGTTAAGAAAAGTTTTTTATTTTCAAATATATTCAAAGGTTGAAGCCGTTATCAGGACAGAGTTTGAGGATATCGATCGCCCAAAACTCCCGGGCGTAGTAAAATTCCTTAAATTGGGGCTGGCTGACTATCTCCCTTAAAATCGCCTAAAATAGGAACTTAAGGCGTTAAACTTCCTAGATTCCTTCCCATTTCAGTGCAACAGAAGTGCTCAAGTCAAAACGCGATCGCGGTCGAATTCTCACAGCCTCCGGCTTAAAGAAACTTAACGAGGCGCTCCAAGAATGGTCAGACCGATATAACATTAGAGGTACTCTGACGGAAATCGAGGCCGAGTCTGGCGTCGGTGCGGATACAGTCAGCAAAATCAAGCAGGGTAGAGAAGGTGCGGATCTCAGCAAACTGCGGCAGTTGTTCGCGGCTTTTGAGCTGACTCTGGCGAATGGCGACCATCGATCGGCTAAACTAGATGATGCTGAAGATGTCGGCGAGTCGGCCAATGTGCCGGCGGAAGAAACAGCCAGCAGCAGCAGAAGTGCTAAAGTATTTGTCAGTTATCGCAGCGCGGAACCCGATCGCGAGTTGGGAAAACAGTTAGAAACGGCCTTAAGTGCGATCGGGCATACAGTCTTCACAGCAGAAAATAACATTAGATTGGGAGATAATTGGTTCGATCGCATTAACTTCTTCCTCAAAGAATGCGATTATTTGTTGTTGCTATTGCCACCAACCGGCAGCGAAAGCGAACTGCTAACATATCAAGTCCAGCAAGCCAAAGAACTGCAAGATGCTCGCCCTGACAAAAAACCAATAATTTTACCCATTCGCGTCGGTTTTCCCCTGAACGCGCCTCTAAATCACGATTTGCGGGGCTATCTGTACCGAATCGAACAGAGGGAATGGCAAACGACCGCCGACACTCCAATTATTATCGAAGAAGTTCTAAATTTGCTAGCAGAAACTCCCGCACCAGTCCCAGAACAACCGGAAGATTTAACGCAAAACAAGGTATTAGAAATTAGCAGCGATGAGATTCCTTTACCCGCCGCCGAACCAGAATTACCGGGAGGACAAGTCGATGTTGCTTCTCAATTTTATGTAGAACGCCCGCCCATCGAAGAACGTTGCTATCAAACCATTTTACAACCCAGCGCCTTAATTAGAATTAAAGCACCGAGACAAATGGGCAAAACGTCCTTGATGGCAAAAATTATGCATCACGGAAGCCGTCAAGGTTATTGCACGGTGCCGCTAACTTTTCAGTTAGTAGATAAAGCCGTATTCGCCAACTTAGATAAATTCTTAAAGTGGTTTTGCGCTTACGTCGGGCGCGAGTTGCACTTAGCCAATCAATTAGACGATTATTGGGACGAGATTTTTGGCAGCAAAGTCAACTGCAAAGATTACTTTGAAAAATATATTTTGCCGCAAATCGACAGTCCTTTAATTTTAGGATTAGACGAGATCGATCGCGTTTTCCAATATCCCGACATAGCCGAAGACTTTTTAGGACTGTTGCGGGCGTGGCACGAAGAATCGAAGCGGCGCGACATCTGGAAAAAACTACGATTAATTGTAGTTCACTCCACCGAAGTTTACATCCCGATGAACATCAATCAATCGCCTTTCAACGTCGGATTGCCCGTAGATTTACCGGAATTCAACCACCTGCAAATCCAAGATTTAGCTGCGCGCCACAATTTGCATTGGTCAGATGCCGAAGTTGAGCAACTGATGTCAATCGTCGGCGGTCATCCGTATTTAGTGCGAGTTGCATTATATCACATTTCGCGCTCTGATTTGACGCTTGATGAATTAAAAGAAACTGCTACCAGCGATGCGGGAATTTATAGCGACCACCTGCGCCGCCAACTGTGGAATTTAGAAGAATATCCAGAGTTAGCGGAGGGAATGAGAGAGATTGCAGCGGCGGACATTCCTGTTCAATTAAAGTCGATGCAGGCGTTTAAATTGGATAGTTTGGGGTTGGTGAAGTTGGAGGGTAACGAGTGTGTTCCGAGGTGTGAATTGTACAGGCAATATTTTCGATCGCACTTGAGCGCGATCGGGTAATATTAAATCTGGGTTAAAAATCTCCGATCGAAATCGGCGGTTGAAACGGCTACTACACAAACAAAATCCGCCTGCGCGGATTAATAAATCATTAATCATCAGGTGAATGATACCCGTGAACGATATTTTTTTGATAACTTCGGATAATTGGCTAGATTGGATAACCGTGTTTGGTTATCTAGGTTTTACTGCTTTCATTGCATGGCGCGTGTTGACCACAAAGTAGAGATATCATGAAAATACCTTCTTCTTCTTCTTCTTCTTTCTTACTTCGCGTCCTTCGCGCCTTCGCGGTTCGTTTAACTTGTAAGGTGCGTCCGAGTTTTAGGGCGATTATTCAAAGTTTAGTATCAGACGCACTTTACTAATTAAATGATGCAAGTAGGAGGCTTATAAAATAAAATGATTAACGAGCAATCGTGGGAAGAAATAAAAGAGTCTCTAAAAGTTGGAACTAAATTGAAAGGATTAGTCACCAAGCACTGGCCTTTTGGGATATTTGTTGCCCTTCCAGGGATCAAGTTTACGGGTATTGTTGAACTCGGGAATTTCAAAGATGAAGGTTTGATGACACGCGATGAATATCCAGCAGTTGGTTCATCAGTTGATGTAGTCGTGCGGGCATTCAAGGAAACGGGACAACAAATTTGGTTAGGGATGAAGCCCAGCCAGTTGAATCAGTCAAAATAATTGGGACTGATAAATTGAAAGAACTAAATCTAGTCTTGCTCTCTCAACTTTCGCAAAATTGGAATTTGTTCCAACTGTTCCGGCCGTATACTATCCCAGTTTAACCCAATTGGACGCGGATAACTTGTATTAGTCTCAATTATCTCCTCGGAAGTTACAATCCAGTTGAGCGGCCAATCGTGAGGCTGCATTGGCAAACGTGAATCTGCGACAATTTGCAAAGGATGCACTGTTGTGACAATCGGAGTATCATTTTTAACTAATCCAAATTCCGCCAGCATCGCCAGTTCCAAATCCGCAAATCCTGCTCCTTTCCCCGTGCGTCCACCGTGGCGCGTCACGGCTACGCAACCGACTATTGCTAAGTCAATTGGCTCCATTTCTGCAAAACTCACTAATCGGCCGCAGGTGACTGCTTTTTTGGCGATCGCAGCTGCGGCTAGGGGGATATTGCGACTGTGCAAGTCCTCAGCGGTTAACTCGACAAAACAGCGATCGCCTGTCAAGCGCGGTACAGCCATATACAAGCGTTTTCCGTCTTGTAAAGCCCGCAAGCGCACGGGAATTTGCGGGGAATCTGGGTTGCATTTAATCGTTTTGGCTTGTTGCCAAATGGGTAAGTTTGCCAGTTTTTCTGCGGCTGTTTGGGCTCCGAAAAAATTGGGAATGTGACCGAACGGATCGCGAATTGATGCGTTATTGTGTTTCAAGGATGACCAAATTTCTGCTCTTAATTGGTCTTTGTCGTGATGGCGGCCGCTCCACTCGGTATTCATACCTATAAATTGGTTGATTTTTTGAGTTTATTGTACAATGAAAGAAGAAGACTGGGCGGTTGAAACCGCGTCTATACAAACACTCACGCGCCGGACGCCGGTTGAAGAACGTTTCATGGTTTTTTCGACCGTCGGCGTCCGGCGGACTTCGTTTTTGTAGACGCGGTTTCAACCGCCGTCTTATCTTCATTTTTGTAGACGCGGTTTCAACCGCCGTCTTATCTTTATGTAAAAACCTAGGTAATGAGTACAAATCCCCAACCATCATACTATCAAGTGGGCGGCAGTCTCACCAATAACGCTCCGAATTATGTGAAGCGTCAAGCAGATGACGACTTCTATAACGGATTGAAAGCGGGGGAATTTTGCTATGTTTTGAATTCCCGACAAATGGGCAAATCTAGCTTGCAAGTGCGGACAATTCAACGGCTGAGATATGATGGAATTGCTTGTGCTGCGATCGACATTTCGGAAATTGGCAACCGCGGCGTGACTCCCGAACAGTGGTATGCTGGGCTACTCCGCATTCTCGAAAATAACTTTAATCTGTCGGATATTGTGAATGTGCGGACTTGGTGGCGCGATCGCAATTTTTTAACTCCGGTTCAAAGATTGAGCGAATTTATCGAAACCATACTGTTAGCCAACATTTCCAGCAATATTGTCATCTTTATCGACGAAATCGACAGCATTCTCGCCCTGGATTTTCCCGCAGACGATTTTTTAGCCTTAATTCGATCGTGCTACAACAAGCGCGCCAATAACTCAGAATTCGATCGCCTAACGTGGGCTCTCTTAGGTGTAGCATCGCCGACGGATTTGTGCCGCGACAAGAATATCAGCAGCAACACGCCTTTTAATATCGGCAGGGCGATCGAACTAACTGGGTTTGACGAAACAGAAGCTCAACCGCTAGCAGCGGGGTTAGCAGAGCTGACAGACCGCTCTGGGGAAGTTTTGAGAGAGGTTTTGTATTGGACGGGCGGACAACCGTTTTTGACTCAAAAGCTGTGTAAACTTCTCTTTGAAAATGCCGGATTAATCCAAAATCCCAAAGAGTGGGTTGAGAAAGTAGTACGCTTGAAGATTGTGGAAAATTGGGAATCTCAGGATGTGCCCGAACATTTGTCCACAATTCGCGATCGGCTTTTTAGAGAAAACCAGCGGATTATCAGAAGACTCGGATTGTATCAGCAAATTTTACAGCAAGTTGAAATAGTCCCCGATGGTAGTGCGGAACAAATGGAATTGCGATTGACTGGATTAATCGTCAAGCGCCGAGAAAAACTCACAATTTCTAATCCTATTTATGAAGCTGTATTTAACCAAAACTTAATCGCACAAAAACTACAAAAACTATCCCCTTACTCGGAAGCGCTCAAAGTCTGGCTGCATTCTAACAGTGAAGATGATTCCCAATTGTTGCGCGGTGATGATTTGCAGTCAGCATTAGTTTGGGCTGCTGATAAAAGTTTGAGAAACGAAGATTTTCAGTTTTTGACAGCCAGCCAAAAACTGATTTTGAGCGACCAAAATCAACTGCTGCTGGCAGCTACGCGCGAAACCAAAAAAGCTGCAAGCGATGCCGAAACAGCTTGGAATGAAGCTGGCGCAGCCAAGCAAAAAGCCAAACAGTGGATAGGAATTGGTTCTGCGGTACTCGCAGCATCGTTAGTTGGGGCGATCGGCTTTTCAACTCTCGCTTACCAGCGGTTTAAACTCGCACAAGCAAGTATTGAGATCGAACAAAATGGCAGCGATGCTTTACTATTGGCGGTATCTCAAAAGACAGAAAACACCCAAGCTTTATCAGAAGCTTTGCTAAGGGCGATCGCCTCCGGGGAAAAATTAAAAACCCTGGTTAATAATAAACCAAAATTAGAACAATATCCAGCTACAAGGCCGCTGCTAGCATTACAAATAATTCTAGATAAAATCAGCAAAAAACAGCAAATAAAAGCATCATCATTTCTGCAAGTGATGAAGTGGCAAGCTCATGCAGGTGCAGTTACCAGCGTTAGTTTTAGCCCTGACAGACAAATTTTAGCAACCGCAGGTATAGACGATCGAGTTCGGATTTGGAACTTTTTTGGGTCTAAAATTGCTGAATGGAAAGCTTTGCAGCAGTCAGTTAATATGGTAAGCTTTAGCCCGGATGGCAAGTTTTTAGCAACGGCAGGAAAGGACGGCACAGTTAAATTTTGGAACTTATCAGGGAAAAATATTTCTAGCTTTCAAGCAATTGAAGGCTCAGTTACCAGCATCAGTTTTAGTTCCGACGATAAATTTTTAGCTGCGGCAGGAATAGACAGCAGTGCTGCAATTTTGCCGCTATCAAAACAGCTCAAAGTAATATCATCTACTGTAAAACTTCCCGGTCATAACGGCTTAGTTAGAAGCGTAAATTTCAGCCCTAACGGAGATTTTGTCACGACTTTAGACGGCCAATCTACAGTGCGGATTTGGAATTTGTCAGGACAACTGGAAAAAACACTGCCGGTGCAGGCAATCGGTATCAGCTTCAGTCCTGTTCAACAGCAGTATCGCTTTGCTACAGTAACATTGAACGGCAAAGTCGGGCTGTGGAACCTGTCAGAAAAACAATTAATTAATGAATTTCAAACCTTGCATTTTGATGCCAAATCAATTAGTTTTAGTCCAGACGGAGAAAGGCTGGCTACTGTGGGAATTGACAAGACGGTGCGGCTGTGGAATTTAGCGGGGCGACAGGTTGCTCAATTTGAGTTTGAGGAGAATGTTGTTAGTGTTGGTTGGAGTCGAGACGGCAAGCAAATTGCTGTAGCTGGAAGCAACGGCACTGTCTGGCTGAGACAGGTTGAAGGGTTGGAAGAATTGCTGAAGCAAAGCTGCAATTTTCTGGGCAGTAAACCGGAGTATGTTAGAAGGATTTCAACTATCTGCAAGTAGTAATCAAAGGGAAATACGGACACGGCATTGCCGTTTCCCTACCAGTGGTTTTTTTACCATGTTTGTAGGGTGTGCACTGCGCACCGGTTGAGTTTGTCGCCCACCGGAGAGCCCCGATTTTGCTCGTTACCAAGCAAAGCGCCTGGGAATCGGTTAAACCAATTAAACTGCGCCGGTGCGCATTGCGCACCCTACTGAAGAAAATAACTGTCATCGAAAAATGATTATTTCGATGGCAGCGAAAACGATCTAACTAATGACTAATGACTAATGACTAATGACTGATGACTAATGACTGATGACTGATGACTATCAATTTACCTTGACAGGCGAAGTATTTACATTAGGATTTTTAACTCTTCTTAAAAGTTCTTGTCGGGCTTGTTCGGGATTTTGCCCTTTGGGTACTTGATATAATAATCTACAGGAACCATCTTGAGGATTAGCTGCACAAATAATTATTTGACCGCTGGGTGATGCACCTGCTGTGACAATATTATCCCAGTTTCCTTGGGGTTGCGAGTTGTTGAGAATTCCAGAGACTCGTGTACACCGAGTAATGGCGTCTTCTCCTGATTCATTGAAATAGTTGTCAGCCACCCACAGAATAACGGGAATATTTTTGCCTTGTTGGACAGCGATTGTAGCTGGGCGGCCGTCAGCAGCGCCACAGAAAAATGACGGGGTTTGGGCAAAGGCGGGACTGTTTGCTAAAATCGGAGCTGCCAGGGCAATAATTGACGCGCTAAAAGCTGACTTTAAGAGCCGAAATTTCATGGGCAGTGATAAGCTTTTTAATTTAAGGTTACTAATACTCTAAAAAGTTACGCTGCTGGTTGCCGGGAAGATTAGGCATTTAGGGAAAAAAATAAAATTTATTGTGTAAAGTTTGGCCGTTAGCGAAGCCCGCCCCTACGGGGGCTGCGCCTGCGCCAACGGAGAGGATCGCCCATACTGACCTTATCTTCGCCTAAACTCACGGAAAATCCCTCGCTGACAAACGCTGGGGCAAAAAATAGGTGCAGCCACAAAGGGCGCAGGCGCGAAGGTATAGGGTAAAGGTGCGGTTGTTCACCGTTTTTGGCGATCGCCTTGCCATTCCTGAGCCCGCCCCCCTAAATTGGAACCTGTGTTAGCATCATTAAAAATCTTCTCTTTAATAATCAACAATGGGCAATGTTCTGGTGCTGAATGCCTCCTACGAACCGCTCAACATCACCAATTGGCGAAGGGCGGTAGTTTTGTTGCTGAAAGGAAAAGCAGAACAGGTAGAACATAACGGGAAATTTATTGCGCCAAACTTCCCCCTACCAACTGTGATTCGACTGCGGCATTACGTCCGAGTTCCCTATAAGGATATTCCGCTTACCCGCCGGAACATCTTGCACCGGGACGCACACTCTTGTCAATACTGTGGTTATACGGGCGACGATTTGACGCTCGATCACGTGATTCCTCGATCGCGCGGGGGAGGTGAAAGTTGGGAAAACCTTGCTACAGCGTGCGTGCGCTGCAATGTCAATAAAGGCAGTCGCACCCCGAAAGAAGCGGGAATGGTGCTGCGCTATCCGCCGAGGAAACCTCACAGTGGTCTTTATTTTGAAGTGACTAGACACGTTAAGAGTGGTATGCACCAAGAATGGCAAAAATATGTAATCGGCCTTTGAAACCCCTGTCGCTAGAAAGCGCGGGGGTTTTTTGCGCAAGTTCTCAGTTGTAGGCGTGGTGCCCTTTTGTGCCCGCCCGATAGTTTTGAATTAAATAGTTAAATAGTTAAAGAGAGAATTTACGCTCTTAACTCCGGTTTCTGGTGAGAAATATTGGGTTTGACAAGGAAGCATCTACAAAGAAACCGGGTTTAAGAGCTTTTGGCGCGCAAGTCCTGAAAGAATTACAGTCCTGGACGCACCAAAATCAAAGAAACTGGGTTTTTGCCTAATCTATAGACTACAGCGAATAATTTTCGTAAAAAACCCGGTTTCTGGCCACTCGTCCGTAAGTCCTAAATTAAATAAATGGTTAATGTTTAACAATGAAAGACCACCCCCCTACCAATTCCGATGAAACATCTGGCAATAATCGCGAAGGTGAGGTTGACTCCAGTCGCGAGGTTGTACCCGCAGTGAGTGCGCCTGGAAAACGGCGCAGCAAAGCCGAAGTTGCTTCCGAAGAGCATCGCGACAGTCTGCGCGGGGAATTGCACGATCGCAAAGTCGAGCAATTGCGCCAAATGTTCGATCGGCACAGAGGCAATCGCCAGTTAATATTATTGCAAGATTTTCCAGATCCCGACGCACTTTCCAGCGCTTGGGCTTACAAATTAATCGCCGAAAAGTACGATATCCAATGCGAGATGATCTACGCCGGCGCCCTCAGCCACCAAGAAAATATTGCTTTAGTTAAATTGACAGGGTTGCCATTGCAGCGGTGGACACTGGAAACGGGAAAAACTAAGGATTTATCGGCTTATCAGGGCTGCGTTTTTATCGACAATCAAGGCACGACTTGTAACTTAACCGAGTTTGTTTTAGGGGCAGGAATTCCGATCGCAGCAGTGATCGATCACCACAATTTGCAAGGAGAAATGAACGCAGAATTTACGGATTTGCGCCCTGAAATTCGCGCTACAGCCACGATTTTTGCCGAATATTTACAGGCTGGACTGCTAACTCTCGACAGCGGTATCAGCCAGCACGTCAAGTGCGCTACGGCTTTGATGCACGGTTTGCGATCGGATACCAACGCCCTCAGACAAGCTCAGGAGGAGGATTTTTTAGCTGCGGCTTATTTGAGCCGTTTTTATGACCCACAGTTGTTGAATGCGGTGTTACAGTCCTCTCGTTCTAAGTGGGTGATGGATGCGATCGAGCGATCGCTCAAACACCGCACCGTCCAGAACAATTTTTCGATCGCGGGCATCGGCTACCTCCGCTATGACGATCGGGATTCTATTCCCCAAGCAGCGGACTTTCTAGTAACAGAAGAGAACGTACACACAGCAGTTGTCTACGCAATTGTTCACGACAAAGACGAAGAAATTGAAGTGGTAATTGGCTCGCTCAGAACTAATAAACTTACTCTCGATCCAGACGAATTTATTAAAGAAGCCTTCGGTCAAGATGCTCAAGGACGCTTTTTTGGCGGTGGCAGAAGTCAAGCTGGAGGTTTTGAAATTCCGGTGGGATTTCTTTCTGGTGGGAATGAGAAGAGCGATTATGCAAGGCACAAATGGGAAGTATTCGATGCTCAGATTAAGCAAAAGTTACTAAACTTAATTAGTCCCAAAGATAATCCTGTTTACGATCATTAACTGTGGAGTTTATAGATGCGGCATTTCTGCCAGTAAGAGGCTGGGAATGTCGATCGCACAGCCTATAAGCGTAAACTAGACAGCAGCGCAAAATGTCAATGCAGTTGTAGAATAGGCGAAAAATGTCGATCGCGCCAAACTTCACCCATAAGTGCGTAGGCGTAAGCCGGGGCGTAGCCATCCCACAGCTATCAAAAGGACAGCGAGAGTGCATTTATATTTGATCCGTCACGGTATCGCAGCCGAACCCGAAGAATACGATACAGACGAGGAACGCCCGCTGACTAAAGAGGGCGATCGAAAAACGCGGAAAGTCGCCCAGCGCCTGTACGAGCTCGAAATTCAGTTCGATCTGATGCTCTCTAGTCCCCTACTGCGCGCCTCGCAAACCGCCCAAATCCTGCTTTCAGTCGGTCTGAGTTCCCAAATAGAAGAATCCGTCGCCCTCGCACCTTCAGGAGACATCGGGGACTGGCTGAGGTGGTACAAACAGTGGCAGGAAACAGGCAGCCGCAGCTTAGCCCTGGTGGGCCACCAACCAGATTTGGGCAATTGGGCAGAAACTTTGCTTTGGGGGCGATCGCACGATACGCTGATTCTCAAAAAAGCAGGTATCATCGGCTTAATTCTGCCCGAAACAGGTTCCCCAGTCGGCCGCAGCCAAATGTTCTGGCTGACTGGGCCCAAGTTTTTGCTCTGCTAGAAACTGCGAATCGCCCTCTAAAACCCGGATTCTCGGACGCATAAAGCGGGTTTGAGGGGCGACAATATCTAGGGGTGCGATCGGCAAATCCGTTGAAAAACCCGGTTTTTGAGCATCCTTGCGCCTGAGTCCCGAATTAAATGATTATTTGTCAAGACTGTGACACTCTCTTGGTTTCTGGTAATGTACTCTCAGTAAGATTCAACTCACACAAAACGGTATCGCAATGGTCGTCGGCGAATTCAAACCAGGTTTAGAAGGTGTTCCCGCCACCTTGTCCAGTATTAGTTACGTCGATGGACAAAAAGGGGTACTGGAATATCGCGGGATTAGCATCGAGGAACTAGCACTCAAAAGTTCCTTTGTGGAAACTTCATATTTATTAATCTGGGGCGTACTTCCGACAAAGGAAGAACTAGAAGCTTTCGAGCATGAAATTCGCTATCACCGCCGGATCAAATATCGCATCCGGGATATGATGAAATGCTTTCCTGAAAGAGGACATCCAATGGACGCGCTGCAAGCTTCAGCAGCAGCCCTGGGCTTGTTCTACTCGCGCCGAGCTCTGGCTAACCCAGCATACATTCGAGAAGCTGTAGTGCGGCTGCTAGCTAAGATTCCCACAATGGTGGCGGCGTTCCAGCAAATGCGGCGGGGAAATGACCCGGTGCGGCCTAGGGATGATTTGAACTACTCGGCTAACTTTCTTTATATGCTCAACGAGCAAGAACCCGATCCGCTGTTAGCTAATATTTTTGATGCTTGTCTGACTCTGCACGCGGAACATACAATCAATGCCTCTACATTTTCGGCAATGGTAACAGCTTCGACTCTGACAGATCCTTACGGGGTGATTGCTTCAGCAGTTGGTACTTTGGCGGGGCCACTGCATGGGGGAGCTAATGAAGAAGTGATTGATATGTTGGAGCAAATTGGTTCGGTAGAAAACGTGCGGGCTTTTGTCGAGAAGAGCGTTGCAAACAAGGACAAAATCATGGGATTCGGACACCGAGTTTATAAGGTGAAAGATCCGAGAGCAACTATTCTCCAAGGGTTAGCGGAACAGTTGTTTGAAAACTTCGGGCACGACGCTTATTACGACATTGCTGTCAAGTTGGAAGAAGTGGTTGAGGAGAAATTGGGTCAGAAAGGAATTTATGCTAATGTAGATTTCTATTCGGGTCTGGTTTACCGAAAAATGGGAATTCCGACGGATTTGTTTACGCCAGTTTTTGCGATCGCCCGCGTTGCCGGTTGGTTGGCCCACTGGAAGGAACAGCTAGAGACAAACCGCATTTATCGCCCGACTCAAATCTATACGGGTACTCACGGTGAGCCTTATATTGCGATCGAGGACAGGCCCCAATCTTAAAGGATAGTTATTAAGGGCGATCGGACTTGTTTCAATACGCTTGGGTTAATACTTTTTTTGTCATTGCGAACTCTTAGTGAAGCAATCGCAGTGTCTGTTTTCAAACGTCTGACCTCTGGCACTGTGTGATCTGAATCGTATTGGAGCATAATTACCAACCCAGCCCGGCAAATGACGAGAGGACTTGTGAATGCAAACTACTGAAGTGTTGAATCAAAAACCGCTTTCGCCTTGCGATTCAGAAAGCAATCTCAGTCTGGCAAAAGCTGCCGTGCTGGGTTGCGCCCCTCTTGTTTTTTGTGCTGTTAGTTGGCGACAATAGTCACAAGTGACGATTTTCAGGAACTCCGGGCCTCAGACTTGCGAGTCTGGGGTTTTTTATGGGAATATCAACCAGCCCAGTAAGGCGCTACATTACTGAGCCTGTAAGGTGCGCAATGCGCACCTTACTTTTAATCCTCCGAGTTTACCTGCTTAACTTCCTCCAAAGCAAGCCCCAGCAACTCTGCTATTTGCTCGTCTTTCAAACCGAATTGGCTTGACATACTCCCCGGCGTAAACGCGCGGGGATTCTTTACGCTTCATCGAGATGTGCCACAAGTGGTCTTACCTTCTCTCTGCGTACATTTAGAGTCGTGGCAATGCCCTATCCCGACTTTTTGTATATTTCTCGCAGCGTTCAAATCTCTATCTTGCTGAGTGCCACAATTAAGGCACACTAGCGAGCGAATAGAGAGGTCTATTTGGCCCCATTTAAACCCGCAGTCCGAACACACTTGACTGGTTGGCTCCCAGCGACTAATTACCCTGAATTCCCTAGCTAGTATTTCAGATTTAGCCTCACACAACACCCTAAACTCATACCATCCTTGCTGGCTAATCACTCTTGAGAGCTTGCGGTTTTTGACCATTCCAAACACGTTCAAATCTTCCAAAACAATTACTTGGTTTTCGTTAACTATTTTGGTTGACAGTTTGTGCAAGAAGTCTTTACGGGTATCTGCAATTTGGTTGTGCAATTTGGCTATCTGAATCCGAGTCTTATTTCGGCGTTTAGAGTCTTTGGGTTGCCGTGACAGCTTGCGCTGTAGTTTGCGAATCTTTCGGTCTAACTGTTTGTAGTTTGGACTTTCGGCTGTTTCACCGTTACTCATTACTGCAAAGGTTTTAATGCCCAGATCGATGCCGATGCTGTGGTTTTTGGCTTCGACAATCTTGGGATTAACCTCTACAACAAAGCTGAGGAAATAGCGGTTAGCGCAATCTTTGATTACGGTTACAGAACTGGGATCTGACGGCAATTGCCTCGACCAAATCGGCTCGATAATGCCAATTTTAGCCAAATAAACCCCATTTCCTTTGATTGAAAAACCATTGCGCGTCAATCTTGCTGATTGACTATTTGTGCGTTTCTTGAACTTTGGATAGCCAGCCTTACGACCCTTTCTGTTTCCTTTACAGGACTCAAAAAAGTGCTTAAATGCTGTTTCCAAGTCCGAGATCGACTGTTGTAGAGGAATTGCCGAGACTTCCCCCAACCATGCCCTTTCTTCAGTCTTTTTTGCCTGAGTGATTACTGTTTTTTGAAGTTCTGCTGATTTTGGCTTTTTTTCAGATTGCTTGCAGAGGGCAAGAGCGTCGTTCCAGACTACGCGAACGCAGCCAAACAACCGAGCTAGGCTCTGCTGTTGTTGGTCGGTCGGGTAAAATCTGTAGCGAAATCTTGCTTTCATGACTTGTGCTAGAATTGGTCTGTTACTTGATTATATATTGGTTTACAGGCAATGACAACTATTTACCGCAAGGAACGCCATTCTGTTACAGAACTTAAAATACACTTGGTCTGCGTGACAAAGTACCGTCGGTCTGTATTTACGGGAGAAAGTCTTGATTTGATTGAAAAAACATTTCGAGAGGTTGCCGAAAAAATGAATTTTCAAGTGCTTGAGTTTAATGGTGAAGACAATCACATTCACGCGCTGATTGAATATCCACCTAAACTTTCAATTTCTCAAATCGTGAACGCATTAAAGGGTGTTTCTAGTCGCAGGTACGGACAAGCTGGACACAAAAAACCTCATAAAGAGGCATTGTGGAGTCCTAGCTATTTTGCTGTTTCTGTAGGGGGTGCGCCTTTAGAAGTCTTAAAGGAGTATATTAGAAATCAAGAAAAGCCGTCCTAGAAGGACGGGGCTTTAAACCCAAGTTTCTGGTAACTTACCAACCATTTCAATCTTGGCTTGATACTGGTCTGGCTGAAAGTCAGGAGTCGCAGGCTGGCTTTTATTGGAGGTAGGAGTGGGGCGATCGGAGCAAATATTGATGTAACCCATAATATTGCTGATATTGTTATCGCCAAAAGTAATATTGAGATTTCCTTTCCGCTCTAAGACCGATTTAAGATTGTGTTTATCAACGGGTTCATCAAACACATCTGATAACATTTGCAAAAGCTCGTAACCTCTATCCTTAACGTGACCTTCCGAAAGACGATAAATATCGGCAATCTCAGCATACTTTTGTCGCTTCAGAGTTCCCTCGATAATTCCACGCTGTAAATCATTGAGGCGTTTGCCTGTCTTATCGTAGACAACTTGATCTACAAATTCGAGTACCTCGCGAATGTCCATCAGCAGGGCTAAGCTGTTCAACATCTAAACTGCATTAACTAAGTTCCCTTTATTTTTTATTTTTCGGTTCCATTTCATAATTAATCCTCCTTCATTTAAAAGTTTATTTAACAGTGATTCTAGTTTTTCAATGGATTCAAATAATCTAT
>JANYGO010000213.1 GCA_025362325.1 Cyanobacteriota bacterium | reverse complement strand
GATGAAGATGAGAGGGGCGATCGATCATTTCGATTCATACTGGTTTTTTTGTTAAAAACAGTTGATCCCTCTTTTTCTCTTTAATCCAGTCTGGGTCAGCTTTTATCCCGATCTTGACTGACTTTTGTCAGTCAACCAGGGTGGACAGAGGCTCTTTGCATAAAGAACCACATCATCTTGGGTAGCTTCTTTTCGCTCATTATTGCTTGCGAGTATCATTCCTGTTCCACAATGTACATCTGGTGGAAGCCAAGGAGACAATATATTATCAATTAGCAACTCTCGGAAGCGCCCTTTAACCCCCGGGTGCTTTAACATTCCCTCATTTTTCGCTAAGCATAATAAGTGAGCTGCGTCAGCTCTTAGTCTCTGAAGAAGATACTCGTTCACGTGGCTCTCCCCTCCCTTATTTAGGGTGATAATAAAATATTCTAGTTAGTCCTGCATTGTAAGGATAATTTGGGGGTAAAATGGTTGACCCACGTTTATCAAAACCCTGATATTGCAACACTACCATATTCTATAGCCATCCCAAGCCAGATGTGATATAAATTCCGGTTGCATCGGAATGATTTTGTTCGTTACCAGCAAGAGCCTGGTAATGCAGGTGCGGAGGAAGAGCCTCCTTTTTATCTCGCAACTTACAGGAGAGAGGACTGTAGGAGGTGCTGAAGTTATTAAATCTTCGATCCTTACCAAGAATTCTGGCAAAAACCCGGTTTCTGACCACTCGTGCATCAGTCCTGTTTATGTTAATGGGAGATGGACGATCTGATCTTGGTATTCGTTATCAAACGAACCATCAGCAATCAAAATTAATTCCTCAATATTTTGCCCAATACTTAAATCTGAGTTCAAAACGAAAATTCCTGGAATATGTCTGCCTTCAGCCATATTATCTGCCAGATGGACGGGCATTGACTTGCGGTTGTTCGTCACTAAAATAAAACCATTATCCTCACACCAAATCAAAATATCCGGATCGAGCGTACTTTTCGCAGGTGTACCAATGTCGCCCACTGACCAAACTACTAAATCGGGGCGTTTCCGGCGAAGCTGTGTAGTATAAATTGGCGTAACATTCTCATCCATCAAATATTTAAGCGCCATTTCTCAAGTATCCTGGATTGCAGTTTGACTTTCCCGTTCAGCCTTCAATTTTCGCAATCTTTCCGCAGCCGGATGCGGATTTGCTGCTTGCATTTTTCGCTGCTGATGCGACCATTCCAACCAATCTTGTATATATCTACTTACTGATTCCTTGTTCAGCAAATAATACAAAATAGTTGTGTAAACTTCTGCTAAAGTTAGAGATGGATAGAATTGCTGAATTTCTTCTGGGGTGCGTTCCCGATGCAAATATTCATACAGCACGGTCTCAATCCCGATGCGATGTCCTTTAATCCGAATATCATCCGGTGCTAAGAAATCAAAATACTGATTCATTTCCATATCTAAAATCCCTCTTTTAGCTATCTACTATTCTACTATTCGGTTTGATGAGAAACTATAATGCGATCGATTTCTGCGCGGTGGCGATCGTAATAATGCCAAGCATTCTCTAAATCGCGATCGGATAAACCTGGATAATTCCGAAGTAATTCAGCCTCATCAGCCCCCTGTTGGTGAAGCGAAACCAGCGTCCAAACAGGAATGCGGGTGTTGCGAATCCGGACATATCCTCCACAGACTCCAGGCGTACTCTGAATCGCCCTAACTGAGAGTTTTTCTTGAAACAGCAAACTCTCTTCAGGTGTCAGCGACTCAATGACTTGAATTAAGGAGTCAACCAACTGAATGTTCATAGCTGATAATTTACGCAATGTAGAATAGTGCGATCGCTCAAACTATCATAGCAAATTTCCCCCAACACCAAAGTCTCAAGCGGAGTGCACTTGCCAATCTCCGGCGGCAATTCCTCCAACTCCAACCCCGCCAAATCCAATTTTGTCTCGCCCTCATCCGTCGCTTTGTCGATTAACTGCATCAATAATAATACGATCGATTTCTTCCGAGTGGCGATCGTATGATTAAAACAACGGTTAAAAGATGAAAGCCAATGATGACCAGCCTGAATGTGGATACGGCACTGCTACAAGAGGCGATCGAACTACAACGAGAAAATTCGCTGGAAACCTTAGTTGAAATCGCCTTGCGCGAATACATTCAACGCCGCAAACAACCGCAGTATCTCGAACTTAGCTTTGGAGAATCTCTCGGTGTATTTCTGGAAAATATCAAGTGCACGAATTGGGCTTAAATCCAGATCGAATTTGGGAAGATGTTCGCGCCGGAACAAAGCATTGAGTTTAGTGCGGATAAAAGGACTTGAACCTTCACTCCTTTCGGAACCAGAACCTAAATCTGGCGCGTCTGCCAATTTCGCCATATCCGCATTTTGACATTCAACTATCATAGCACACAACACAGCGATGCGTCAACATCGAGAAACCCGGTCATTGTTGGACACCGGGTTCACTGATGAGTTATCGCCACAGCAATTTTCCCAATTTCTGACTCGTCACTTA
This sequence comes from Cyanobacteriota bacterium, assembly GCA_025362325.1. Taxonomy (GTDB): domain Bacteria; phylum Cyanobacteriota; class Cyanobacteriia; order Cyanobacteriales; family Microcoleaceae; genus Microcoleus. The sequence goes on along the minus strand of JANYGO010000213.1, from coordinate 25,064 downwards.
GTTTTGACCAAGCGCCTTCCAGGTTGTTTCGTCCACCACGCCGTCAGCCGTCAAACCCTTATACTCCTGAAATTTCTTGACAGCCGTAGCAGTGCGAGCGCCAAAAATGCCGTCGATCGGGCCCGGAGCGTAACCCTGTACTTCCAAACGCACCTGTAGTGTCTTCACCTTGGAACCTGCAGCGCCTTTAGTGAGAGCAGTTGCCTGATTTTCGCCGGGAAGTGGAGCATTGCTCTGAATGGGAGCATTGCTCTGAATGGGAGCACGGCTCTGCAAAGTTTCAGGAGCCCGCGCCGGATCTGCTGCTAAAGCTGTCCAAGTTTGTTTGTCCACGATGCCGTCTGACTTCAAGCCCTGAGACTGCTGAAAAGCACTGACAGCCGATGTGGTACGAGAACCATAGGAACCGTCGATCGTGCCGATCGCCAAACCGTGAACTTGCAACCGCTGCTGTATGGCAGCAACTTCTGGCCCGTCTGCTCCCGCCGAGATTGTTTTCTCCTTTCTCACAGGCTTTTGCTCCCCTGCATAAAAAGGCTTATTAAACATATCTCCTCGGGTAGTTGCCTCGGGCGGTGCCGACGCACCCGGATCGGCGGGAGCTGCAAAGTCTCTGCGGTACTGTTCCTGCACAAACGGTTTGGACTCGAAGGCTGCATTTGCCTTTTTGGTCAACCCGGGAGCGAGCAGAGCTAGCAAGCTAAAAATCGTAACCGTAGTTACACGCATAAGTTTCATCCTGTTGATGAGGTTTGACAAAGTTTCGCTGTTCTCATGTTTCTCAATCTAATTGTATTACCCGGATAGCTTTCTGAGAAATATCTGCCCAGGTCTCTAGAAGTTCGGTAATCGAGACAGCCGTAGTCAGCAGTTGCAAGTTGAAAGTTACGAGTTGGAAGTAGGGGCAGCTTCGCACTATTGATCCTCAGAAACCCGGTTGATTCCGAGATGTTTCGTTACCAAAGCCAATATTTGCTTATCAACCGGGTTTCTTCTACCAATTCAAAGAACTATTGCTACAATTTTCAATTTTATACTAATTATTAAAAGTCGCAGAGACCGCACCGCGCAGGACACGGTGGGGTATCGCTACAGGTGCTTGCAGACAATTCATATGTAGCAATAGTTCTTTGAATTGGTATTCAACTGTGCGGACTCGTGACTTTACTAAACCCGGTTTCTTCAGAGATTTCTCGGAACTTCACGCAAAACTCGTAGAAACCCGGTTTCTAGCTACCTATCGGTCAGCCATGAAACTGTCGCTACGTATTGATTGTACAAAACCTGCTTTCATTTACAAATCTTTACAGGCGGGTTTTGTACAAAGTTTGTTTATGAGAGGCAAAGTTTTTTCTCTCAACCGGCCCCGACAAACCAAAACTCGCCACTTATCGCTTCGCGTGTTCTGCCAATAAAGCCTTTGCTCTCGGCTTGTAAATCAGATAAAACAGCGCTTCTATGTAGCGGAGCATATCTTCGCGGTTTTCCTTAGACGAGTAGTCCCAGAAACCGTAAGTTCGGGCGAGCGTCAGCAGCTTGGTTGTGTGAATTTTCCAGGTATAGGTGCTGTAAACTCTGTCAATTCCTCGCGTGGAAATTTCATACCAATAGTTGGGATTTTGTTCGCATTTTGAGAAAAACTCCAGAATTTTTTGGGCGGTTTCCTGGTGTTGAGTCGGGTTGATATAAAACCCATTTACCCCGTCTTGAATGATTTCCAGCGGGCCGCCAAACTGTGTCCCAAAAGTGGGAATGCCAGTAATCATTGCTTCGAGAATTGTCAAGCCGAAAGCTTCAAATAAGGCTGGCTGAACAAATATACCTTGGCCGTCGGCGATTACCCGGTAGATTTCGCCGGACAGGCTTTTGGAAAGCCGCACTCCCAGCCAGCGAATTTTACCGTGCAGGTTGTATTGGTCGATAATTGTGTAAAGCTTTTTAATTTCTTCGGCTTCTTCGTAGTCTTCGGTTTCTTCGACTCTCAGCTTGCCGGCTACTAGAATTAAGTTGCATTTTTGTTGCAATTCCTGGCTTTTGCCAAACAATTCTGCTAAGCCAGTCATGTTTTTAATGCGATCGAGCCTGGCCATCGAAAATAAAGGGCGTTTTTGGGGGTCGTCGAGTGTTCCGAAGACCTGTTCCGGGTCTTCTAGAGTAAACAGCAGTTCGTTGAGCCGATCGCGATCGCCCTGTATCCTGTCTTCAATGCGCGTGTAGGGAAAATATACGCTTTCGTTGACTCCCGGCGGCACGACGTTAAATTTAGGGCTGAACAGTTCAATCCCATTCACAACGTGATACAAATCCGGCATGGTAAAACAATTGTAGGACTCGTACTGCCCGACACTATCGGGTTTGCCCACAATCTCTTGATAGGTGCTGCTGACAATACAATTAGCCGCATTCATGGCAATAATATCGGCAGTAAATTGCATCGCAAAATGGTATTTTTCCTCAGATTCTTGCCAGTATAGATTGCTGAACAAATATTTAGATTTTTCCAGTGCGTGGGCAATATTGCACTGAGTAACTTTGAGTTTACGCGATAGCAAAAATGCTACCAAGTTGCCGTCAGAATAGTTGCCAATAATTAAATCTGGCTTCCCCTGAAACTCAGCCAGCAGTTCTTTTTCGGCATCGATCGCGTAAGTTTCCAAATAAGGCCAAATCTCGAACCTCGAAATCCAATTTTGAGTCAATTTGGGATTGAACTCCCGGAAGGGAACCCGCAAAATCCAAGCATTTTCAGTGCCGTGAACTTTTTCCAAACGTTCGTTGCAGCGCGTGCCGTCGCTGTTAGGAATTAACCGGGTGAGAATAATTACTTTTGGTTTGGCGTCTAAAATATCGAGACCGGCAAGATGAATGTCTTCTTGCAGTTGTTTCTCTAAATTCTTCGCTTGATCGAGCACGTAAACTACCTGGCCTCCGGTATCCGGCCGCCCCAAAACTCCTTCTTGGCCGAACCAGCCGTGAGGAGAAACTAGGACGATTTTGAAAATCATCGGAATGCGAGAAATAAATGCTTCTAGGGCTTGCGGATCGGGGGAATCAATTAACTCGTCGAGAATTCCTAGGGTTTCATGCACGCGGGCGGCGGTATTTCCCCAACCTGCGTCCAAACCCATCATTTGCAGGACGAACCGAAATCTTTCGTAGGGTTCATCTTCAGAAAGTTCGCTGACAAAGGTGAGGGCTTTTTTGACTTGTTCTGAAAGTTGTTCTTGGGTTTTTATGCGATCGTTAATTAGTAATTGTACGCCGTTGTAGCGGTGAATCCGCAAGAAATCAAACAGAGTTTCCTGCCACTGTTTGGAGTCTTGAAACAGTTTGCTGGACATATATCGGTTGAGGAATTGTACTCCTTTGCCGATGTTTTTGGGGTCGCGAATTGAGGGAGAATAGTCGTAAAACGGGCCGAAATCTAGTTCGAGGATGTCGCCTTCTTGGGGGTGAAAGTGGTTGACGAAGCGATCGCGCACATCGAGCAATTCTTGGACTGTCATCGGCTCCAGTGTCAAGTCGTCTCCAACTCGCACTATTTCCATTGTCGCAATTTTTGGTCGCAGCAGCACGCAAAGGCTGCCTTCTTCGATAATAATTTCCTGAACGTAGTAAATCAGTTTGCTCAAATGAGAAGATTGATGGAACTGTTCGGGCTTTTCGTATTTGGTGCAGTAAGTGGCAAAAGCGCTAACTATGTCGTTTCGCAGCAAATATTTATTTCCCAAAGCCCGCATATCGCTGACGAACTGCCGCAACTCGGTTTTTTCATCACTGGCAATAACAGCTTGAAAGAGTTCAGACATAGATACCCCCTTATTTGAGATTTTTGATTTTACCTTAAAAATAGAGCGATACTATCTGAGTATCGCCCTATTTTTTGAGACGCCTACTTTTTTTAATGTCATTTTAAAGTCTGCAATGTGAAATTGCTATCCCTCAAATGACATAAAACTCCCCGTATTTGTGACGAATGTAACGGACAAACGGATCGATAGTTAAAGGTGAACCGGTCACGCGATCGATCAATTCGACGGCAGTGTATTTGCGGCCGTGCTGGTAGATATTTTGTTTGAGCCAGTCGTGCAGTACGCTAAAGTTTCCCTGTTCTATTTGTGCGGGAATTTCGGGATGGTTTTTGACGGCAGTTTCGTAGAATTGAGCGCTCATCAAGTTGCCGAGGGTGTAACCTTGGAACATTCCGCCGATCGTCCCAACGTACCAGTGAACGTCTTGCATAGCACCATCGCTGTCGGTGGCGGGAACAACGCCGAGGTCAGTTTTATAGCGATCGTTCCAGGCTTCGGGGAGATCGCGGACTGCGAGTTTGCCTTCTACCATTGCCAATTCTAGGTCAAAGCGGATGGCGACGTGGAGGTTGTAGGTTACTTCGTCAGCGTCGGTGCGGACGAGCGATCGCGCGACTTTGTTAATGGCGCGGTAAAATGCGTCTGGGGATACTGCGCCCAACTGCTGCGGGAACAAGCTTTGCAGTTGCGGGTAAAAACACTGCCAAAAACCGCGACTGCGCCCGACCAAGTTTTCCCAAAGTCGGGACTGGCTTTCGTGCACGCCGGAGGAAATGCCACCAGCCAGAAGTGTGCCTTCAAATTCCGGGGAATTGCCGAGTTCGTAGAGGGCGTGTCCGGCTTCGTGGATGCTGCTGAAGAGGGCTTGATCGAGGTGATCTTCGTAGACGCGGGTGGTGATGCGCACGTCGTCTATGGAGAAGTTGGTCATGAACGGGTGCAGGGTGGTGTCTTGGCGTCCGCGCTGGAAGTCGTAGCCCATGCGTTGTACGACTGTGCGGGTGAATTCTAGTTGTTGGGATTCTGAGAATTTTTGGTGCAAGCAGGAGTCGTCGGCGGGAGGTTGGGAGGTGATGGCTTCGACTATCGGCACTAATTCTTGACGCAGTTGGGCGAACAGCGGGCGCAGCAGGGATACTTTCATGCCGTAGTCGCTGCGATCGATCAAAGGATCGGCGATGTGTTCGTATCCGGGGAAAAATTCGGCGTACTGCCTGCTTAATTCTAGGGTTTTTTCGAGATAGGGTTCGACGGCTGCGAAGTTGTTGGCTGCTTTGGCGGTAGCCCAAACTTCGTAGCAGTCGGCTTGGTGGCGGCAGAGTGCGGACATGAAGGCTGCGGGGACTCTGGCGGCGCGATCGTAATCTCTGCGGGCGATGCGGATCAGGCTAGCTGGGATGGAGTCGTAGGGGAGGGTTTGTTCGTAGAAACGCAAGTCTTCTAGGAGTTCGCCGATTTTTGGATCGGTAAATTTTTCGTGGGATATTTGTTTGAGTGTAGCCAACTGGCGGCCTCTAGCAGTTGCACCTTTGGCGGGCATATAAGTCGCCTGATCCCAATGCAGCAGCGACGAGGCTGATTCGATGTCGGTAACTTCTCTGAGGTGGGCTGCGAGTTGAGCGAATTTTGCTTGAGTTTTGTCTAGGGTTTGCATGATTGGGGTTTGAGGTGCTGTTTTGCCTAAAAAGGTTACAGTGCGGCATTGGTATCCATCAATCATTGCTACCCTGAAATCAAGCTAAAAACCGCACTTCTTCCCGTATTGTACGCAATTTTGAGTCATTCTGGCATAGTTTCCGGTATTTTTCCGGATTTAGTTCGATCGCCCTTGATAGATTTTCGAGCGCTTTACGGGTGCTGGTTGCTACAGCTTCGGGGTTGTTTGTGCGATCGCCCGCTGCTTTTTCTAGGGCGTAGACGCAGGCTTTTTGATAGTAAAGATTGGGATCGTCGGGTGTGAGTGCGATGATGCGATCGTAGGAGGCGATCGCTTCGGTAAATCGTTTGATTTTTTTGAGGGCGATGGCGCGGTTGTACCAGGCTTCGGTGTTTTTTGGCTGCAACTCTAGGGTTTTCTCCCAAGAAGCGATTGCTGCTTCAAATAGTTTTAAGTTGACTAAGGCTAGGCCGCGGTTGTACCAGGTTTCGCTGTCGTCGGGCTTGAGTTCGATCGCTTTGTCCCAGGAGGCGATCGCATTTTCAAATTGTCCCATTTGGGCGAGGGCCGTGCCGCGTTTGTTCAAGACTTCGGGGGAATTCGGCCGCAGTTGCAGGGTTTTGTCGTAGGAGGCGACGGCTTCGGGGTAGAGTTTTTCATCGGCTAGGGCTAAGCCACGGTTGTACCAGGCTTGATGCAAGTCTGGTTTTAGTTCGAGCGCTTTCTCGTAGGAGGCGATCGCGGCTGTGTTTTTGCCGGAGTTTTTCAGGGTAAATGCTTTGTTGTACCAAGCTTCGCAGTAGTCTGGTTTGATGGCGATCGCTTTGTCGTAGGAGTCGATCGCTTCTGAGAATTTTTCTAAATTGACCAGGGTGTTGCCGCGGTTCGTCCAAGCTTCGTGATAGCTGGGTTTGAGTTCGATCGCGTGTTCGTAGGAGGCGATCGCTTCTGAGAGTCTGTTGAGCTTCCGCAAAACGTTGGCGCGATTGTACCACGCTTCGGCATTGTCTGCTTTAATTTTTAATGATTTGTTGTAGGCTGCGATCGCTTCTTCTAGCTGTCCCAATTTTCTGAGGGTTACGCCTTTGTTGTACCAGGCTTCGTGAAATTTCGGTTCCTGTTCGATCGCCTTTGACCAGGATTCGATCGCTGCTGGCAAGCGTCCCATTGCTTCTAGGGCGTTACCGCGATCGTACAACGTTTGAGCGTTTTGGGTGTTGACTGATACGGATTTTTCCCCAGAGTCGATCGGCTTTTCTCTACTAGCTAATTTTTGCAAGGGTTTTCACCTCATTATTTTATGTAAAATTGTCGTTTTTTCTTTTATATGCGATGTTTTTCGCCATCTGCCATCTAATGGTGGCGATTGTAGCTTACTTTTGTTATTGTTGACAATTTTACATTAACTCGGGAATTTTTTCAAGTTTTTCTAGTTTAATTCTAGGTAGTTTGGTCTTGGCTGTTGGTTTGGATGTATGGATTTTTACTAAATTTTTTCATTAATTGCGTAGAAGAGAGGAAAGGGCGATCGGGCCCAGGTATGACAAACCTCACCCCAAGTATAATTTTCACATATCTGCCATCACTGACTTAGAAAATTGCAGAGCTTTTCAGCAATTTGAGCCTGTATATTTGATGACAATTCACCCAACTCACGCTGAACAACCACTGTAGAAATAGTCACCAGTTGATGCAGCCTGATAGTAGATGGCACCCGCAGTCCCGAAGCCGGAAAGTCTGGATGAGAAGCATCTAATACGATATCTGTTTCCAGTAGATTTGTGGGCAGGCGACTTGTAATATAAGCAAGAATAACATGGCGTCTCGCTCCCAAAGGATTAGTCAAACAAACTGCTGGACGCAGTTTGTTTGCCGATAAATCATCATAGGGAAACGGTACTAGGAAAATCTTACCCTTGGTCATGGAATGGTTTACCGTCAGCTATAGTATAAATGTCTTCTTCGGGGTCGAGTATCGAACCAAAATTAGGATCTATCGCTACTGTTTTAATCCATTCTGAGTCGTGGAATGGTAAGCCATCACCTAAAGTGTAGATATCTTCTGCTGAGTCTCTTAGGGAATCAAATGCTGGATTTGCGATCGCAATTTTTAGCCAGTGATATTCTTCTAGTTTTGCTTTGTGAATTAGGGCAGCTTCTAGTGCTTCCAGTCGCTTCAGGTCAGCATAACTAATGATAGCAGCGATCGCCCTTCCTTCCTGTTCTATAACGATTCGTTCTCCTGTATCCTCAATACTGGCGATGAGTTCGGGAAATCTGTCATCAATTACAGTTACATTTAGTTGAGTCATCTTTCTTTTACCTCGTTATTAATTATTCTATCAGATCGCGTCTGCTAGCTATCACTATTCTTCAATCAAGGCTTGAAACCGAGTATGCGATCGCACGCTGTCAAAAACTGAGTCAGTTTTTGCCAGCTTTCGCCATTCGTCAGGATTCAGATTGATGGCTTGCTGCAAATTCTGAATCGCTTGGTCAATCTGACTCTGTAACGCATAGCAGCAAGCTTTATTATAAAATGCTGCGTGTAAATCTGGTTTAAATTCTAAAGCTTTGTCGTAGGAGGCTATCGCTTCTGACAATCTGCCTAAATTACCCAGTGCAACGCCCCGATTGTGCCAGACTTCGTGATAATTTGGTTTGATTTCTAAGGCTTTGTCGTAGTCTGCTATCGCTTCTGACAATCTGCCTAAATTAACCAGTGCATTACCCCGATTGTGCCAGGCTTCGTGATAATTTGGTTTGATTTCTAAGGCTTTGTCGTAGGAGGCTATCTCATCTTCAAATCTGCCTAAATCATCCAGTGCAATGCCCCGATTGTACCAAGATTCGTGTTTATCTGGTTTGATTTCTAAGGCTTTGTCGTAGTCGGCTATCGCTTCTGACAATCTGCCTAAATCAACCAGTGCATTGCCCCGATTGTGCCAGGCTTCGTGATAATTTGGTTTGATTTCTAAGGCTTTTTCGTAGTCGGCTATCGCTTCTGACAATCTGCCTAAATTAACCAGTGCAACGCCCCGATAGTTCCAGGATTCGTGATAATCTGGTTTAATTTCTAATGCTCTATCGTAAGAGGCGATCGCCTCTGTATATTCTTGAGCAGATTCATACAATACACCTTGTAAAAAAAACAATTCGGTTTTTTGTTCTGGCGTTTGTCCATCTAGATTAATCAAGATTTGAATTATCACCAATTCCTGTTTTTGTTGGGAATTTAAAGTTTGTTTGTTTTCTATATTCATCATTTATTCCTCTTCATTAAACTCTTATTTTTCCAAGTATAACCGTAGGGTGCATCAGGGATAAATCCTTGAGTAAGTGGTTAAAATATTCGGCCATGACGCACCTGAAAATCACTATTTTATCAGGTGCGTCGCTATAAGATTGTCGAAATTTAGTTAATAATTTTTCATGGCGACACACCCTACCACTAAGCTAATAATACCCGATCCGCCGTCAACACTAATTTGGGAAAAGTAGGCGAAACAATTTGTTCGTCACCTCGGAATTTAGCGCACTGATATTTCCCTTCAGCATTTAGCGAAAAAACAAATACCGTGGGGATTTTAGGATTGCCCAAATACTCTCTTTTGCCAACAGCTAAATAATCCACAATCCAGTATTCAGCAATCCCTAAGCGTTCGTATTCATCTAGCTTGTCAACATAATCATCTTCCCAATTAGTTGATACTACCTCCACAGCTAACTGAATCGGCGATTCGAGTGCGGTATAGGATTTGCGTTCAGCACGCCACAAAGTGCGATCGATAACACTGACATCAGGAACTCGTCCTTGCTCCGTACCTTCTTTTGTGGTAGTTTTAATCGTGATGCCTCGTTTTACTACATAGTTTAGTTTCAGCCGATCGCACTCTTGATAAAACTGTCTGTCTGCAAATTCAGCAACGTCATCGTGATTTCTGGTATTTGCCATTTTGACAATCTCTCCGTTCACCAATTCATAGACACCATCTTCCGGGCAAATTTCAATAAATTCGTTAAAACTTACTTTTTGTTTGGTGGTTGTAATCATTTTTTTATTATTCCTCGACTCGACATTGAGTCTGGTGCGTCGCTATGAAATTGTCTGTCAAGTTTATGGCTTGTCAATGGCGACACACCCTACGACCTTAACTAGGTAGAGAGGAATAAATTCCTCACTACGAACCTTTGTTTTTAGGCTTGGTATTTTTTCAGGGTTGCGACTTTTTCGGGGAAGATGTCGATCGCCATTTTGTCATCGTACCGAGTCGCGAGCGATCGCCTCACTTCGCCCAAAAACAGCGGCTGCGATAGACCGGGTTCAGGATGTACAATTGTCCGAACCCGGATTGTCATGTAGTCTCTGCCGCTTCCAGAGCGCCCTGGAGAGTACAAATCCGCAGCCACTTGTTGCATCGTTGCTTCTAACTGGGATTCGGTGATCGAAGGCGGCACGGTAACTACTGTTTGAGCGCCGCCAGTATCGTAAACTAAAGAATAGCGAACTGCACCGGGAATTTCGGTGCGGGCAAACAGTCCCAAACCGAGACCAAATATACTCGCAGCAATTACGGCCATAAAGCTGCTCACTCCTACCAATCGGAAGCGAAAACCCCATTTGAAGATAAATGCTATGATTGTTAAAACAAACAAAGCTGCTGTCAGAATTCCCGCCCATTGGGCGTACATTAAAAGGTTAGAATTTACGTTCATTTGATTGCTTCGTTATTAGTTATTGGTTATTAGTTATTAGTTATTAGTTATTAGTTATTATTAGAAGTAATAAATAACAATTAACAAATAACAACTAACTCTTTCGGCTCACAAGCAGATAAGTCATCATATCGCCTTTGCCTTTCACCGAAATCACGCCGCGCTCCTCAAAAACATACTTGTCCCGCAGGCGCTCGTAGGTAGCAACTGTTACCTGAATGCCGCCGGGGACGCCTTGAGATTCCATCCGGGAAGCTGTATTTACCGTGTCTCCCCACAAATCGTAAGTAAATTTTTTAGTACCGATGACGCCGGCTTCCACCGGGCCCGTGTGGATGCCGATGCGGATGCTGAGCGGCTGACCTCCCTTGGTGCGCATCTTAGCGATGGCTGCTTCAATGTCGATCGCCATTTGGGCAATCTTTTCGGCGTGGTCGTTAGTCTCCTTAGGCAAACCGCCAACCACCATATAAGCATCGCCGATCGTCTTAATTTTCTCAAGTCCGTAGCGCTCGGCTAACTCGTCAAAAGCGGAAAAAATCTCGTTGAGCAATTCTACCAACTCCGCCGGCGACAAATGAGCCGAAAGCTTAGTAAAACCGACCAAATCGGCAAACATTACTGTTACTTCGGCGAAACTGTCGGCGATCGTAATTTCCCCTTGCTTGAGGCGCTGTGCGATCGGGCCTGGTAAAATATTCAGCAGCAAACGCTCTGACTTTTCCTTTTCCAGGGCCAACTCCCGCAAATACGTCTGTTCCTGATCCCGCAGCCGCTTCTTTTCCAGACAAGCACTAATCCGAGCCTTGAGCAATACCGGATTGAAAGGTTTAGAAAGATAATCCTCCGCGCCCAACTCAATGCAGCGGACAATACTGTCAATATCGTCCACCGCCGAAATCATAATTACCGGGATGTGGCGCAAATTCTCGTCCGCCTTCAGATTTTCCAGCACCTGATAGCCGTTCATTTGCGGCATCATAATGTCCAGAAGCACCAAATCAAACGGCTGACTTCGCATCAATTCCAGAGCTTGCACACCATCCTCAGCAACAGTCACCAGGTGGCCTTGACGCTGAAGTCGGCGGGCGAGCAAATCGCGGTTTACCTCATTGTCGTCAACAACCAGCACGCTGCCCTCATCACCTTTCATGTCATAGCCTCTTTGAGAAGCGTTTCAATCTTACCCAAAAGTCGGGGAAATTCGACCGGTTTGGTGTCGTAGTCGTCGCAGCCGGCCGCCAGACACTTTTCCCGATCGCCCGCCATTGCGTGAGCTGTCAGCGCAATCACCGGAATCGTTTTAGTTTCAGGAGCCGCCTTAATTTGCTGGGTTGCTTGCCACCCGTCGAGCACTGGCAGACTCATATCCATTAGAATCAAATCCGGTACTTTCGCGAGCGCCATCGACACTCCCTCAGCACCGTCCACTGCAATAAAAACCTCGTGTCCCTTGCGGGCCAGACGCCGGGACAGCATATCCCTATTCATTTCGTTATCTTCGACCAACAGGATTTTAGCCATTGGTGTTCTCCTTGCCTTTCGAGTCGTACCTGCGATCGAGCCTGTCATTCACTATAGAGCGAACATCGCGTAGTAAAGTATCGCAACTGTAGACTCCCTTTTGTAGTACCCGCTCGACGTAGCCGTTGAGTTGCTGACTTTCGGCGGTCGTCAGGTCTTTAGCGGTAATTACTACGATCGGTATAGGGTCTCCAGAATGCGACTTGCGAAGTTCGCCAATAAACTCAAAACCATCCATTTCTGGCAGCATCAAATCCAGCAAAATTAATTGCGGGCGAGCAACTGCTAGCTGTTCGAGAGCAGCGCGCCCGCTGTCAGCTTCCGCCACGGCCCAGCCTTTTTTTTCCAGTATGCGCCGCAGTATTTTGCGGGTGTCATCGTCATCTTCCACAACTAAGATCTCACCGGGAAAACTGTTAGCAGCGGTGCCGTCTCGATCGCGTCGGTACTTGTTCAACAACGCAGCCAGCCGTTTGCCGTCCACTGGTTTGGTGAGGTAGTCCGAAGCGCCCAATGCAAAGCCGAGGCTTTTGTTGCCCACAAAGGATAGCAGGATTACCGGAATTTCGGCAAGATCGGGATCTGCCTTCAGGGCCGAAAGCACAGCCCACCCGTCCATTCCGGGCATGATCACGTCGAGGGTAATCGCGTCGGGCCGCAGTTGCTTAGCGAGTCTGAGGGCTTGCTCGCCGCCGGCGGCGACTTCGATGTGCAGTCCTTGGCGAGCGAGGGCGCGCTGGATCAAATCTCGGGAAATCGGGTCGTCGTCAACTACCAGCACCGTGCCCACAGCGGGGGCCCCCGGAGCGTTAGGGGTGTCGCGGACTTTGTTGGGGATTTCCGGCTGTTTGATGGCGCTGGGCAAGAGTACGGTGAAAGTGGTACCTGCGCCCAACGTGCTGCTGGCCTCAATGCTGCCGCCCATCATCTGACAGAAGCGCTGGCTAATAGCTAATCCCAAACCGGTGCCGCCGTACTTCTTAGTAGTCGAGGCGTCTGCTTGGGTGAAAGGTTGGAAAACTCGCTGCAATTGGTCTTGTGTCATGCCGATGCCGGTGTCGGCGACGCGGAAACTTAAAAATTCGGAGTTGGAAATTAAAATTTGGGAAGATTCTTCTTGATTTTTCATTCTTAATTGTTCATTTTTAATTTTTTCTACTCCGATCGCAATTTTCCCGTTTTGGGTGAACTTAGCAGCGTTGCTGAGTAGGTTCAGCAGCACTTGCCGGACTTTGGTCATGTCGGCGTGCATGGTGTCGAGGTTGTCGGGACAGTACACTTCTACGGTGTTGCCGTTTTTCTCGACCAGCGGCCTGGCCGTGGCGACAGCGCTTTCAATTAAGGCATGGATGTCGAAGTTTTCTAAGTAGAGATCCATTCGGCCTGCTTCAATTTTAGAGATATCTAGGATGTCGTCGATCATCGACAGCAGGTGTTTGCCGGCGCCGCGGATTCTTTCAAGGTCTGGAACGAATGTTTCATCGCCGGATTCTTCGGCTTCTTCTTTGAGCATTTCGCTATAGCCGATGATGGCATTGAGGGGCGTACGCAGCTCGTGGCTCATGTTGGCGAGAAATGTGCTTTTTGCCCGGTTGGCTGATTCTGCTGCTTCTAGGGCCGACTGCATGGCGGATTCTGATTGTTTGCGATCGGTGATGTCGATGACTGTACCTTCGTAGTACATAACGCTGCCGCTTGCGTCGCAGATGCTGCGGGCGTTTTCGGAAATCCAGATCGTGCTACCGTCTCGGCGGTATATTTGGGATTCAAATTTTAATATTTGGCGGCGTGTGTCCAATTGGGCGACAAATTCGGCGCGTCGATCGGGATCAACGTAAAGTTGGTGGTTGATGTTTGGGAGTTCGGCGAGAAGAAGGGCGACTGTTTCGTAGCCGTAAATCCCGGCTAGTGCGGGGTTGGCGCTGAGGAAGCGCCCCTCTGGGGTGGTTTGGAATATGCCTTCGACTGCGTTTTCAAAGATGCTGTGGTAGCTTGATTTCTCTTGCTGCAAGGCTGTTTCTGCGCGCTGGCGTTCTAGGGTATTGGCGAGGATTTCTCCTACCTTTTTTAGAGGAGTGGATATTTCGGCATATCGGTCGCCTGCGGCTCTGCAACTGTCGAATCGGAGAAATCCTACTAGGTTTTTACTGCTGCAAATTAGGGGAATAATTATCAGCGATCGCAGATTTGTTTGAGGTTTGTTTAATTCTGTTTTTGGGGAATTTGCGATCGCTGGTGTTGAGGCGGTTGCTATTTTATAGGCTGTTTGGGATGGGGAATCTGTCAGGAATTCTGCTGGATTTTTGCCTGTCAAACTGGCAATTTCTACCAATTCTGAGGGCGGTAGTTCGGCGATTTCTCTGATGTGCAGGCATTCGGCGCGATCAAGCTTTTGTGCAATCCCAGGAATTTGGGCGATGTCTATTTGTTTGTCGGTGCTGTGTTCTACTTCCAGAATGCCGTCGGCGCACCACTCATAGGTTTTTTGGGCGCGGGTTTTGTCTTCAGATAATAGGTAGATATAACTGCGGTCAAAGTCGTTGAAGGTGGCGATTGCTTCCAGGGTGCGATCGATGCCTTTGTCTGTTTCCGAGCTCGGCAGGCCGATCAAATCGGTTGACCAACTGACAATCAACTGTTCCAATTCTACTCGATACTGCAAAGATTGTGCTACTTTTTGGCGTTCGGTAACGTCTCGAAAGATCCATACTCTGCCACAAGTTGTCGCTCCGACTTTTAAAGGCAATGAATTTAATTTTATAATTTTTCCGTCTTTGAATTCTAATAACTCGCTGATTTGAGTATGTGGATTTGCCCACACTTCGATCGCATTTTCCAGAAATGCTTGGGGGTCTTTTAATTGTGACTTGGCGAACAGGAATCTTGTTTCGATGGTTTTTTTGACCATACCTGCGGTCGATCGGCTCAACTTTCCTGGGCTCGCGGACAAACCCCACATCTCGACAAATTTTCGATTATAATTGCATACATTGCCGTTGTTGTCAACTGCGACAATTCCAGTATCTGTAGATTCTAGAACTGCTTGCAGCATCTGGGTCGATCGCTGGTGTTCTCTAGTTTCAAAAAATACCAAGACTGATATTTCGCTGCTTTCAACTGCGGGATTGAAAAAATAGGAAACTGGTAAAATTTTGCCGTCGCGGCACAGAAACTCGCCGTCCCACTTGCTGCAAGGTTGACGGGAGGCGATCGCCTCTGGTAAACCTAGTGTAGGTGCGATCGCCACATCGTAGCGAGCCGTCAAAACTTGGGATTTCTTGCCTGGTTTTTGCGGGCGATAGATGCGCTCTAACAGTGAAACTCCTGCAAGTTCCGACTCTCGCCACCCCAGCAAGCGTTCTGCTTCTGGATTCACCGAGATCGCACACCCCTTGGCATCAAGGATACACAATCCCGCCCCCAAATTGTTGATAGTCGCCCGCAGCCGATCGAATTCTGAAGCTGTTGGAGAGTCTGGAGAGGGCTGGGGCGAGGCAAAATCCTGCCGCAGCGGTTCCTGCTGGCTCCGGGCGCCGTCGTAGGTACGGCTTACCTGCTCTAAGAATAACTGCCACTGCTCGGCAGTGGGAGGAGTGGAGGCGCCGGCTAAACCGAGCTGTTCGAGTTGGCGCTGGAGGTGGAGATGCATAATTTCTGGCGCTTTGTAGGCAACTTTCTAGAGTATATCTTTTTAATTAATAGTATTTATACGCAGCTTACAGTTAATGGAAAGGTAGGCGAACGAACTCGATCGCGGATTTTATCGAGAAAGCGAGCGATGTCTCTGGCCTCTCTCAATCTTTCTAACTGCACTTATTATATTTACCCTCAAAACTTTTTCGATTGTTAACAAATCCATGCTCTGACTGTTTGCCGCACACTCAAAAATGGTATCATCTTATCAATTGAACTTACGCACAAAAATTCGGCTTCAGTGAAAAATCGCTTTTTTGATGGCTCGACTTATGCGAATCAACGGGGTTTGTGGATCTGCAAGCGCGGAGCGTCCTTACCCAATTAGAGGACTGTTTGAGTTGGGTTTTGAGTGTGGAGCGCCATTTCGGGAACCCGAGAGTTGATTGAGTTGGCGCGAGCGATCACGTGCAGGAGAGAGTACCTGCTTGATTATCACCGATCTGTCGCTGTCTGGGGCGATCACGATCGCACTTTTTGTTAAAATTAATTAAACGAAGGTTACAGCTAGAAACCAGGCAATCAGAATCAGGTCATCTCTGGTAAAATAACCTATTTTATGATATCTGTTCCTAGGCAGACAAGACTGGAATCTGCTTTGCGAGGGAGCACCTATAGCAGTTGACAGTTGACCGCTCGACAGTTGACAGCTTGCCCGGAGCGCAGTCGTTGGGTTGACAGTGTACAAGCATCAAACCGTTTATGCTCCCATGGTCATAGGATCTATTCATGACATTATTTATGTCCTACCCTATGTGACGGTTGCTATATTTTATGAGCGCCGTTTGGGCAGATATAGCAGTGGACAGTTGACAGCTTGCCCTGAGCGCAGTCGTTGGGTTGACAATTGACCGCTTGACGAGAATCAAAGTGTTGATGTGCGATCGGCTAGCGGGCTCTATTCATCAGGTTATGCCCCGTCCTCACCGATGTGGCGGTTGCGATACAATCTAATTTATCAGTCTGTAGTGACGAATTGAGTTTGATCTGGTAGACAAGACTGATAAATTTTGGATTCGATCTGGGAAACCGCAGATGAACGCTTCGGAAGGCAGATGTTTTTAAGAATTGAAAGTATAGCAACCGCCACATCGGTGAGGACATAAATAACTTCATGAATAGAGCCGATACCCCTACTGCATCAATGATTTGATTCCCGTCATGCAACTGTCGAGCGGTCCACTGTCAACTGTCCACTGCTATAAATACAATCCTGTCTTGTCTAGGAATCATGATTTTTAATAGTTATTTTTCGTGCTTAGTGCGAACTTAATTATGGTGAGAGCGGCAAATATCATATGATAGCAATTCTGGAGTAAAAGTGCGGTAGGCTGGGAAAAAACTTATAGCAATCGCCACAGCGTTGAGGACATAAATAACCTCATGAATAGAGCTTCCTAACCCATAGCCTAAACGGTTTAATTTCCTGATTCTGCAACTGTCAACTGTCGAGCGGTCAACTGTCAACTGCTATAATTGCTCGCCCGCGTACCTCACAAAAATTGAGAACAGCTAGATGTTCAAGAAGTGCGGCGCGACTAAAATTATTTCGCGTGGTTGGGCGCGTGAGAGCGATTAACAATAACTGTCAAAAATGTCTATTTCTCAGACTTTTCGGTGAAGATAGAAGTTTCGTTGAGAATAGCTGGGAGCCAAATTGTAAAAGTAGAACCTTTCTCCAACTCGCTGAATGCGGTAATGTCTCCGCCCATCATTTCGCAGAATTTCTTAGTAATTGTCAGCCCCAAACCAGTGCCACCGTACTTCTTAGTAGTTGAGGAATCGGCTTGGGTGAAAGGATCGAAGATTCTGGCTAACTGTTCGGGACTCATGCCAATGCCGGTATCTTTGACCGTAAAAACGATCCAATCTTGAGAGGAAGACCAAGCAGACGAGCTATTGTCAGCTTGGCCACCTCCTCTAGAGGCTCCAAGTTGTTTGCGTCTCTTGGCAGTCTCGGCGGGGGTTTCGGCCCAGCGGGTAACGGTGAAAGTAATCGTGCCCGAGCAAGTAAACTTCGAGGCGTTGCTGAGGAGGTTGAGCAGGGATTGGCGGAGTTTAGTCAAGTCGGTCTGTATCGAGCCAATATCCTCAGGGCATTGTATTTCTAAGATATTGCTATTTTTGTCTGCCATCGGCGCGATCGTGGCGACTACTTCCTCAACCAGATTTAAAATGGTGAAGGTTTCGACGTGCAAGTCGATGCGCCCTGCTTCAATTTTAGAGAAGTCGAGAATATCTTTAATCAGCGCTAGCAAGTGCTGGCCGGCCGTGTTAATTTTCTGTAGGTCGTCTATGAACTCTTCGGCACCGAGCTCTCGGGCGTCTTCTTGCAGGAGCTCGCTGTAGCCGATGATGGCGTTGAGGGGGGTTCTGAGTTCGTGACTCATGTTGGCGAGAAAAATGCTTTTCGATCGATTTGCGGCTTCGGCGGTTAATGCGGCCCGGCGGAATTCTTCGGAACGCAAGCGTTCGGTGATGTCGCTGGTCATGATTAACACGCACTGAGTGCTGCCGAGGTCGATGAGTTCCCCTGACAGCAGCCAGTCGCGCACTTCGCCGGCTTTGGTGCGGATTTTGATTTCTTGGTTGCCGATCGAATTTTGGGCTTCCAACATCTGGGCCAGCCGCCGCCCGTCTTCTGAGTTAACCCACATTCCTAAATCGCTGGGGGTGCGGCCAATAAATTCGTGTCGCAACCAGCCTAAGGAGCGTAAAAAGCTGTCGTTGGCATCGAGGAAGCGTGCGTCTGTGAGCGTGCAGATGCTGATGCCGACTGGGGAGGCGTGAAAGGCTTTGGAAAATCTTTCTTCGGAAGCGCGCAGGGCGGCTTCGGCGCGCTTTCTGTCTGTGATGTCTTGAACGGTGCTGGTGATGTAGAGGGAGTTGACGGCGGCTTGTTCGCAGACTGTGCGCTGGCTGCCGTCGGGGAGTACGAGCCTGTAGTCGATAATGTAGGGCTGTTGCTGAAATAAAGCGGCTTCGATCGAGGTTTTGACTAATTCTCTGTCTTCGGGGTGTACGTATTGCAAGAAGGCTTCGAGGCTGGGTTGAAAAGTTCCCGGCTGCTGTCCCAGGATGCGGTAAATTTCCTCTGACCACCGCAATTGCTGCGTGTTGCGGTCTAAGTCCCAGTTGCCTAGCTGGGCGATGCGCTGGGCGTTGGCGAGGCTGGCTTCGCTGGCGCGCAAGGAGGCTTCTGCTTGGTGGCGTTCGGCGACGGTGGCTGCTAAGACTAAGCCGGTGACGGCGATGACGGCGATGAAGGCTTGCAGGGAGAGGAGTGCTTGGGGGATGCTGCTGGAGTGTTTGAGAAAGGGGCCGCTGCCTCGGGCTATGCCCCAGATGGCGAAGCCGCAGAGGATGAAGTTGGAGAGGGCTGTGTAGCGCTGGCCGAATCGAAAGGCAGCCCAAACTACTAGGGGAAATGGTAAGTATTCTAAGGGATAGCGGGCGTAGGCGGCGCGGGTGCGGGAGCAAAAAACTAGCCAGCCGACTGCTAGCAGCAGTAGCAGCCAAATGCCTCGTTCGACCATCTTTTGGGGGTGATGGGTCGGGAGTTTGGGCAATTTTTGCCATGTCAGCAGCAGCGGGGCGACGAGCAAAATTCCCAGAGCGTCTCCTACCCACCAACTTCCCCAAATTGTGCCAAAATTGCTCCAGTCAGATAAGCTCAGGCAGACGACGATGCTGCCGATGGTGGAGTTGATCAGGGTAGAGCCTAGGGCTGCTAGTCCGACTATTCCTAAAACGTCTTTGAGCCGATCGAGCCCGGCGCTAAAGTTAATTCTTTGCAGCAGATAAGTTCCCGTCCACGCTTGCAGGGTTCTAGCGCCTGCTGAGATCAATGCCGCGCCGATGTTTGCCGACGGTACGCTCATGCTGAACAGGAAGCCTCCGATCGCGATTCCCGGCCACAGTTGCCGCCCGAATAGCAGCAGGGCGACTTGGGCAACTCCTGCTGCCGGCCACATGGGGTAAATTTCTGTACTTAGGGTGAGGGTGGCAATTGCGAATTGGGAAGCCGCATAGTAGATCAGGGCGATCGCACCTACTGCAAGGAAGTACCGCCAGGAATGTCCTTTGATGGCGTTAAGGAACTTTGTCTGCATGGTCGTTTGGGGAAAAGGTGGACGGTTGTTGGGCTCTCACTAGGTGGCACGGGACGGACACACACTAGGGACAATGTTTCTATTAGGTGATGGTAGGTCATGGGTGGAAGGTAGGGGGAGAACCTGTCGATCTCACTTTTTGTGGCGCCCTCAACGGCGCGGTTTTTTTGGGGACTGTGCGATCTAATCTGGGTATAAATTTCGGGAGTATCCCTTTTTTGCCAATATATCTGTGATGGCTAAGCATTCGGTTTGTAATTTTTAGTTTTTTGTTAAAGATTTATTACCATAAAAAATTGGTTTAAAGCCGGAGCCCTTGTAGGGAGAAATTAAAATCAGACTATTCATTACTCCAATCCTCGGACTTCCAGGTAGAGGTCGCACTCAACTGTCGAGCGGTCAACTGTCAACTGAATGAACGAGTAACAGTCGGCGTCTTTGTGTCTCTGGCGATCGCCACTCGATTTCACCTAACATCTTGCACTATGCTCAATATTACCAAATAAACCGAGAATAGCGACGCAAAATCTCTGCTTTGAGGTCAGCCCGGGGCAAGAAACCCGGTTATTGAATTGTCAGTGCAGGCGGTAATGATTTTCCTGAGATTCTCAACCAATTAATCGAGGCTTAAACTGTTTTGTCGAATACAGTAAAAGCGGATCATTCACCAGAGCAAAAAAGTTTTTTTTTCATTCTCTATTTCCCTTTGATTGTTGCACTATAGCGATTCTCCAATTTCGTGAGGTCATCGCCATTTTTATTACCAATGACAATCACCAATGACCAATGACTAATGACCAATGACCAATGACTAATGATCAATGACCAATGACCAATGACTAATCTGTACCTCACTTTGCAATATCTAAGGTTAGTGTCAAACGCTCTTGAGCTTCTTTAAGGGCGTCTTGCGGGTTGCGGCCGAGAAGGGTTGCTTCTATGGCGCGACCGAGGTTTTCTGACAGGCGGGAGTAACCTGAAATAATCGGGCGCGATCGGGCGGAGTTCATTTGTTCTAAAAATACTCGCAAAACAGGGTTTTTTTCCACAAAATTTTGATAAGTTTGGCTCTGTCTCGATTTTAAGTTAATTGGCAAGTAACCTGTGCCCAATGCCCAGGCTGTTTGGAATTCTTCGCCGATCGCATATTCTAAGAATTCAAGGGCTGCTTTCTCGTGTTCTGGCGAGGTTTTCATTAAAAATAGGTTTTCACCTCCAACAACGGTTGCGGGGCGCTTGAGGGCGGGTATAGGCATCACTGCGTAGTCGATCGCGCTTTGCTGCAATTGTGCTAGAGTCCACGGCCCGGTGATTTGCATGGCGACTTTGCCAGCGATGAAGTTATCGAGTTCGTAACCGCGCTCGGGTGCTGACAGTATTCCTGAACCTTCTGTTAACAAGTCCTTCCACAATTCCAAGGCCGCGAGAGAACCTGGATTGTCTATTTGGGGTACAGGAGTTTGAGGTGTTTGGGCCTTGAGTTCGCCACCTGCGCTGAACATGAATGGTAGCCAGGTGAATACTGTCCATTCTCCTTTGCCTAGGGGGAGCACTATGCCGTGTTGATCTGTGCGTCCGTCTCCGTTGGTGTCTCGCGTGAGCGATCGGGCTGCTTGCTTTAATTGCGCCCAATTGTGCGGCACTTCTTTAATTCCGACTGCGGCAAACAAGCTGGGACGGTAAAATATTCCTGTGTTGTTGGTGGCTAGGGGAATTGACCAGGTGTGTCCGCCGAGTTCCATTGACTCGAACAGTGACGGATCGATTTCGGCTTTGATTGGGGATTTGTCGAGCCAGTTTTCTAGGGGTTGAAGTGCATTTAGTTCGGCTAATTTTCCGGTACTTGTGGGAGTATTCCACAGCAAATCTGGCGGTGCATTTCCGACAATTGATGTGAGGATTTTTGGCAGTTGTTGGTCGGGTTGACCGATGTAAATTTGTTCTACTTGGATGTGGGGATGTGTTTGGTTGAATTTGTCCGTGAGAGTTTTAAATACGTCCCGATTTTGCGGGGGATTGATGCCGTGCCACAGTGTGATCTTGATTCTATCGCTATTTTTTTGTGGGGGTTCACAGCCGCTTAAAAGTAGCAGATTTAAGGTGAGTAAAATGCAGGCAACCCGTTTTAGTTGCATTTTAATTGCTTTGGATAATTGGGATAAAATCATTTTTCAGTTACATTCAGGGCAGAAGATTTTTTTTGACCGCAGATGAAGGCAGATAAACATGGATGGACGCTGATGCTTAGAGGTTGTTCAACAGTCGATCGTTGACAGTTGACTGATGAGGGCGACTTCTAACTGGAAAGCAGAGGACGATAGTAATCAATAGTTTTATTTTAATTTTCCCCTAACAGGAAGAGGCTTTAAACTAATTCTTTCTGGTAGAATCAAATTTTGCGTAATTCCTGGATAATTCTTGATTTTCCCACTACAATCGGTACATAGTTATTATTTTGCTGACTCGTCATGAATAATGCCCTGCCAGATCCCGGACACAATAACCCGCAATCTCAACTAAATAATTTTCTGCAATCTTTAGACACCGACACGCCGCAGACTGTGCAACATTCAGACCTAAACTTAACACCCAATCATTTACCGGACTATTCTCAACCGCCTAATTTTATCCAGACTAACCAACCAGACATTGTACCAGATTTATCTCAAGCTGCACGGGCAGACAGTCACCAAAACCATGACTCGCATCAAACACTTCTGCCTAGATTCACATCATCAACAAGTTTGGACAGTCAACTCTTCCTATGCAACTGTTCCTGGGGGCGATATTCCAGCAGCCGCAGCGGAACCTTTGCGCCGGGAGGAAGAAGCGAGTAAAGGTAAAGAATTTATCTTTGAAATCATCACGGTGGATCAGCAGGGGAAACAAAGTAGTAAGAAGTCTGGGAAAGCTTATCAAAAAGAGGAAGATTTGGGTAATGGGGTGAAACTGGAAATGGTGCATATCCCGGCGGGTAGTTTTATGATGGGTGCACCCTCGCCAGAAGGTGATGATTATGCACGTCCACAACATCAAGTTACTTTTGCCCAACCATTTTATATGGGGAAATATGCCATTACTCAAGAACAATGGCAAGCGGTGATGGGAAATAACCCTTCTTATTTTAAAGGTGCGAAGCGGCCTGTAGAATGTGTAACTTGGAATGATGCGGTAAGTTTTTGTCAGAAGTTGTCTGAGAAAACAGGAAAAACCTATCGTTTGCCGAGTGAGGCCGAGTGGGAATATGCTTGTCGGGCTGGCACAACTACAGCTTTTCACTTTGGGGAAACTATTACTCCAGATTTGGTTAATTATGACGGCAATGTTCCCTACGGTTGGGCACCGAAAGGACTTTATTGCCAAGAAACAACGCCCGTAGGGAGTTTTGGGCCGAATGCCTTTGGTTTGTACGATATGCACGGGAATATTTGGGAATGGTGCGCCGATCCTTGGCATGATAATTATAACGGTGCACCTTCTGATGGTAGTTCCTGGGAAACCGGCCGAAATGATGACCGAGTGCTGCGTGGAGGTTCGTGGAACCTCAATGCTGTCAGTTGCCGTGCTGCCTACCGCAGCTACAACTCTGCGGGCCACTCGCAGTGGGACTGGGGTTTTCGGGTTGTTTGTGCGGCTGTGTGGACTCCTTAGCCCTTGACACTTTTACCCTTTTACGATCTACACTTCTTCTCTTTACACTCTAGTGCGTTAGCGCTAATTTTTTTTTTAGGGGAAGTGGCAATGAGTAGCGAGAAACCTGGTTTTTCTAGAAAAATACTTCGTTACAGCCAACAGATTCGGTAAAAGACCCTCAATAGATTTCATTCACTATATAATGAACAATTCAGGAATCATTTTCCAACCGATAATGGAGAAGGCGAGATAATGCCAGAAATCAGCCGTTTTTTAGGTATCATCATCACCATGTACTACAAAGACCACCCGCCTCCACATTTTCACGTCCGCTACAATCAACAAAAAGCTATCATTGACATCGAAACTCTTTCGATTTTAGAAGGTAAACTTTCCCCCCGCATCTTAGGTCTAGTTATAGAATGGGCGGCTATTCATCAGACAGAACTAATGCAAAACTGGCAACTAGCTAGAGTTCAATCTCCTTTAGAGCCGATCACACCGTTGGAGTAGAAAATGCTTAAAGATATTATCTCGGTTAAGCCGTTAGAATTATATCAACTACATCTCAAGTTTGAAGACGATATAGAGGGAGTTGTTGATATCAGTCAACTGATTGAATTTACGGGAATTTTTTCCCCTTTAGAAGACCTTAGTTACTTTGTTAAAGTCAAAGTTAATCCAGATTTGGGAACTATTTATTGGGAAAATGGAGCAGATTTAGACCCAGATGTTCTCTACTCAATTATTACCAATCAGCCAATCGGTACGTATGAAAAAGAATCTGTCAGTAGATTTTAGATTTAGTGCACAGATAAAAATCTTGCTGTCACAACCGCGGCCGCTTAAAATGATACCATGAATGAATTGCTAATCATTCAAAAAACCTATGTCCTTAACTAAAAATCTATGAAAATTGTTTTTTTTGGCACTCCCGATTTTGCTGTTCCTACTTTGTCCAGTTTGCTAAGTCATCCAGAATTTGAGGTTGTGGGTGTGGTGACTCAGCCGGACAAGCGCCGGGGAAGGGGCAATAAATTGATGCCTTCACCTATTAAAGATGTGGCTTTAAATCACAGTCTCCCAGTTTTCGGGCCGCGCCGCATTAAGAAGGATACGGAAACTATTGCTATGTTGCGGGAAGCGGAGGCTGATGTTTTTGTGGTGGTGGCTTACGGCCAGATTCTTTCTCAAGAAATTCTCGATATTCCTAGTTTGGCTTGCGTTAATGTTCACGGCTCAATTTTGCCGAAGTATCGGGGTGCGGCGCCGATTCAACGTTGTCTGTTTGATGGGGAAAAGGAGACTGGTATTACTACTATGCTGATGGATGCTGGGATGGATACTGGGGCGATGTTGTTGAAGAGTTTTGCTGGGATTTCGCTGTTGGATAATGCTGATTCTTTGGGGGATAGGTTGGCGGATGTTGGGGCGGATTTGTTGGTGGAAACTTTGATACTATTGAGGGATGGGGACGTTAAAGCGGTTGTTCAAGATGATGCTGAGGCGACTTATGCGCCGATGATTAAGGGTGCGGATTTTGTGCTGGATTGGTCGCAAAGTGCGATCGCCCTTCATAATCAAGTTAGGGGCTTTTTCCCGGATTGTACTACGACTTTTCGCGGTAATTCTTTGAAGGTGATTGCTACTGTGCCACTAGGGCCGGAATATTGGCTGCAAATGCCGCCGGAGTTGAGGGTTTTGGAACGCGATTGGCCGCTTTTAGCCCAGTTGTCGGGCGCAAATGGGGAGGTTGTCAGGGTTGTGAAGGGCTTTGGGGCGATCGTCCAAACTGGCGACGGTTTGTTATTATTGCGGGAGGTGCAGTTGGCGGGAAAAAAGGTGCAATCTGGGGTAGATTTTACCAATGGCACTCGCTTGGCTGCGGGTGAAGTTTTTGGGGGTTAAATTGTAAGT
>JANYGO010000208.1 GCA_025362325.1 Cyanobacteriota bacterium | reverse complement strand
CGTAAGTTTTCGCCCACTACTACCAAGATGGTTGACGTTTTACTAGCTACTGCGCTTGATTTAGTTAATATTAAGCACTTTAAAAACTGGTTTACAAACTGCTGCTACTGTACTGCATAAACCTGGAATCCGCTGTATTATACCAATATGCGTTTTAAATGCACAACAGCTTACCACTTCTCAGGTAACGCCAGCCACTGGTTTCCAGGCAAAAAAGCCGTGAAGCCCAGCAGCCCTTGTCCCAAGAATAATACAAAAAACCCAGTTTCGACAAAGAAACGGGGTTTGCGAGCCGGAGCACGTGACACCTATTTACACGCACCTGATTAGCCTAAACTTGAGCTATGCTGGCGAACATCACCCATCCGTCTCATCCATTCGGGCGATAAAACTTTTTTCTCAACTCGCTTCCATTTTGCTTTAATCTGAGATAAAACAGTTAATAATGTAGTTAGGGATATTTTATGACACTCAAACGCCGAGATTTCTTGTATTTGCTAACGGCCAGCGTCGGAGCTATTACCGCCGGTGCTTGCCAAGCGTCAGGAAATAATAATGTAGTGCAAGCAAGTTCAGCTCCAGAAAGCCCAAAAATAGCTCAAACTCCCGGCCCTTTTACACTGCCACCTCTGCCTTACGAATATAATGCTTTAGAACCGCACATCGATGCGCGGACAATGCAATTTCACCACGACAAACACCACGCCGCCTACGTTAAAAACCTCAACGATGCTGTGAGTAAATACCCGGCTCTCAAAAACGTGAGTGTTGAAAATATGCTGCGAGATTTGAGCAAAGTACCGGAAGATATTCGCACAACAGTGCGCAATAATGGCGGCGGACACCTCAATCACAGTATGTTTTGGGAAATCATGAGTCCCAAAGGCGGTGGCGAACCCACAGGGGCAATTGCTACAGCAATCAAGCAAAGTTTCGGCAGTGTTGAGGATTTTAAAGCCAAATTTAACGATGCCGGTACTAAGCGTTTTGGTAGCGGTTGGGTTTGGCTAGTTCGCAATAAAGCCGGCAAGCTTGAGATTACAACTACTGCCAATCAAGACAGTCCTTTAGCTGATGGCAACTATCCAATTATGGGTAATGATGTTTGGGAACACGCTTATTATCTCAAATACCAAAACCTGCGTGCTGACTACCTAAAAGCTTGGTGGAATGTTGTTAATTGGGCGGAAATTAACAAGCGCTACGAAAAGGCGATCGGTTAGTTTAACAAAGTTTGTAGTTGCGATTTCTTCACTTCATCGCAGCTACAAACTTTGTCATGTAAAGTACAAAAAATATCACTTTAGATCGAGTCCGGTTAAATAATTATCATTAGGTTGGTAGTGATAAATTTAGTTCTCAAAAATCAACTGGAAAGCTCACTAAAAAAAAATCGGCAGTTTTCAATATGATGAAATACAGGACACGGCAGTGCAGTTTCCCTACCGCATATCTGATGAAATACAGGACACGGCAGTGCAGTTTCCCTACCGCATATCTGTATTTCAATCAACTAAAAACGGCTGATAGCTAGCGAGCGGGGCGCTCTAACTGCTGTACAACTTTCCGCAAGTAAATGCAGTGTCGCGCGCCCTGACTCGTCGGCGTTGTAAATGATTCGACTGACTCAACTGTGCCGCCTAAACGCTCGCTCGCACTTTGTAACTCTGTTTCTTCCTCTACCGTCCAATTTCCCCGGTAAAGTACAGCCAAACCGTTATTCTTGAGGAATGGCAGCGCGTATTTAGCGCACAGAGAAGCTGCTCCAACCGCTCTGAGAAGTGCTATATCGTAAGTTTGTTTGTGCTGCGGCTGTCGGGCAATTTCATCGGATCTGCCCAGCAAAGTCACCGCATTTTCTATCCTTAAAGACGACACAACTGTGTCCAAAAAAGTAATTTTCTTTCGAGTAGAATCGAGCAAGGTAACTGATAGATGGGGCAGGGCGATCGCGATCGGCAGACCTGGAAAGCCCCCACCAGTCCCGATATCGATCGCTTTTAACACCGACTCGACGGGCAATTCGCTATTTTCCGCCGAATTCTGATTACCTGGCAGCAGTCTCGCAATGCCCCGCAGAGAATCCCACAAATGTTTTTCCCAAAACTCGACTGGCTCAGTAATTCGAGTTAAATTCAAGGAACGATTACCCTCAACAATTAACTCGTAAAGCCGCTGAAATTGTTGCTGCTGCGACTCATCCGGCTGCCAATTCAGCGTTTTTTGCCACAACTCATTCCTTTCTGGCAACATAATAATTTCCGTCTGGTTCATTTTCTAATAACTATCGAAAGAACTAATGACTAATGACTACTGACAAGGTTCGCTAACGGGGACAGGACTAATGACGGCAGGACTACTGACTACTGACGGCAGGACTACTGACTACTGACTACTGACGGCAGGACTCACACAACTCGCTTCCTTAGCCTCTAATTTAGCTCGATCGACCTCCTGCAAATCCCCGTGGTCTAAAGTCCAGAATTTATCAGCAACGCTCAACAAATCGCTAGCATCGTGAGTGACAATCAACAAAGTCCAGTGATTTTTCAACTTACCCAACAAGCTTACCAACTGGCGGCGCATCGACCAATCCAAACCCGCCGTCGGTTCGTCCAAAAGCAGCAAATGCGGCTGCCGAATTAACTGCACCGCCAGCGCTACCCGGCGCTGTTGGCCGCCGCTCAAAGCGTGCGGGGAAGCCTTCAGCGGCAAATGTCCGAGTCCCACTTCTGTCATGGCTGAGTTAATTTGTTCTTGTCCCAATTCGGGATGTCCCAACCGCAATTCTTCTAAAATTGTGCCTCCGCAAAAATGCCTTTCTGGAAACTGGAACACTAAACCTCCCAACTGTTGTAAGTGTTCCGGTGTTAATTCTTGGTCGCGCCAGCGGATGTCGCCGCTAGTTTTTTCTGCTAAACCTGCTAATATTTCTAAGAGCGTACTTTTGCCTGAACCGCTGCGGCCCACAATCAGCCCCATTTGCTGCGACGGCAGTTCTAAGTTGATATTTTTCAGAATAGCATTCGGACAGGCTGTAGGATGATAGACTAAGTTTTTTAGATAAAGCATTAATGCAATTGGTAATTGGGGAGAAGGAAGTTCGGCAACGGATTATTTAACGGATTTAACCGATTTGTGCTATTAATAGTTAAGGTGTTTTTGGCTCGTGGCGATCGCCCACAATGATTTTACCTGAATTTTACATAAATCTTTACAAAAAATTTTTTTCCCCCCCGAGCTTTGGCGTTTGATTTGTGAGTTTTTTTATGGTATATTCTAATAATGGAAATCTATCTGGCTGTAATATGACAAGTGACACTCCGATTATTAAAATATACCGCAATAGCCCGAAAAAATCAAGCAAATTTAACTCTTTTTTTTTGTGGCGGCTTTCTTAGTCTGAGAATATAACTGATAAGTTTCTAGTTTACAGTATATTGCACGAGTGAGAATTGACAATGACGAAAAACCCTTTAGGATCGCCCTTCAAGCAAATGTTATGTTCTAAACAGACTGTGCGGGCGATCGCCAGTGTCGCCGGAGCGATCGCCCTGGGCATCTGGATTAACTCAGCAGTGGCGGGCGATCCCTTTCGCGCTAGCAACCCGCAGGCGATCGGGCCCAACACCGAAACCGCTTTCAAAACAATGTTTCAGCAAGGAAACTACAAACAAGCAAAAGCCCAAGTTCAACAAGCACTATCAGCCGAACCAAACGAACCGCTAGCCTATGCAATGGCAGCCTCCCTATCCTACATCGAACAGGACTTCGACTCGATGAATTCCTACGCGCAAAAAACCCGCGAAGTCGGCGAAAAATTGACAAAAACCAACCCCTTGCGCGGCAACATTTACACAGCAGTCGGTCACTTTCTAGAAGGAGCAAATGGCATAGCCAAAGAAGGAACAGTCAAAGGCGCGCCCCAAGCACTCAACAAACTGCGAGTAGTATTTCAATACCTAGACGCCGCCGAAAAAATAGCGCCCAACGACCCAGAACTCAATCTGCTCAAAGGCTACATGGACTTAATGCTAGCCTCAAACCTGCCCTTTTCCAACCCCAGCGAAGCCATTCAACGACTCGAAGAAAAAGCCTCACCCCGCTACTTAGCTTATCGGGGAATAGCCGTAGGCTATCGAGACTTGAAAAAGTACGATCGCGCCCTAGAATTTGCCAACAAATCCCTAGCAGAAACGCCCAACAATCCCGAAATTCTCTATCTCAAAGCACAAATCCTGTTTTCCCAAGCCCGGGGGAAAGACAGCAACAAAACCTTACTTGAAGAAGCCCAAAAAAACTTCGACGCCGCCTTAGCAAAACCCGATCAACTACCGCGCAGTTTAGTAGCGGACATCTTCTACGAACAGTGCAAAACTCGCAACCGTCTCGACAGCAAATCTCGGGATTGTTACCCAATGCGCGATAAAATTAAAAAGGCAGATGGGCTCTGGGGGCCGGCGGCATTACCACAATTATAAAAACACCAAAAAACAATGCAAGTAGAGTTTCGCGAGTTTAACCCCTTTGACCTCTGGATTTGGCTGAAGTTCAGCAACGTACCTTCAAACGGTGAAAAACAGTATGTTGAAGAAGTATTTGACTCTTGGTTTTTTTTGGGAAAACTTGGAGGATTTAATGCGGAAAATTTGCAAGTTCAAGATGAAGGCTTAGATATCAGTGACATGGATTACGATGTTAATCTAGCCGACCAAAGCATGATGGCTTTGATGCACAATATGGGAGAAATGGAGTACGAAGGAGTTTGGGCTCGCTGCTGGTTTGATTTGGGAACTAGCGACGCTATCGGCCTCGATGTTTTAATTAATGTTTTCCAGCAACTCAGCAAAGAATTTGTAACGGTTGAAGAACTGATTATTGGCGGGGAAAATACAGACTGGCCTGTGGAAAACAGTCGCAGTCGAGAGGCTTTTGCTGATAATTAGTCATGTCCGAAGAGAATGACCGTAATTAAGATTGGTTTGTAGTGAGGACTTCAGTCCTCATCCATTAGAGGACTGAAGTCCTCACTACAAACCATTTTTAGTGGTAATTGACCGGACATATTATCATTAGTCATTAGTCATTAGAGGCGGGTTACACCAAAAATATTGCTAGGGCTAACAACATAGATAAACCCGCCCCTTCCGCCTTACCTTTCTCTACCGACTTGGCAGGGTATCCAACACCTGATAGAGCAAAGAGTTAATGAAACTGAGGGCTATAGCACCCAGCAAAGCACTCCAAATTCCCCACCGCAACCGAAACCCTTCGACTAGCCAAGCCGCCAATCCAAAGATAGCAGCGTTGATAACAATCATAAACAAACCAACAGTTACCAACAAAGCTGGAAAGCCCAAAACTACAAAAAGCGGCCGCACCAAAGCATTCAGCAATCCCAAAACTGCCGCCGAAACCATCGCTTTTCCAAAAGTGTCAATTTCCACCCCGATGGGCAACTTGGAAATAATAAAAAAGCTCACAGAAGTTACCAGCCAAGCAATTACCAGCGAAACGATATCTATGTGCATTTGCTTATCTCCTTAAAAGACTACACATTAAACCGGAACAACAACACATCCCCCTCTTGTACAACATACTGTTTTCCTTCACTGCGAACTAAGCCTTTTTCCTTAGCAGCATTCATCGCGCCCGTAGCCACCAAATCTTCATAAGCCACAGTTTCGGCCCGGATGAAACCCCGCTCAAAATCCGAGTGAATAACTCCCGCAGCTTGCGGTGCTAACATTCCCGCGATAATCGTCCAAGCGCGAGTTTCCTGCGGCCCGCTAGTGAAATAAGTCCGCAAACCCAATAATTCGTAAGTAGCTCGAATCAAAGATTTTAAGCCACCTTCAGTTACCCCCAGAGATTCTAAGAAATCCGCCCGTTCTTCTTCTGGTAGCTCTACCAATTCTGACTCAACTTGCGCCGAAACTATGACAACCTTAGCGTTTTCTGCTTCTGCTATTTCCCGCACTTGTTCGACATAGCTATTTCCGGTTCCCAAATCGTCTTCAGACACGTTCGCCGCATAGATGATCGGCTTGTTTGTCAACAATTCTAAACCTTTAACTAATTCAGCTTCTTCCTCAGTTAAACTGCACTGGCGCACGGGTTTTTCCGCATTCAAAACCAAGACCAACTTTTCAAGCACGTCCACTTCTGCTTGAGCTTCCTTGTTGTTGCGGGCTTGTTTGCGAGTGCGATCGAGCCTGCGTTCAATTTGAGCTAAATCTGCTAAAATTAGTTCCA
The DNA here is from genome assembly GCA_025362325.1 of Cyanobacteriota bacterium. Lineage (GTDB taxonomy): Bacteria > Cyanobacteriota > Cyanobacteriia > Cyanobacteriales > Microcoleaceae > Microcoleus. The sequence continues at coordinate 85,428 of JANYGO010000208.1, read as the reverse complement.
GATTGATAATTTCAATATCTCGCTGGGGATCGACAGAACCCGAAACGTGAATGATATCATCATTGTCAAAACAGCGGACAACGTGGACGATCGCATCTACGGCCCGGATGTGAGACAAAAACTGATTTCCCAATCCTTCCCCCTGACTCGCCCCCTTCACCAAACCCGCAATATCCACAAACTCCATCCGCGTCGGCACAGTTTGCGCGGAATTGCTAATATTGCTCAGCACCTTCAAGCGTTCGTCTGGTACTGCCACGATACCCGTATTTGGCTCGATCGTACAAAAAGGAAAATTAGCAGCAGTCGCCTTGGCATTAGCCACCAAAGCATTAAACAAAGTAGATTTGCCCACATTAGGCAGTCCGACAATTCCGGCAGTAAGCATAGCTATTTAGAAACATATCACTGTTTCAAAATATCATAAGTATCAGCAATATATCGCACATACCTCGGCAATTTTAACGCCTGTGTTCGCATAAATATCTAACTTGAGGTGGATGGCTCAACGGTTTACAAGTTGTTGCACAAAAAGCGATCGCCCACAGCCTGTCCCCATCGCTTATTCATCAACAAAGTTGCGACTTGCCAGAAACTCGGTTTGGGCGATCGACCTGACAAATTCTGTTAAACTTCCCTGTGGACTCAAACCTAGTTTAGATAGGTTCAGGGATTGTCTGAGGAATAGGGCCCGGCACTGTTTGAGGAATCGGAGAAGGAACAGTTTCCGGCACCGGTTCGGGAATCGGCTGCGGAATTGGCGCAGGAACCGGTTCCGGTACGGGCCCAGGCACCGGTGGCGATGCAGGAATCTCCGGCAGTCCCGGTTCGGTACCGGGAATTTGCGGGCCTGGAAGCGGACTAGGGTTAGGAAAAATCATGTTAGTGTTTTGCTCAGCTTAAGAGATGTTGCAAAAAGATTTTGTCGCCACTTTTAGCTATTTTTGATAAGAAAAATAACCTAGTTGCGGTATTGTATGACATTTATTATTTTAAATTAAAAAATGCGCTTAATACATCTATCTAAATAGCGATATTTTACTGTTACCTGAAAAAATTGGTTTAAAGCCTCCACCCTTCTTAAAGGCGAGAAATTAAAATCAGACTATTCATTACTCCAATCCTCTTCCTTCTAGGTCTAGGCGAGCTGTCGAACGGTCAACTGTCGAGTGGTCAACTGTCAACTGAATGAAGCCTGCATATAACTATGCCTAAGGCATTAAACTAGATATCAAATACAGCAATTAAGATAAAGCGTGTCAGTACCAAACTCTCAACAACAAACACCCCTATTAGATGCGCTGCGCGATCGCACAAACCACCATCACGCCCCATTCTACGCCCCCGGACACAAACGCGGACAAGGCATCTCTCAAGCCTTAGTTGACTTGTTCGGTGCCGCAGTATTTCGCTCGGATTTGCCGGAATTGCCCGAGTTAGACAATCTCTTCAACCCAGAAGGTGTAATTGCCGAAGCTCAAGAGTTAGCAGCCCAAGCATTTGGAGCAGACTCAACTCGCTTTTTAGCCAACGGTTCCACTTGCGGAATTATCGCTGCCATTGTCGCGACTTGCGGCCCGGGCGATAAAATTATCTTGCCTCGAAATATCCACTCTTCGGCAATTTCCGGTCTAATTTTATCCGGTGCCATGCCGATTTTTGTCAGTCCCGAGTACGATCGCACTTGGGATCTTGCCAACAGCATCACCCCAGCAGCCGCAGCAGCAGCCCTACAACAACATCCCGACGCGAAAGCAGTAATGATGGTTTACCCAACCTATCACGGCGTCTGCGGGGATGTGGGGGCGATCGCCCAAATTACCCATCAATACAACATACCCTTATTAGTAGACGAAGCCCACGGCGCCCACTTTAACTTCCATCGCGACTTGCCAGCACCGGCACTATCGGCAGGAGCAGATTTAACCGTACAATCAACCCACAAAACCCTCGGTGCCATGACACAAGCATCGATGTTGCACGTCAAGGGCGATCGCATAAATATCCAAAAACTCGATCGAGCACTGCAGCTAGTACAATCCACCAGTCCCAGCTACTTATTATTAGCATCATTAGACGCCGCCCGCCAACAAATCGCACTCCACGGCAAGGAGTTAATCGCGCAAACTTTACTATTAGCAGCAAAAGCGCGATCGCACATCAGTCAAATTCCCGGCTTATCAGTTTTAGAACCGTTAAACACACCCGGTTTTGCAGCATTAGACCGAACCAGGCTAACAGTAAAAGTATCGGCTTTAGGAATTACAGGATTTGCAGCAGATGAAATTTTGCACTCAGAACTTGCAGTTACCGCCGAGTTACCAATGCCGCAACATCTAACATTTATTATCAGTTTGGGAAATACAGAAACAGATATCGAAAATCTAGTTAAAGCTTTTACGATTTTAGCAGGAAGAAGCAAGTTCGGCAACGAGCAATGTGCGGGATTTAACGGAGGGATCTTGCAGGAAGAAGCAACAAGCAACAAGCAAGATTTTCCCCCTCTCCCCCTCTCCCCTTCTCCCACTCCCCCACTCTCCCCCCGCGAGGCCTTCTTTTCCCCAGCGGAAACCGTAGGAATAGACCAAGCAGTCGATCGCCTGGGCGCCGAACTCATCTGTCCCTACCCCCCAGGAATACCCGTTTTGATGCCCGGTGAAATCATTACCCCAGAAGCCCTTGACTACCTACAACAAGTCCTGGCCGCCGGCGGCAAAATCACAGGTTGCAGCGATAGAGGCCTCCAAACTCTCAGGGTTGTGCGAAAGTAAATATTAAGGCTTGGGGAGAAGGGGGAGAATTTATATTTTTTCCTTAGTTCCAAGTTCCGTCTTGCTTCAATCTAAAATTCTTCAATCTAAAATCTAAAATAGAACTATGCTTTGGCCCTACGTCACTCCTGGTATCCCAGACGATTTATTTGAACGTTTACCGGGAATTCCCATGAGTAAGCGAGAAGTCCGACTGCTGTTAATCTCCCACCTACGGCTGCAAGCAGACTCGGTGGTGTGGGACATCGGCGCAGGTACTGGTACCATCGCCGTAGAAACAGGTTTGCTGTGTCCCAAAGGTCGGATTATCGCCGTAGAAAGGGACGAAGAAGTAGCAAGCTTGATTCGCAGAAATTGCGATCGATTCGAGCTCAACAACGTAGAAGTCATAGAAGGCAGTGCCCCGGAATGCCTCGAAAACCTGTCCCAACCCCCCCACCGAGTCTGCATCGAAGGAGGTCGCCCGATTAAAATGATTCTCAAGGAAGTCTGGCGGTACTTGCAGCCCCGCGGTCGAGTTGTCGCCACAGCATCGAATTTAGAAAATCTTTACGCCCTTTCCGAAAGCTTCGCCGAGTTACAAGTCCGCAACATCGAAGTAGTCCAGTCCGCCGTCAACCGCTTGGAGACTCGCGGCCTCAGTCAAACCTTTGCCGCCGTCAATCCCATATTTATTCTCAGCGGCGAAAAGCTGGATTAGTCATTAGTTCTCAGTCCTCAGTCATTGGTCATCAGTTATTCGTCATCATTAAATGTAATTCTTAACCTTTTTTACGTTCGCTTAACGTTCATACTTAGAATAAGGGCGACCATAGTTGGATTGACCGCCTCAATTGAGATTTTGGATCGCCAGTTGGGGATGGGGGTTGGCTGTGCAAGCGAGAAACCCGTATCTTAACAATCCTTGTATCCCAAGTCCTTGTATCCCAAATCCCAAATCGAATGACCCCTGCACAAAAAACTGATACTTGCGATCGACTTAAGTCGTTCGCAGCCCACAATTTTAGACCAAAGTTCAAGCCCCCAGATTCATCTGTGGAGTAAATCTAAAATTCTTCAATCTAAAATCTAAAATCGACTGACCCGCCGTCTGCTGTGAGAATTCATTTTATGCCTTGGTCTCGTATCCTGAGTGGAATAGTTGCGATCGTCCTTGCTTTGGGAATGATTATTATGGGGGGATGGTACTTCACCCTCGGCTTTGGCGTCATCGTCTACCTAGGACAATTGGAATATTTTGAATTAGCCCGGGCTAAAGGCATTTTACCCGCTGCCAAAACTACCTTAGCTGTCAGTCAAGGCCTGCTAATTACAGCAGCCCTGGCGCCGCAACTCGTTGACGCCATGTTTCCCTTAGCCGGAACCTTAATCTGTTTCTACCTGTTATTCCAACCCAAATTATCGACCATCGCCGATATTGCCTCCTCAATTTTAGGGTTGTTCTACGGCGGTTATTTGCCCAGCTATTGGATACGGCTGCGAGTGGGTCTCGACCCAGCCAATCTGGCTACAACCCAATTTTCGCAAGCAGTAGCAAGCAATTTGCCCGTTAACATTTACCCAGCGCAGTCTTGGACAAGTTCCAGCAATATATCTTTAGGATTGACTTCGCTGCTGCTGGCTTTCCTCTGCATCTGGGCCGCTGACATTGGCGCTTATTTTGTTGGCAAATTCTTCGGGCGCACTAGCCTCTCCCATATCAGCCCGAAAAAAACCGTTGAAGGTGCCGTATTTGGAGTTTGCGGCAGCATCGCCGTGGGCGCCGCCGGGTCTTGGTATTTAGACTGGCCGGGGTGGCCCTATACTGGGGTTGCTTTTGGTCTGTTGATTGGCGTTGCTAGCTTGTTGGGAGATTTAACTGAGTCGATGATGAAGCGAGACGCCGGTGTTAAGGATTCGGGACAGTTGATCCCAGGTCACGGCGGTATTCTCGATCGCACCGACAGTTATGTTTTTACCGCACCCTTAGTCTACTATTTTGTGACTTTACTGTTGCCCGCGATCGAGTCTTTCTTTTGAAAAGCGCGATCGAATTGGGCGAGTTCCGGCTAAGGCAAAACTCTAATTGAACCCCGACAAACCATCTCCCCCGGACTCAAAATCAACTCCTCAATCTCCACTTCCGGCCCGAAATCAATTTTAAAATCATTGAAATCACTGCTCTTTAATTCTCCATCCACTTCGATTTCTGGTGCTTCAAACACCAATTCGCGACCGCTAGCAATCCGCAAACCAGTCCGCAATACCAAAGGAATTTGTGTACCGCCAGCGCGCAAAATAGTCGCCGAAAGCGTCAACAAACCCGCCTCAATTTTCATCTGCGAATTTTGCAATTTCAGCGACAGTTCCCGATCGGTCAGCGGCAGCATTGGTAGCAAAAATTCGCTCAAAGCATCAGCCAGCAAAGGCGCTTTCAGCGACGCATTTAAATCCGCTTGACTGAGCCTCAAAACGCCTGCCACGGGAACCGATTCGAGCAGGCGCAGCGGTTTGCCTTTGAGAGCTTGACCGAGGTTAATGCGAATGCCGCAGCCCTCTATGGCAACTTCAGTTAGGTGTAATCCTTTATACACAGCACCGCGAGCGGCGGCCGTTACTTTGGGGATCGCACCGCTGAAAATTTGTCGATCGCTCCCCTGAATTTTCACATTTAACTCGTCAACCTGCTCAACTTGCGATCGCAGCAACAACTGCACCGCCGGAGACAGCACCGCGCTCGCGATCCGGCTGCCTTGACTCGGCGGCGCTGTCCCCGGTTCCTCGCCGAGATTAGCAGTCTCACCAGAGCTAGTAGCGCCAGCTCTATTGTCAAATAAAAGAGAGTTGCGATCGACAGTCATAAACAATTTCAGAATACAAACCTCAATATTCAAGCACATAAATTTAACTAGGACTCGCACATCCCACCTCACAAACCTGGTTCCCGCACAGATATATCGCCCTCAACCTCAGATATATCAAGAAACTCGGTTGATGAACCCAACTCCTATTAACTCCACAAGCAAGCATCGATCCCGAATCAGCAACACCCTCAGCCGCAAAAATCTCACCATTTTCCCCCTCAAGTTCTTTCCTGAGTTCGCCAGTTGTGCGATCCCGAGGGAAATTTCGCGATCGAGCGTATAAATTTAACCGGCAGTACGGGTTTTATGGTAGTGTTGGTTTATGGTCGGGTCAGACCAACACATCTCCAACTAGCAGCAAAACAAGGGTGCAGACAATAGCCTGCGGCAAGTCTTTTCCTCGTAGTTTTTGCAGAACATTCAGGGTCATGCCATCAGGACAATCTGCACCAGGCGCAACGCCCTGTAATGATTGCTCAGCATTGTAATTTATTCCCAACCAGGAATTGAGCATTAGTAGTAAGGTTAATCAATTAACCGTGTCATGTTTCCTCCCCCACCGCTCGCGTGTTGGCGGTTCCCACACTCCCGTCATGTCTGATGAAAGGCTACAAAAAATCCTCGCCCAGTGGGGCATTGCCTCTCGCCGTCTAGCAGAACAGATGATTGTAGCTGGACGAGTTCGAGTTAATGGCAATATTGTTGGTTTAGGACAAAAGGCGAATCCCGATCGCGATTTCATCGAAGTCGATGGAATCCCAGTGAAACCAACGGATCGACCCGCTTGTGTCTATCTGTTGCTCAACAAACCCGCAGGCGTAGTTTCTACTTGCAGCGATCCCAGAGATCGATCGAAAGTTCTCGACCTGCTTGAGTCCAAACTGCGCTCGGGTCAAGGCATCCACCCCGTAGGACGCCTCGATGCAGATTCCACCGGCGCCCTCTTGCTCACCAATGATGGTAAGCTGACATTTTGTTTGACCCATCCGCGTCACTCGATCTCCAAAACTTATCAGGTTTGGGTACTCGGCGATCCCCCGGAACCCATATTGCAAGCGTGGCGTCAGGGCATCATCTTGTCCGGCAGAAAGACTTTACCAGCGCAAGTTAGAGTTCTCGATCGCGTGCGAGACAAAACTCTGTTAGAAGTCATTCTATCAGAAGGGAGAAACCGACAGATTCGGCGCACCGCCCAACAGTTGGGATATCCCGTGGTGCGCCTGCACCGCACAGCTATTGGCCCGATTCAATTGCAGCGGCCCGAATTGCCAATATTGCCACCGGGCTGTTACCGACCCCTAGAAGATGCAGAAATTATTTTTTTATGGAATCTAGTCAACCTAACATCAATAAGCGTGCCACTAAATCTCCCGGAGCACAGCATATGACAAAGAACTTATTGTTTTTATTCTTCAACACAACTAAGCAGAAACTGCACTCCCAAGAGCCAGAACCACCTCAGAAGAAGTTAGCGGAAATCGGCGATCAACTCCGCCAGTACCGCGAACAGCAGTCGATTTCATTGGACAAAGTAGCAGTGGTAACAATGATTCGGCGGAATCTGCTGCAAGCCATCGAGGACGGTCAACTCGACCAACTCCCCGAACCGGTCTACACTCAAGGTTTGATCAAGCGCTACGCCGAAGCAATGGGTTTGGACGGAACTCAGTTTGCTGACTTGTTCCCGATCGAACCGCCACCGCGATCGCCAGCCAAGCTATCCTGGCAAGATGGGCCTCAGTTGCGCCCGATGCACCTTTACCTGTTTTACACATTGCTAATTATCTGTTCAGTCAATGGCTTATCTCAGTTGATGGGCGGTTCTGTGACAGCAAAAAAAGGTGCAGCAGCCGAAGAACTCGCCCTTGGCCAAGAACAAGCTCGTTTATTTGCTAAATCCAGCGCCTCAAAAAATCTGAAACCGGATAGTTACGCGGCTGTCGAAGCAGCAAGAACAGGTACAAACTTAGATAAATCTGGCAGTAAACCAGTGATGGTTAGCGTCACTTTTAAGGCCGAATCCTGGATGCAGATTCAAGTCGATGGCAAAACAGAGTTTGAGGGAACTTTGCCAATAGGAACTGTGCGCAACTGGGAAGCCGAAAAGCAATTGGTAGTTCTAGCTGGTAACGCAGGCGGGGTAATGATTGCTGTTAATAACGGACAATCCGAACAGCTCGGAGCCCTGGGAGTCGCCAAAGAAGTTGTTTTCAAAGCTGACGAACTCAAGCCTTCAGCAAAGCCCTAGAATGAAGGTTAATCGTTGACAGTTGACAGTTGACAGTTGACAGTTGACTTCGGAGTGCGACCTCTACCTGGAAGGAAGAAGATTCGAGTCATGAATAGTCTGCTTTTAATTTCTCCCTACAAGGGTGGAGGCTTTAAACCAATTATTTCTGGTAATGGGGAATAGGTAATGGCTGGCAGTCCACAGTTTTCAATGAGAATGTCCGTCTTTATTGACTCATATCATGTCCTCCGAGAACCACCACAATAAGATTAGTTTGTAGTGAGGACTTTAGTCAAGCGTCATGGATGAGGACTAAAGTCCTCACTACAAACCGTTTCTATTACGGGCGGAGCGAAGCGGAGGGAATTGACCGGACACGATATCATTACCCATTACCCATTACCCATTATCAATTTTTCTGGGGAGCGCGCCCGCTGATGTAAGTCATGGTTTTGAGCCGATCGCGCACCTCCCAATTCAAAGCTTCGCGCCGATACCGCCAGCCCCAATTTCCCTCTGCTTTCCCCGGAAAATTCATCCGCGCATCGGTATCCAAACCCAACAAATCTTGAAACGGCACAATTGCCAAATTAGCCATAGAAATCCAACCCATGCGGATTAAAGACCAGTGAATTCCTTGGGGATCGATGCAGCCCAAATAACGTAAAACCTCATCTCTTTCGTAGTTTTGCAGTTGATTGAACCAGCCGACAGTCGTGTCGTTGTCGTGGGTGCCGGTGTAAACTACGCAATTGCGAACGTAATTAAAAGGCAAAAAAGGATCGCCAGGGCCCGCGCCGAAAGCGAACTGCAAAATCTTCATTCCCGGAAACTCAAACTGATCGCGCAAAGCTTCCACTTCCGGAGTAATTACTCCCAAATCCTCAGCGATAATCGGCAAGTTGCCAAACTTCTCGTTAATTACCTCAAACAAAGCTGTTCCCGGCGCTTTAATCCACTCTCCCTCCATCGCAGTTTCTTGACCGCGCTTCACCGCCCAGTAAGCATCAAATCCTCGAAAGTGGTCGATCCGAGTCACATCTACGTAAGCGAAAATCGCCTCAAAACGCTGCACCCACCACTGAAAATTATTTGCTTGCAAAGCCTCCCAATTGTATACCGGGTTGCCCCACAATTGACCTGTGGAGCTGAAATAATCCGGCGGAACACCGGCCATTAAAGCTGGTTCTCCAGTTGCTTCATCCAAACAAAATATTTCTGGATGCGACCAGACATCAGCGCTGTCGTGAGCTACATAAATCGGAATGTCGCCAATAATTTTAATTTCGCGCAGGTTGGCATAGCGTTTCAACTCTGTCCACTGGCGGAAAAACTCGAACTGGACGTATTTGTAGTAATAAATCTCAGTATTTAGCTGCTGCCGCCACTTGTCTAGCGCCTCCGGTTTGCGCTGAGCAATTTCTGGTTCCCAAGTGTGCCAGCTCGTGCCGTTGAAGCTGTCTTTTAGTGCCATAAATAAGGCATAATCTTCCAGCCAAGTCGCTTTGCTCTCGCAAAAAGCCGAGAATTCTCTTTGCTGTACCGGCGATGCTTGCGCTTTGAAGTTTTCGCAGGCTTTTTTGAGCATCGGGATTTTGTGCGTGATCGCCCGCTCGAATTCTACAGTATCCAGCGGAAATTCCGGCGAATGAGCTAAATCTTCATCGCTGAGCAATTGCTCGTCCCGCAGAATTTCCGGGCTCAGCATCAGCGGATTTCCTGCCATTGCTGAATAGCACGAATAAGGAGAATTGCCGTATCCTGTCGGGCCCAGCGGCAATATCTGCCAGTATTGCTGGTCGCTCTCTACTAAAAAGTCAATAAAGCGATATGCTTCTATTCCCATATCCCCAACGCCAAATCGGCTGGGAAAAGATGTCGGGTGGAGTAAAATGCCGCTAGCTCGGGGAAAAAGCATAATCTATCCTTAGATATAGGAGTTAAACATTGACAATTTGACCGATCTTCCCTATTACTTAAACTTCGCAGTTTTTAGGGGGATTTTCAGGGCAAATACTTTTGCGATTGTCTCATATTTTCTGCGGGAACGTGCTTGCTAAATATTTGTATCGCCGTCTCATCATAAATGCTGAGCCGAGCGGAAAACATCAAGCTCCTCACTTATAGCAGTTGACCGCTCGACAGTTGACCGCTCGACAGTTGACAGCTTGCCCCCCGAGCTCCGTCGTTGGGTTGCATAACCCGAATCAAACCATTGATTCCGTACGGGTATCGGCTCTATTCATTCCGGTTATTTATATCCTCACCGATGTGGCGGTTGCTATACCAGAAAGAATTGGTTTAAAGCCTGAACCCTTGTAGGGAGAAATTAAAATCAGACTATTCATTACTCCAATCCTCGGACTTATGATTGTCAACTGTCAACTGTCAACTGTCAACTGTCGAGCGGTCAACTTAATATTTTGGTCGATCGCACCCCGTTTCTGCGCAATCGTTTATTTATAACTTTTCTTTGGCTTTCGCCCTATCTGTCTGGAGTCGTAAATTGCCCGATCGCCCAAAAATCGCGATCGCACTCAACCAGATCTGGGCCACAAATGAGCCGACTGTATTTGTATCTCCAGAAACAGTCGGCTGCGACCTTACCAGTATAGAGGCTGAGTTTAAGCTTGCTTGTTCAACAATTTCTGCACTTGTTTGAGAGCTATAGCGCCGACGTTGTAAGCAGCCCAGCCGCCAGCCAACAAGACGGGACTCAATACTATTAGTATGCGCCAGTCAAATTCCATGAGTTCTCCTCCTAAAGTTTTTTAACAAATTCTCATAATCTATTTGTATCTCATTTTGTCGCCATTCTGCCTACTCTTTAAGCAAATAATGTCGCCTACAAAGTTCCTCCACAGCATTAGCCCGAGACGCAGGAGGACACGGCGCTGATGGAATTGAAATCGAAACGCACTCGCACGCGCGGCGTAGCTATCCCTCTTGGCTGAATCGCCCTCTGCGACTCGGACAACACCAATTATCCCATAATCTGTTTGGCAATCCCTTCCACCACTAGAGTTAGAGGGTCTTTAGGAAAGTGCAGAGCAAACACCCCCTTACTGGCCAGCAGCATCATCTTATCGCTGTGGGGCAGCACCCCGACAACTGGGATGTTGTAAATACTCTCTACTTGCTGCTTCAAATCCTCAAAATCCAGAGATTCTGGGGCTTTGTTGATCGTCATCAAAATCTTGGGAACCTCTAATTTGCGAGCCACATCTACCGTGACAGCCGTTCCCTGAAAGTCTTGCTGATCCGGACGCAGAATCAGCAGCAAAATGTCGGAAATGGTGATGCTGAGCAGGGTTTCTTCGTTGAGCCCCGGGTGCGTGTCGATAAATAGGTAATCTAAGTTGAGAGCGTCGATCAGTTCTTGAAAGCCGTCGGTAAGCAGTCCCACGTCGTAGCCTTCGCGCAAAACTCGCGCTATTTCCCCTGCTTTGATGCTCGAAGGAATCAGGTAGAGGCTGCCGTTAGTAGCTAATTTTGGCAGCAGCGAACTCACATTGTAGGCCGTATCCGCGATCGGACACCTACCCCACAGGTAATCGTTCAAGCAGCGATCCATGTTGCTTTCGCTGAAACCGAACAGCACGTGAATCCCGGGCGATTGAATGTCTGTGTCTACAATGGCGACCCGATTTCCGCTGCGAGCGATAATAGATGCCAAATTTGCAGTCGTGTTCGATTTGCCAGTTCCACCCCGGTAAGAGTGGACAGAAATGATTTTTGACATGATATGCGTATTGCAAAGATTGAACAATTATCTATTTAACTTTAGTCATTTATTGACTTTGAAGTTCTTTAAATGACTAGACTTAAATAGAGACAGCTTGAGGATTTATGTCCTCTACAGCAATCGTAAATGATTTGTGGGATGGGCAAGAGCTCCCATCCAAGATTGACGCCAGAACCACGCTCATAACTGACGTTCGTGATTGCTCTCTAGGTGTGAACCTTGCTGATCGGCAAAGTCTGCAATCAATCAGACTTGATAAACTAAGGAATTAATCAGCACCGAATAAAACTGTAGTCTACAACTAAAAGTAATCTCAACAACCTGCTTCGGAAGAGAGATAGAGGGCTTAATGGTTCGTTCATCCGGGCTAACAGCCTACCAACACAATGTAGGTGATATTTGAATATATTGCGTGCAACTATGTATGATGCTCGTAAACGGCGACCAGAAATGATGATGCAATTCTAGATGCCCTCGAGTAGTCTCTCATTCTTCCTGGCTTCCCAAATCCTCCTTGTCTAATAAATTATCAATCTTTTCATCTTTAATCCTCTTTTCATCGCTCCTGCGCTGCCGCATCTGTTTTGCTTTGGCTTGCAAATCGCTCAACTCCTCATCTGCTTTGGTTTCTGTCCCACTAGCATCACTGCTGGCATCGCTGGCACCTGTTTTTGAGCTGCTTGCCGATGCTGTCTGGGTGGCCCGCTGCTTCTGCTGTTTGGCTTTTTGCTGCAACTGAGCTAAGTATTCGTCTGCCTGACTTTCGGTTTGGGACAGCTCTGAGGCAGTTGCAGTTATTTCTGAGGGTTGGGAAGGTGGTTCTTCAGAGGTTTCTTTTTTATTAATTCTCAGTTTATCTTTCTTTTGCTGCAATTCTTTAAAGAAATCAGATTCTGTGATTTCTGCCACTTGCTGTTCTTTTCTGGCTTGGTCAATTTCGACTTTGAAGACTTGTTTTACTCGATCGCTAATTGCTTTCCCGTATCCTGATTTATTAAATCTGTCTGCGGATACAATGCTGCCCCCAGTTAAGATTAATGCTAAGGCTGGTGCTGCCACCGGCACCCACCCTGCCAACATAAAAATCCCAAAGCCGAGCGCGCAACACCCCGACAGCATTGCTCCGAATGTCAGCGCCAACTGCGCTGGGTGAGCCATCCGCGATGCCACGGTTCCTCCCACAATTGACCATCCCGAAATCCACAGGATTTCAGCCCATTCCGGCCAAAACCAAAACATCGGTTTATTGTCTAAAACAGCACTCAAAAGTTGGCTGATTACTTGTGCGTGTACCACGATCCCCGGCATGAATTGGTTGTTTTGCTGCCGCCCACTGTAAGGAGTATAAAAGAAATCTTTAACGGTTTCTGTGGTGTAACCGATCAGCACTATTTTATCTTTAACTAAATTTGGGTCGATTTTTCCTTCTAAAACATCCGTAACTGTGACTTGAGGTGCGACTTGCTGCCGGGAACGATAGTTAATTAGTATTTGATATCCCCTGGCATCGGCATTGCTGTATCCTCCGTCATTGCTTTGTATTTGTTTTAATTGGGTTTTTCCCAGCCATAAAGATTGATCTGGTGCCAGTTGCGGAGAGATTTTTTGCCCTTGCAGGTAGCGGAGTGTTAGCTGGAGGTTGAAGGAAGCTAAAACTTGAGAACTATCATTGCAAAGATGTTTTTCAGGCGAGGATGTACCCTCAATTGTCGGCGGTTTCATAAATAATAAAGCTCTCCGCAGTATGCCGCCCGGATCGACTCCAAAATCTGCAAATCCCACCCGGTTTTCTGGCAGGCCCGGAGGTGGCGGAGAACCGGGATTGTTCGCACTCCCGTCGGTGACTAAACATACCCCGATAATTCGATCGCTTTTTTGTAAAACTTTAGTTAATTCCTGGCGCCCGTCTCCTAAAGGTACGTCTCGCAGCACGTCTAAGCCGATGACTGCTGGCTGCATTTTTTTGAGTTTTTGTAAGATTTCAGCTATTTTGCGATCGGATATCGGCCACTGTTTCAGTTTCTGAATGTCTCCTTCGGTAATCCCCACAACTAGCAAGCGCGAGTCTGGCTTTTCGTCGGGACGCCACCTCAGCATTTGGTCGTAGGCACTTAATTCTATTGGTTCGAGTATTCCTAGATGTCTGCCTGCCATCAAGGATAATGTTACTGCCGCGCTAGCAATTAATACAGACCTAGCAAAGAAGAGTGATGGTTTATACATTTGACTCAATTGAGCCGCTGCCGATCGAATTTTGTTAGATATTTTACTCATTATCCCAGCATAAAAGTTTGAGTCGTTTCACACAAACAGCAGTTGTTTGGCAGGGCAGCCGCCTGGGCCAGACTTCCTCCATCTTAGAACACCCGGAAACTCCGACCGCTTTGTAACAAAATTTTACAGTTGGTAGCCAGTAAGTGTATGCAAGGATACTGGCGAGGTCGCTCGCCGGATTCTTGGCACCCAAAATCACTTGCCGATCGAATTAATTAATGTTATTGATCGTATGTCAAGGTTCAAATTGTGTATCTGCGCGCGCTCGACTAGCCTCTCAAAAATATTCGTTGCCATTCGGGAGTGTCTGTGTTTGCAATATTATAGTCAAAGGTACAAAAAAATGAAACGTTTTCTACATCTAGCTACACTGGCGATCGGCGCATCTGCCCTCGCAGCCACCGTCCCGAGTTCACTGGCGGGAGTGCCAGCACAATCCCAGCCGATCCTGCTGAGTCAGAATGTTAATTTCCAGCCTCCCAACGTCACAGCCCCCGGCGGCCGACAAGGAGGGACACATCGCGGTTCCAAGCTTTGTCCGGCGGGTTTATCTATTACTCCTTTAGTACCTCCAACTAATATCGGTTTAACCCTCACAGAGTCTCCCACAATTTTTGTCTACGTTCCTCAAACCTCGGCAGAAATAGAGTTTACTTTGCTGACAGAAAACGAGGACAAAGTGGTCTACGAAAAAACATTTAAACTTAAAGAATCGGGAATTGTTGGAATTAGCGTTCCTGCTACCGGCGACAACAACAAATCGCTGGAAGTTGGCAAGCGATACGTGTGGTCGTTTTCGATGGTTTGCGAACCGGAAGACCGATCGGCAGATTCAGTGGTTAAAGGGTTCGTGCAGCGCATAGCACCCCAGCCAACTCTCAAGAGCGATTTAGCAAATCCTGACCCGATGACGAGGCTCAATGTTTACGCTAAAAATGGGATTTGGTACGAAACTCTAGCTACTTTAGCCCAAATGCGGCGCCAGACACCGGGGGATGCCAGGTTGACAGCCAAGTGGACCCAATTGTTGCAGTCCCAAGGACTAGAATCAGTGGCAGCTCAACCGCTGGTTGGCCCTCTTTAAAACTCGATATTTCTTAAAGTTTTGTCGGTCAACCGATGGCGATCTTAAAATTGACAAATTTACCCGATCGCGCCCGGGGTTAAGTTAAAACTCCGGGCTAACAGTAGAGACGCGATCGAGGATATCTCTACAAGTTGGTGAAAAAATGAAACGTTTTATACATTTGGCTGCACTGGCGATCGCTGTATTTGCGATCGCAGTTACTATCCCCAGTTTGCTTTCACCGATGCAGGCTGTGCCCGCACCAATTCTCCTGAGTCAGAATATTAATTTCAAACCCCCAGATGTCACAGCCCCCGACAACCGGCAAGGTGGAACGCATCGAGGCTGTCAGTTGCGGGATGGTTTATTTATTACTCCCTTAATACCGGAAAGCAATATTGGCTTAACCCTCACAGAGTCGCCCACACTTTTTGTCTATGTTTCTCAACCGGCGGCTCAAGTAGAGTTTGTTTTGCTCAACGAAGATGAATCCGAAGTAATCTACGAATCTAGTTTAAAAATTGACAAAGCCGGAATTGTGGGAGTTAGCATTTCTGATAAAGACAAGACAAAAAATATTGAGGTTGGTAAGCGATATGTGTGGTCGTTTGCACTGGCTTGCGACCCTCTGGAGCGATCGGGAGATTATATTGTTAAAGGATGGATACAGCGAATTGAACCGCAGCCAACTCTCAAGAACGACTTAGCAAATCCCGACCCGCGGGCTAGGGCGATCGCCTATGCTAAAAATGGAATTTGGTACGACACTCTTGCTACTCTCGCCCAAATGCGGCGAAAAGCACCCGATGATGCGAGTCTGAAGGCCGAGTGGACGCAATTGCTGAAGTCCCAAAAACTCGAATCAGTTGCCGATCAACCGCTAGTTCAGTCTTTTTAATCAAGACTATTCACCCAAATTCCAAATCCCAAATCCCTCGATGACTAATAACTTGCCAACAATTCTCGCTCTTGATTTTGACGGTGTGATTTGTGACGGACTAATCGAATATTTCCAAACAGCTTGGCGTACCTACTGTCAAATCTGGAAACCAGTGGAAACAGTACCAGATCCAGATTTAGCTTTGAGTTTTTACCGAGTGCGGCCCGCCATCGAAACGGGTTGGGAAATGCCCCTGCTGATTCGCGCCCTGCTGACAGGAATTACCGAAGAGCAAATTTTGCTGGACTGGCCCAACATTGTCCCGCAATTATTGACCGAAAACAATTTAAAAGCCCAGTCTGTCGGCGCTATGTTAGACGGGCTGCGCGATAATTGGATTGCTGAGGATTTAGCTGGGTGGCTGTCTTTGCACCGCTTTTATCCAGGAGTAGCCGATCGCCTGAAATCATTATTGCAGGAAAGTTCGGTAAAAGTGGCGATCGTCACAACCAAGGAAGGGCGTTTTGTGCGGGAACTCTTGCAGCTAGCGGGCGTACAAATGCCATCGGAGTTGATTTTTGGCAAGGAATACAACAAGCCGAAACACCAAATTTTGCGGGAATTTTTGGCAGCATCTGGCAAAGATACGACTATTTGGTTTGTGGAAGACAGGTTAAAAACTTTGCTGTCGGTGAAACAGCAGCCGGATTTATCTCAGGTCAGCTTGTTTTTGGCAGATTGGGGTTACAATACTTTGGCAGAACGCCAATCTGTGGCTCTAAATCCACCCGTTCAATTGCTTTCTCTGTCCCAGTTTGCCGGAGATTTTGCCGATTGGCTGCCCCACGAATGTTGATGTTAGACTTGTTGGCAAGGAGGTTTTTTTCGCTTAGCAGAGTCAAAAAAAATACCAAAATTTTACACTTTTTTGGTTGACTTTTGCGGGGCTGGTATGGTATTTTTATATAATGGGATGGTTGCGAAAATATTATTTTTGAACATATTCCCATTATGATATAAATATAACAGAAACTTCCCAAAAAATCAAGGATACCGACAAAAAAAATCGATTTTTTTTGTCGGTGACCGTAATAAAATAGGTTCGTAGTGAGGACTTTAGTCCTTCTTTTCCAGGTTCGATCGTTCGGAATGCAAGTCCTTCTTTTTCCCAGGACTTGCATTCCGAACGATCGAACCAATCTAAGGCTTAAAACCAATGCTAGATTTAACTAAAGCAGCCAAGGCAATGCAGGGAATGAGCCAACATTTGAATGTGGAAGCGGCTGCGGCTCGCCAGCGTTTGCAAGTGGCTCAGAATTTGCTAGAAAAAGCCGCGGTGGGACAGGAAAAATTGGTAGAATTGCAAGAGAGTTGGAGCGATCGCACTTTATTCAATGCTGCCACGCCGATCGAGCCATTGTCCGATCGCACCTACATCACCGCACCCCCCGCAGCCCACACAGTCTTCGCCACAGACGGATCGCAAATTTCGCCCAGCCATCACGAAATCGCCTACTGCTACCTGATCAACGTCGGCACTGTCATGCTGCACTACGGGCAAAGCCGCCACCCAGTTTTAGACAGCGTGCCCGAAGTTTTCTACAAGCCCGAAGACTTGTATGCTTCGCGCCAGTGGGGCATTAGAACCGAAGAATGGATGGGATACCGGCGCGCCGTTTCCGAAGCCATCGCCCTCGCAGAAATGGGCTGCAATTGGGCAAAAGCTAACGACAATCGACTGCCCGCGCCCACTTTGGCAATGGTAGACGGTTCCCTGATTTATTGGTTTTTGGAACAGTTACCTACTGAAGCGCGCGATCGAATTTTGCAGCCAATTTTAGAAGCTTGGGACAAATTGCGTGTTGCAAAAATTCCCCTACTAGGATACTTAAGTGCTTCTCGCAGCAGCGAAAGCTTATCTTTTTTGCGCTTTCAAGCTTGCACCCACGAAGTACCAGACTGCATGACAAACTGTCCGAATGTTGGATTTTCCGCCACCAGTGCTTTTGACGAAAAAGCACCTTGTCAAGAATTTGAACCCTTGCGAGATGCCATCTTATGGGCAACAATTCTGTCCCCCGGACAAAGAAGCCCATTATGGAAATCCCACGCTCGAATTTTAGATTTATACGGCCTTAATCCCATCTATTTTTGTTACGTTCATGTTGGTACAGAAATTGCTAGAATAGAAGTGCCGGAATGGGTAGCACAAGATAAGGTGGAGCTAGATTTAGCATTAGGAATGATGCTGGCTCAAGTACACAAAGGCGGTGGCTATCCCGTGACGCTAGCAGAAGCCCATAACCAAGCCGTAGTCACCGGGGGCGATCGAACTCGCTTTTTCGCTTTATTAGAACAGCAAATGATTAAAGCAGGCTTGAAAAATGTCGGAATTTCTTTTAAGGAAACACGGAAACGCGGCAGTATTGCTTGAATCAAACATGACAGTAAAAAATGTTATATGCCCCTAGAATTAATTATCTTAATTGCTTCCTTACTTGTTTCTTGGCTGGTATTCAATTGGGCTTTTAAAGTGTTAAAAGCCAGCGTCGGCACAGCAATTGCTCTAGCAGCAATTGTGCTGGCGATGCAGTTATTGTTTGGCATCGGGCCAAATCAGCTTTTCCAACACATAACTCACCTGCCAGAAACCATTGGGAGAATAATTTTCGGCAGGTGATCCGATTTTAGATTTTAGATTTTAGATTTTAGATTTGTTCTCTCATCTAAAATCTAAAACCACACATATCCCCAGTTTAGGAAAAATATTCCTTCTGTCAACTGTCACAGGTCAACTATCAACTGTCAAATGTCAACTTCCGAGCATTTGCAGCTTATACAAACTGGCATACAAACCTTCTTGCTGCAACAATTCTTCGTGGCTGCCAGACTCTACTAACTGCCCGCGTTTGAGCACCAAAATACGATCGACATTTCGGATAGTCGAGAGCCTGTGCGCAATGATTATAGCAGTTCTGTCCACCATTAAACGCTCCAAAGCCTCTTGAATCAAAGCTTCCGTCCCCACATCCAAACTAGCAGTTGCCTCGTCTAGAACTAAAATACTGGGATTGCGAATCGCCGCGCGAGCAAACGCTAACAACTGCTTTTGTCCCCCCGAAAGATTGGTTCCCCGCTCCCGCAATTGCGTGTCATAACCTTGAGGCAATTCTTCAATTAAACGCGCAACATTCGTCTTTTCTGCTGCTGCTTGAATTTCCTCCATAGAGTAACTTTCGCCCAGGCTAATATTGCTCTTGACATCGCCAGCAAATAGAAAGCCATCTTGAATAATCACCCCTACGTGTCTGCGCAATTCCGCTTGAGGCAAATCGCGAATATCCACACCATCAATCAAAATGCGTCCTCGCGTCGGTTCGTAAAGGCGGCACAGGAGACGGATGATCGAACTTTTGCCCGCACCCGTGGGGCCGACTAATGCTACTTTTTCGCCGGATTTGATGGTAAAATTAAGGTCTTCCAAGACATATTCGTTATCTTTGTACGCAAACCACACATTGTCAAATTGGATTTCTCCTGATGCGGCTTGCTGTGATTGGGCATGGGCAACTAGGGATTTTTGATTGTTAGCTGATAGGCGATATTCAGAAGTTACAGGAGTTTGATTATTGTCTGCCAATTCTTCCTCATTTGAAGATAAATTATAGGCAATTGGCTCAGGATGACTGGTAATCAGCAGCGGCGAATCATATTCCCTTCTTCCCTCTTCCTTCTTCCCTCTTCCTTCTTCCCTCTTCCTTCTTCCTTCTTCCTTCTGTGCGCTAGTTGGATCTTTAATTTCGATCGGTTCGTTGAGAATATCGCTAATCCGTTCGACGGCGGTAAATCCTGCTTGAATGGCAGTAAATTTCTCCGCAAATTGCCGCAGCGGATCGAAGAGACGCTGAGCAAATAAAATAAATGCTGACAAAGTACCAAAGTTAAGAGTACCATGCAGAACTTTTTCACCGCCCAGCCACAAAACGGCTCCAATTGCCACTAAAGCAATCCATTCCAATGTCGCAGATACTGCAGAATCGTAAAAGATAGTTGTGTCAACTGCTTTGATGTAGCGTTTGTTGGTGACGTTAAACAATTCTGAGTTGAATCTTTCGCGGCGGAATAGCTGCACTACGCCAATACCAGTTAGGTTTTCTTGCAGTTGGGCGTTGAGATCGGAAAGTTCTTCTCTGGTAGTGTAATTTGCAATCCGGTATTGGTACTGGAAATAAATTATGAGGGCGGTAATTGGTATCATCATTAATACCAACATTAAAGCTAGTTGCCACTGCATGGTAAACATGAAAATGGCAATTACTAAAATTGAAAATAAATCGCTAACAATCCCGATCGCCCCGCCGGAAAATACTTCCCCCAAAGCTTCTACATCGCTGGTGAGGCGAGTCATCAATTTACCGACAGGAGTGCGATCGAAAAACCGCACTGCTAGCGATGTGACGTGGGCGAACAAATCATTTCTAATATCAGTCGTAATAATTTGCCCTACTTTGGTAACTAAATATCCTTGGACTGATTGCAGTGCCAATCTAACTGCTATAGTTAGCATCAGCAATACTGCCAAAATATTTAATGCAGCAGATAAAGGCAATCCCCGCAAGAATTCATAGGTAGGTTCCGATCGAATTACCGAAATTGCCTGTCCGATCAGAATCGGCTGAAGTGCTCCTGAGACTGCTAGCGGTACTAATAGTGCGATCGAAATCATCAGCAAGCGTTTGCTGCGGGTTGCGTAAGATGCCAACCTCATGAATAACCGCCAGTCTGTATCGCGACGGGGTGGGTTTTTGGTGTCTGCTACGGGTGAGGAAATGGTCATTTACAGGAAAAATGGTACAATACATCCAATCAATAATTGTAACAAATAGAATCAGTTAAGTTAGGCGATCGCCCTCAGTTTTACCAAATCCTGTTTGCTGTCTGGAAGCCTCAGCAGCAAGCTAGTTCGGAATATTTATCAAAATTTACGCCATTTAATACTTCGTTACGTGGGCCGAAGCACCACAAGGGCGGGTTTTGTATTGAGATTGTCTGCCGAATCTGAATATTTAGCGCTAAACCCGCCCCTACAAGCCTCGAATATATAAAACTAATCAATCAGATGTAACAACTACGAAGTTTTTTGCAATTGCTTGTTAACCTTGAGAATTTTCTTATCAAAATACTCTTTTCGGTGTCCCAATCTTTGAGCCACTTCCAACCCTTTTTGATAAGCTTCCAAAGCTTTATCGTAAGCCTTCATCTCCTGATAAACTTGACCGAGATTGTCGTAAGCACTCATCAATCCGTACCAATTGTAAGCCCGTTCTTCCAACAGCAACTGCATTTGATAAATTCGCACAGTCGGTTCTAGCTGTTTTTGCGATCGGTAAAGCAATGCTAATTTATCCAAAGCTTCGCTAGCTTGGGCATATTGTTGAATGGGAACGGCTAAATTGTATGCTTCTTGATAATATTGAGCTGCTAGGTTGATTTGACCTAGCATTTGGTAATCGGTGGCGATCGCAATTTTTAGCGGTGGTATAGCGCTGGGGTTTTGCAGGTTTAGATACACAGATGCTAGTTTTTCCCTAGCTGCGATCGCCTTTAGGGGTTGTTTCGACTGCTGGTAAGCGTAGGCTAACTGTTTCAGAGTATCCACCTCAGTAGGAGGATTTACAGGCTGTGGCGGCGCACCGTTTCCCGCCGTTATAGCAGAATTTTGTACAGCAGCATTAGCCACAAATAAACCGCGGTTTTCCTGAATTAAAGTTGCCAATTCCTCATACACCGGAGCCGCTTTATCGTAACTCAGCCAATTGATGTGAATAAGTGCGATCGCCTTTAAAATCTGACCCTGAGCCAATATATCTTGATTTTGGCGCGCATTTTCGAGAATTTGTTGGTAAACTTCTACAGTCGGCCCTTTAGCGCGCACCTGCTGAAAAGCCGCAGCCAAAGCCGGGAGCAACTCAGTATTAATTGGTACTTGGGATTTGACTTGTTTGTGAATTGCTTGCAGCCGTTTAGTAATAAGCTGTAGTTCAAGGTTTTTACTGCTACTCCAAGCAATACTTCCCACCCGACTCAAAGCAGCAATTTCCGCCGCCGGGCCAAGATACCTGCGCAGCCGCAATTCTCGGAACCAAATATCAAAAGCGCCAGCCCCATCTCCAGCTTGCAGTTTAGCCGCTGCTTCTAAGTTTAACTGTTCCAAAGCCGCTGTCAGTTCGTCCCGCTGAGTGTTACTCAAAGATTCACTGGCGGGTTTTAGGGGATCGGGTGTGGTAATTTCAAGAGGATTAGGAGAAAATTGATCGAGGCCTAGTGGATTAGTTTGGGCGCTAGCAACAGAACCAGCACACAGCCACAAGAAAAGCAAGCACCCAATAGGTACAGAATTTCTCATTCTCAAAATTTGGTTGCCGCGATTCGGCAGCCCCGCACGAAACATCAAGTTTTGCATATTTACAAAAGGGTATAAATTATGTCACAAAGATGGCACAAAAGCAAACAATTGAACAAGAACAACAAAATAAAATTTAGCGTACTGAGCAATTATTGGCATTTTAAGGCGTTGGGCGATCCTCTTCGTTGGCGTAGCCCCCGTAGGGGCGGGCTTCGCCAACGCATTTTGCGCTTATTCAGTTTAGCCCTAATTTTGTTAACAGTTTGCACAGCTTGCGCCGCCCCTCCCGCTGTTGCTAGAGACCGCTCTTTTCCCGAAATATCCCTAGACTTTTTGGGCGAGTACCAATTGCCCAAAATCAATTTTGAAGGAGCACCAGTCGGCGGTTTATCAGGAATCACATACGACGCAAAAGGTATTAGTGGCGTGACTTCCAAAGCTTATCGTTTTTACGCTCTTTCCGACGACAAAAGCGAAAACGGAGAAGCCAGATTTTACAGTCTCAGACTCGATCTTACATCCAGCGATCCAGCAAATATTCGCCTGAAAAAAGTTGCCGTTGAAGGCGTTACCTCCCTCAAAAAAGCAGACGGTGAAACCTTCCCTTGGGGTTCCATCAATCCCGAAGGCATCGCCCTTTCTCCCCGGAATTCAGTATTTGTTGCCAGCGAAGGCAGCCCTCCTTTTCTAGGAGAATTTGACCTCACCACCGGGAAATTGCGAGGAAATTTGCCGATCCCAAAGCGCTACATTCCCGCTCCCAGCGATGAGAAACAACAGCAAGGAGTCCAGGAAAATTTAGGTTTTGAATCTTTAAGTATCGACCCCGAAACCTTTAGTCCGGGCGGTCTCGATCCGTTTCGATTGTTTACAGCGACGGCAGCACCGTTAATTCAAGATTTAGACCCGGAACAGGCAACCAAACTCCGTCTTTTACATTATATCATCGTCGATAAAACACCGCAATTAGTCTCAGAAAATCTTTACAAGCTAGACCAAGTTCCGATGACTGTTTTGAACGGATTAACAGAATTGGTAACTATTGGTGGCGGTCAATTTTTGAGTTTAGAGCGTTCTTTTGGACTGTCGGGATACGGTGCTAAAATTTATCAAGTAGCGGTTGGGGCGGCTACAGATACTTCCAGAATCCAGAGTTTTAAGGGGCAAGTGGCAATGGTCGAACCTGTGAGGAAAAAGTTGCTGTTAGACTTGAGCGAACTGGGAATTCCGCTGTACAATTTAGAGGGGATGACTCTCGGCCCGCAGTTGCCAGATGGCAGCAAAAGTGTAGTTTTGCTCAGCGATGACAATTTTGAGGAAGCGCAGAAAACTCAGTTTCTTTTGTTTAGCTTGAAAGGGAAGATTTAGGATTCTCAGCCTCAGAAACCAGGTTTCTCAATGTCTTTGGTTTGACAGCGACGTATCTGGCAAGAAACCTGGTTTCTCACCTCAAATTTGTTTGTAGGGGCAGGTTTAGCGAGAATTTTAAACAACGAACAAATAATCTCCGTACAAAACCCGGTCTCTTTTTTTTGGGGAAAAATATACTCAAAATTACCGCTAATCATGTTTACACGCAACAGCTTAAAATTGCCCGACATCGAACTTTCTTACCTAGAATGGAACTCAAAAACAGGGACAGAAAAAGTTCCGCGTTTGCTGCTGCTGCACGGTTTGGCAGATAGTGCGGTTGTCTGGACTGGCTTGGGCAATTATTTGTCTAACCGCTATCATATTGTAGCGCCAGATATGCGCGGCCACGGAGAGAGCAGTAAACCGGAAATAGACTATACTTTTGCTAGGGCGATCGCAGATTTGGAAGCTTTGATGGTACACCTCAACTGGCAAAATGCCCACATAATCGGACATTCTTGGACAGGAAAACTAGCACCGATTTGGGCGCGGCAGAATGGCGATCGCTTTTCCAGTATGATTTTAGTAGACCCCATCTTCATCACAAAACTGCCCGCCGTGATGAAACTCACGCTACCAATAGTTTACCGAAAATTAGACTGTCTCAAATGTATGGGCCCGTTTGCGACTTTAGCCCAAGCAGAAGCAGCAGCCAAACAATGGGGAGAATACGCGGGTTGGAGTGAAGTGCAACAAAGGATATTCCAACACCAAATCGAACAAAAGTCAGACGGAAGTTGGGGCAGTAAATTTACGATTTCCGCCAGAAATCAGATATTTTCCGAAGTGATGAAAGTTGCCGGTTTAACTGAAGATATTGATATTCCAACTTTGTTTGTACAGCCGGAAAAAGGAGTAAATCGCATGGATTGGCAAATGCAACCCTACCAAAGATACTTGAAAAATCTAGTAATTCAAAAAGTGCCGGGGAATCACTGGTGTTTTTTGACTCAACCGGATACTTTTAATCAAACTGTGGCAGATTTTTTAGAAAGCGCGAAACAGTGAATTTAGAAATTATCGCACATCGGGGATTTTCAGCGATCGCCCCTGAGAACACTTTAGCAGCATTTGAACTGGCGATCGCCCGTGGAGCCGATTCGATCGAATTTGATATCCAGCTATCCGCCGACAACATACCGATAATTTTCCACGACGCTACCCTGGATAGAATCACCGGAGTTTCCGGTAAAGTCAGGGAAACAAACCTGTCAGAATTGCAGACACTCAATGCGGGTAAATGGTTTGGCGATGAATTTTCAGCAGAAAAAATCGCTACCCTAAAAGCCGCCTTAGCTATCCTGAAAAATGTTGACAAATTTCTCTACTTTGATGTCAAACCGCACTGCGAATGGTCAGATGCAGAAGTTGCGGATTTTGTCAATACTTTGAATGGTGCAGGAATCAAAGAAAAATGCGTTATTACCTCGTTTAATGATGGATTTTTGGCACAAGTGCGGCGGGTAGATGGCGATTTGGCGATCGGGCAAATCGTTGCTAATCTAGAAGCATACAAAACTCAATTGTCTCAAGCTGTGGTGAATTGCGATAATTTGATTAGCAGCCAGTATCGCGTTTTGCTGGAAAACCCCGCACTAATTCAAGCAAGCCGCAGTCAGGGAGTTGACATTGTGGCGTGGACGGTGGACGATCGAGCAGATATGCAAAAGTTAATTGATTTGGGCATAACTCGGATAGTCACTAATTGTTTGATATAATCTTTTTAACCGCAGATGAAAGCAGATAAACGCAGATAAACGCAGATAATAGATGAATTACTTTCGCAAAAGCATCCAGGAAATGTCTGGCTATGTGCCGGGAGAACAGCCACCCCTAGGCACAAAAATTATCAAACTCAATTCTAACGAAAATCCCTATCCACCTTCTCCCACAGCCTTAAAAGTGCTTCAGGAAATAGACGGAGAAATGCTGCGGCGCTATCCCGATCCCACTGGCAAAAGTTTCCGCATCGCCGCTAGTAAAGCTTTGGGAGTTCCTGACGATTGGATTGCGGTAGGTAACGGCAGCGACGATTTATTAAACTTGATAGTTCGCGCTGTGGGGGAAGCTGGAAAACCGATTGTTTGTCCTGCGCCTACCTATGTACTGTACCGCACTTTAGCACAAATTCAAGATGCAGAATTTGTCGAAGTTCCCTATCCAGATGACTACAAGTTACCAGTTGATTTGCTAATAGCTGCTAAAGGTGCTGTGACATTTGTAGCTTCGCCAAATAGTCCATCGGGAACAGCGATATCTGTGGCAGATTTGGAGAAATTGGCTCAAGAGTTATCAGGGATTCTGGTCATCGATGAAGCTTATGTAGATTTCGCAGAAAATCATGCTTTGGAATTGACAAAAAAGTATAGTAATGTTATAGTTTTGAGGACGCTTTCTAAAGGTTATTCGCTAGCAGGATTAAGGTTAGGTTTTGCCATAGCAAATCCGATGTTGTTAGCTGAACTAAATAAAATTAAAGATAGCTATAATGTGGATGCTGTAGCTTATAAAGTGGCGGCAAGTGCGATCGCAGATCAAGACCACAAAACAGCCAACGCCGAAAAGATTAAGGCTTCGCGAGTACAACTAGCGGTGATTTTCAAGACATTAGGCTTTGAAGTTTGGCCATCGCAAACCAACTTTTTGTTAGTCAGGCCGCCCAACGGCGATGCAGAAAGGATTTATCAAACACTGAAAGAACGGGGAATATTGATTCGATACTTCAATCAGCCGCCATTAAAAGACAAATTGCGGATTACTGTAGGTACGGAAGAACAAAATCAAATATTACTTAAAACCTTGAAAGAAATCCTCTAAAATAACCACCCCAGCAATATAGGTTCGTAGTGCGGACTTCAGTCCGCATCTATCGGAGGACTTTAGTCCTCACTACAAACCATTTGATTACGGATAATTATTAGGATTGTCGAACGCCAAACCTTCCGACGGAGCAATATCCAGCAATCGGTTGTCCGCCGAAACAAAAAACAGTCGAGTATCTGGCTGCGAAAGGAGAGTAGTAGATTGAAAGCGCAAAGCCGACGCCAACTGTACAGCATCATAAGCCCGCAGCGGATGTTGCATCACCAATTCGGCGGCTGTTTTTATCACAGTTGGATCGACATCTATGACTCGGTATTCATTTTCAAAATCCTCCCTAACTTTTTGCACAATTAAATCAAAGCGCTCCGCAGACAAACTTCCATCCCGCAGACGGCGTGCAAAAGCGCTGTGTAACTCCACCCAAGTAATCTGGCTAATAACTAAATCACTGTTTGTAGCAGGATCCGTAATCGATAAAATCCAGTCACTGCCTATTTCAGGCACGTACCGTTTGACTAAAGCGCTAGTATCGAAAAAATAAGCATTTACCACGGGCCACGATCCTCGATAATGATTTCTGACAGAGGCTTACCTGGTAGCGGTTCCATTTTTTTCATCAATTCGCGCCATTTCTGTTCGCGGCGTGCTAATTCTGCTCGATCGAGCTTACCCTGCTTATTTGGTAAACGCATCAATCCTCGTACATCCATCAACTTAATCGCCTTTTCGCGATCGCCCTTGACTTCTTCCTGCGAAACTTCCGCTACAATTGTGATCTGCACAGTTTCCCCATCATTCAATGACAAAGGGCTCAGGGGACGAAAAACCCCGTTTTCGTAGACAGCAGTAATAGTTTCTGGCATAATTAGCCTCTTAATTAAATGCTTTGACTTATTGTACTTCTTTTAACTACTTCGTTGCTACCACAGCCAAATTCCAAGCCAACCGCTTCATCAAAGGCAACTTCTTCAAAAACCCATCCAACGTTTCCAATCGAGAGTATTCCGGCTTCAATCTCTCTTCTTCAAGAATAATCTTCTTCCAATAACGCTCATCATTCGGATGGACTTTTTCGATCAAATAAAAGCGTAAAAAAATCCACAGCGAGGTCAGCCAAAACGTATCGTAAGCCGTCTCGGAAAACAAAGACTCGACAAACTTGACAATATTAATATCCAAAGGAGTTTCATCCTCAGTCCGCACCTCAGTAGCCATTCTGCGGTAAACATTAATCACCGGATTGTGCTTCATCGGGTCCCAAAAACAAGCTTTGCCGCCCGGTTTTAGCACGCGGTACATTTCGCGAATTGCTTTTTCTGGTTCCGGCAAATGGTGCAGCAAATTAGAAGCGTAAACAATATCAAAACTGTTGTCCGGGAAATCTAGCGCCATTGCATTGACTGTGCAACCTTCTATTGTGACACCGTTTTTTTCTGCCAATTTCAGCGCCACATCTACCATGCCCTGAGAATAGTCAGCCGCTACACAATGCGCGCCTTTTTTCGCAAAATAAACGCTGTTTTCTCCCGCCCCGCAGCCTAAATCTAACAGGCGTTTACCTGTGATATCGCCCATTTGTTTGAGGATAAATCTATTTTCGGGGGCAGTGCAAGCTTCAAAGTAATCATTAACTCGAATACCGTCAACATCAATCGTAGATGCCCAAGCGTCGTGGAATTCTCGCTCTTTTTTTAAGGTTTCATCTTGCATTTTATTGACTATTTGTTGTGTGTGTTTGATTGACGGGAATTAGTTGGCAACTTATTCATGTCTTCTGGCTGCAAATTTTTGTATTATCGAATACGCCTGTAATAAAATTCTCTATTCAGTTTAGCCAGAGGTTCTAATTCGGCTCGCGTCCACTGTTTTGTACCAGATATCGCCAATTGATTAACTCGCCGCAAACAACCGTTGAAAATTTCTACAAATTCTGCTTCCTTCAATTCTGTGTTGCCAAGATCGTAACTGCTATTTCTCGTTTCTGGAACGCAGCCGTATTCGTGTATCATTAACTGTAGGTGTTTGTAAATAGGCTCGTTCGGTTGAATGGATATCGGCGACTGAATTGCCTCAAGAAATCTCATGGAGGCAAGTTCCGCCCAAAATTCTTCTTGCAGTTTTTGTAAAGCTGCTAATTCTTGCTTGCTGATAATTTTTGTTATTTCCTCCTGTGTGCGTAGAAGTTGACTTACATTATTTAAACATTCCGATAAAACCTGTGCAAATTCGTAACGTGTTATCTCTACGTTGGATATAAAATAAGTTGACCAAAGATTCGGTGTGAAGGTGCAGTTAAATTTTGATGCTACGAGTTTCAAAGTTATGTAAGCCCAGTCAGTGGGTTTGACTATTGGATTTGGCTCAGTTGTCGTCACAGTCTGTGGAGTAGGTAGAGGTTCGCTCTGAGCATTAGCAGCATCTGGCACTGCAACTAAAGCCCAACTCAAAATTGCTGCGATCGACAACAATAAATACATCCAAAATTTGCCCATTATCCCTCATTTCCCGGTACTCTTACAGCAGTAGGGCGAGCAATGCCCGCCCTACAAATCAACTGAAAACTGGTAAAGAATTGGCAATTTAAGACTGAGCTGCTGTTGCAACTTTTGATTTTTTTTCAGCGACAGATTCCTGCTGCAAGGCGACGTAAAGGCGATTTAGGGCGCTGATGTAAGCTTCTGCGGAGGCTACGATGATATCAGTATTTGCTGAGTGGCCGGAAAATACTTTGCCTTCGTGGCGCAAGCGAATTGTCACTTCGCCGATCGCATCAATTCCCGCAGTTACCGACTGTACAGAAAACTCGATCAACTCATTTGGTACGTTTACCACGCGGTTAATTGCCCGGTAAATTGCATCTACTGGGCCAGTGCCGATCGCAGCATCGGTCAATTCTTCGCCCGCCGGAGTCCGCACCGTGACGGTTGCTGTCGGGCGAGATTTGTCGCCACAGGAAACCTGCACCAATTCTAACCGGAACAGTTCCGGCGCTTGGTGGACTTCGTTATTGGCGATCGCCTCTAAATCCCAATCCGTAATCTCTTTTTTCTTGTCCGCCAAATCCTTAAACTTGACAAAAGCCTTATTTAGCTCATCATCAGCCATTTCAAAACCCAACTCTTTCAAGCGAGTGTGAAAAGCATGGCGGCCGGATAATTTGCCTAGTACGATTTGATTTTCCGTTAAGCCGATCGACTCAGCGTCCATAATCTCGTATGTCAGCTTATTTTTCAGCACCCCGTCTTGGTGAATTCCCGACTCGTGGGCGAAAGCATTTGCACCAACAATCGCCTTATTTGGTTGCACCAACATCCCCGTTAAATTAGAAACTAAGCGGGAAGTTTTATAAATTTGGCGCGAATCAATATTCGTCAGAGGTTCGTCAGAATCCGCAGGCCGGCCCAAGAACGGATTAAAATATTGGCGCCGCACGTAAAGCGCCATTACCAACTCTTCCAACGCAGCATTTCCCGCCCGTTCGCCAATGCCATTAATCGTGCATTCTAACTGTCTGGCGCCATTTTTCACAGCTTCCAAAAAGTTAGCAACAGCCAATCCTAAGTCATTGTGACCGTGAACCGAAATAATTGCGCGATCGATATTCGGCACATTTTCCTTAATTCCCCGAATCAAAGCCCCAAACTCACTCGGAGTCGTGTAGCCCACAGTATCAGGAATATTAACAGTAGTTGCCCCCGCTGCGATCGCCCGTTCCAAAACCTGATACAAAAACTCCGGTTCCGAACGACAAGCATCTTCCGGCGAAAACTCCACATCATCCACAAAAGACTTAGCGTAAGCCACCATTTCCGGCACAATTTCCAGAATCTCAGCCCGCGTCTTTTTCAGCTTATATTCTAAGTGAATGTCAGACGTAGCCAGAAACGTATGAATTCGCGAATTTACCGCTGGTTTCAGAGCTTCGGCTGCTGTTTTGATATCCGGCTTTCTCGCCCTTGCCAAACCGCAAATTGTCGGTCCATTTTCCGTGCCAACCGATCGGGCTATTTTTTGGACAGCCTCAAAATCTCCCGTGCTGGTGAAAGGGAAACCCGCTTCAATCACATCCACGCCCAATCTCGCTAACTGGCGAGCAATAGTTAGCTTTTCATCGACATTCAGAGATGCACCCGGAGATTGTTCTCCGTCCCGCAAAGTCGTATCGAAAATAATAATCCGGTCTTGACTTGGTTGAGTTTTCATAGCTCTAAAAAGTGTTTTCCTGATTTTTACTTGTCCGCTGTTCTGAGCAATTAGCCCCCAGTCACCAGTCCCATGTTTCGCGCCAATAACGAATAATTAATAATTAACAACCCATAACTACTGACTAATGACTGCTGACTAATGACTAATGACTAATGACTAATGATTAATGAAATCGGACTACTTCCCTGTCAACTGTCGAGCGGTCAACTGTCGAGCGGTCAACTGTCAACTGACTAATAATCCATCTTCTCGATATGTTCGCGAATTTCATTTAGGTCGATATACCTATCTGTAGCATTTCGCAATTCTCTAGCAATCATTCCTTCGGTGGATACCACAGTAATATGAGTATTTTTCGATCGCAGCAGCTCAATAGCCCGCTCAAAATCCCCATCCCCGCTAAACAGCACAACTTGGTCGTACTGATCCACCGTATTAAACATATCAACCACAATCTCGATGTCTAGATTAGCCTTTTGAGAATATCTGCCCGAAGCATCATCGTAATATTCCTTAAGAATTTTCGTGCGAACCGTGTAACCCAGACTGATCAAAGCATCTCGAAATCCCCTTTGATCTTGGGGATCTTTCAAACCCGTGTACCAGAAAGCATTGATCAAGATGACATTCGGCTGCGAAGTTTTGAAATATTCGAGCACCCTGCGAGGATCAAAAAACCAGCCGTTCTTTTGTTGAGCGTAGAACATATTATTCCCGTCCACAAAAATAGAAAGGCGGTTCATTAAGTTTGTCATAGAAACTTAGACCTAATAATTGTAGAAAGAAGTTAATCTAAATATCACATTTTAGCAACATGGAGCTAACTGAGGCAATAGATTAGACTTCAGAAAACTCCATCCCCCCAGTATTTCATATTTTCGGCTCTACCGCCAGAGGGTTCTTTTAAGGCTGCTGGCATTCGTCTATCGCGATTGCCCTCACCAACCATAAGCCCAGTAACTCAATGCGGCTGCGGTGTCAAGGTTAATGGGGCTTCAAACTACCGCCGCCATGCCTTCCCAAGTGCCTTGCAGTACAAGAGTGCCCTCCTGATTTCAAAGCAGAGGGCCCCCGAGATCAAGCTTTTTTGCTTTCAAGGGCCCAGCGAGCTAACTCTGTGCGGTTGTGCAGACCTGTTTTGCCCAGCATATTGCTGACGTGGCTCTCGATAGTCCGCTGGCTGACATTCATCACGTCTGCGATCTGGCGGTTTGCCATACCCTGCGCTAGCAACTGTACCACCTTTAATTCAGTGGGAGTCAATTCGACATTGCGGCGCGCCTTAATTTTGGGGCCGCTCTCAATACCTGGATTTGAGTGGCGAATCAAGCGCGATGCTGCTTTCAGAGAAGATTCTACTTGCGCTACCAATTCTTCGGGCTCAAAAGGCTTGACTATATAAACATCAGCCCCAGTGCTCAACCCTTTTACTCGATCGGAACTTTGACCTTTGGCGGACAAGAAAAGAACCGGAATCCAGCTCGTGCGCGGGTCTTCTCTGATGTGCTTGACTAAAGTGTACCCGTCCATTTCCGGCATCATCACATCGCAGATGATCAAGTCGGGGACTTCGTGTTCTAGTTTTTCTAGAGCGTGTCTGCCGTTTTCTGCTGTAATGACGTTGTAACCCCGAAACTCCAAGTAATCTTTGACTAGCAAGATTAAGTTCGGGTCGTCGTCAACCAGCATCAGCCGTTTTTGGTCTCCTGAATTGTCCTTCATGTTTGTTCCCGCTACACTACCCCGCACAATTTCTTGTTTTGACTCTTGTTGGTTTTGGGCGTCCCCCGCTAGTACCAACGCCCGCTTGATGGCGGACGGCTGTTAGCGAGTGATGCTGTGGCGCTGAGGGGAAAGCGGGGCGGGTGTTACCGCTTCCTTTGGCAGCTATCGGACGAAAGTTGGTAAATGCCTTGCCACTAGGAACTTTTGTCAAAACCTGCGATGGACGAGCGATCGCCCAATTAATCCTGACGATCGAGCTTAAGTTAACAAAAATTAACTCCCGAGTAACTTGTCATGGATGATTTTGTCAGCCTTTGACTTGTGGGAGACACCCGCTCGGAGGGCCAGGTGTGAGATATTTAATCTGGACATGTTCAATTGCAGGTTGATGCCCCGGTTTTAATTGGTACTTTTGATATAGAAAAATTTAAAGACTCCCTACTTACGTATTTAACTACTTATAGTGTAGTTTGGCAAACTACTTGATGTCCGCTACTGAGAAACTTTTGGCAAAAATGTTGCCGCACGATCGCTCGAACTTCACAAATGCACCTCCTCAAAAAACCACAGCCACCATCCGTACTACCATAGACCAGCCAGAAACTACAGTTGTTCGATCGCCACCCAGGTGCAGCCGCGCCTTCAAATTCACACCATTAAACTTAACACCTTACTTATCGCGCTGTACTTTTTGACAGCACAGCAGTTAAATATCTGGTTCCCCGCTGGCTGGCTGCGGCAAAGGATGAGTTAAAAAAGCGTATTCTTCAACCACCTTGGAGCCGATGAGATGTTCCTGAATAATTCTCTCAATGACGGGGGGCGTAACGTCGCGGTACCACACTCCGTCAGGATAGACTACCATAATCGGGCCAGACGCGCACACTCGCAGGCAGTTGGCTTTCGTCCGAAAAACGCAGCTGGGCCGATCGGCTTTTGGCTTGTCCAACCCCAATTCTTGCAAGCGTTTTTTTAAGTAATTCCAAGCCACCAGACTGGTTTCTCGATCGCAACACTTGGGTACGGTTTGGTCGGCGCAGATAAAAATATGTCGATCGATTCGATCGATTCCCAGGCTGGCGACGCAAGCTCTCAAGCCTTGGCTGCAAGATTCATCGTTGTTCTGTTCAGACATTGTATTCATTCGTCAACAGTAATTAATTAGCGATCGAAAGTCATCACCACTCTCCGACTCTCCCCCTCTCCCTGTCCCCCTTTGAGCCCCTTCCAGTCATTCTCGGTTCGGGAACCCGTACAGACAGGTAAGTTGCGATCGCCCCTGAAGGAAGCTAAATTAGCACTCAGGAGTCGAGAGTGCTAATATGTCAGTTGTAAGCAGTCGGCTGTTGCTTTGATAGCGACCACTGACAGCCCAATGACTAGGAACTGTAATCTGGAGATTTATTTATGGCAGCAGTATCACTGAGTGTTTCTACCGTTAAACCATTAGGCGAGCGCGTGTTCGTAAAAGTAAGCGCTAGCGAAGAAAAAACCGCCGGCGGCATCCTTCTCCCCGACACAGCTAAGGAAAAGCCCCAAGTAGGCGAAGTCGCGGCTGTAGGCCCCGGCAAGCGTAATGACGATGGTCAGCGCGTGGAAATGGAAGTCAAAGTCGGCGACAAAGTTCTCTACTCGAAGTACGCCGGCACCGACATCAAACTCGGCACCGACGAATACGTCTTGCTTGCCGAAAAAGATATTTTGGCGATCGTTAACTAATTAATCATTAGTCATTAGTCATTAGTCATCAGTCATTAGTTTAAAGCGAGTAACGCAAAAAAACTAATGACCCAGGGCAAATGACCGCCATTCAAAAAACCTCTCATCTCAAACCCTTTCAACCCCAAAAACTATGGCTAAGCGCATCATCTATAACGAAAATGCACGTCGCGCCCTCGAACGCGGTATGGACATTCTCGCCGAAGCAGTAGCAGTCACCCTCGGCCCCAAAGGCCGTAACGTGGTTCTCGAAAAGAAATTTGGCGCTCCTCAAATCGTCAATGACGGCGTTACCATCGCCAAAGAAATCGAACTAGAAGACCACGTAGAAAATACAGGCGTTGCCTTGATCCGTCAAGCCGCCTCCAAAACCAACGACGCAGCAGGCGACGGTACCACAACAGCTACCGTTCTAGCTCACGCCATGGTCAAAGAAGGCCTACGGAACGTAGCAGCCGGCGCAAATGCGATCGCCCTCAAGCGCGGTGTTGACAAAGCAACCGGCTTTTTGGTAGAAAAAATTGCCGAACACGCCAAACAAGTAGTAGATTCCAAATCCATCGCTCAAGTAGGCTCCATCTCTGCTGGTAACGACGATGAAGTCGGCCAAATGATTGCCAACGCAATGGACAAAGTGGGCAAGGAAGGCGTAATTTCCCTGGAAGAAGGGAAGTCTATGACCACCGAACTCGAAATCACCGAAGGGATGCGCTTCGACAAAGGCTACATTTCTCCCTACTTCGTCACCGACACCGAGCGGATGGAAGCGATTCTAGAAGAACCTTTCATCTTGCTGACAGACAAGAAAATCGGTATGGTACAGGATTTAGTACCAGTGCTCGAACAAGTAGCTCGTTCAGGCCGCCCGCTGTTGATCATTGCAGAAGACATTGAGAAAGAAGCTTTAGCTACTCTCGTTGTCAACAAACTGCGTGGTGTGTTGAACGTGACTGCTGTGAAAGCACCTGGTTTTGGCGATCGACGCAAAGCCATGTTAGAAGATATCGCCGTATTGACCGGCGGTCAACTGATCACCGAAGATGCCGGTTTGAAACTGGAAAACACCAAGCTCGAAATGATCGGCAAAGCTCGCCGCGTCACCATCACCAAAGACAGCACCACAATTGTTGCCGAAGGTAACGAAGTCGCTGTTAAGTCCCGCTGCGAACAAATTCGTCGTCAAATGGAAGAAACCGAATCTTCCTATGACAAAGAAAAGCTGCAAGAACGTTTGGCAAAATTGGCTGGCGGTGTTGCAGTCATCAAAGTCGGCGCAGCTACCGAAACCGAAATGAAGGATCGCAAACTACGTTTGGAAGATGCGATCAACGCAACCAAAGCTGCTGTCGAAGAAGGCATCGTTCCTGGTGGCGGTACAACTTTGGCTCACCTAACTCCTCAATTGGAAGAGTGGGCGAACGCTAATCTGAAGGGCGAAGAATTGACCGGTGCTTTGATTGTAGCCCGGGCTTTAGCTGCTCCTCTGAAGCGGATTGCTGAAAATGCTGGTTTGAATGGCGCTGTCATCGCTGAGCGCGTCAAAGAAAAGCCGTTCAACGTCGGTTTCAACGCAGCGACAAACGAGTTTGTCGATATGTTTGAAGCTGGTATCGTTGACCCTGCGAAGGTGACTCGTTCTGCTCTGCAAAATGCCGCATCTATTGCTGGCATGGTGCTGACAACCGAGTGCATCGTCGTTGACAAGCCTGAACCGAAGGACGGCGCTGCTGCTGGCGCTGGCGGCGGTATGGGTGGCGGCGACTTCGATTACTAAGTCGATTGATTGATGGGGCGGGCTTTAGGGCCCGCCCCCTCAAACGGTAATTCCCTAATTCTACAGGAGCAATAGTTGCTCCTAATTTTTTATTGTCAATTTACCTAATAAAAAACTTAAATTGAAAATTTCAAATTAATTAAATTTATATTTGATATTGTATCGAAAATAAAAATATGCTACAGTGTAATACAAGTAAAAAAAAAATAGCTTATGTCATCTACAGTTACTTGTCCTTATTGTAGTGCAGGAACATCCTCAGAATACAACTTTTGTATTGCTTGCGAACTGCAGATAAAGTGTATTGACCCTAATTGTAACAAAATGTTGATTGCAGGTAAAGGAAAATGCTTTGGCTGTGGTCAGGCCATTGCTGTGACAACTAAGGAGTCTTCAAAACAACTAAATAAGTATGTTCGTGATGTCAAGCAAAATGGTAAAAACTATGAAGAACATATCGAATTGAGTGTAACAGATCATGCTGTGAGTGAACTCGCTCCATTTATTGGAGCAGAAATGATGCCACGACCATTGCAGAAATTGTACGACGCACCGAGCCAAAAAAGTTCTACTATTCCTGCACGAAAAACGGTATATACTATTGACTGAAAGCAAAGAGCTTCCGCAACTACCAGCAAATGCTGATGAGGTTGAGGATACTCAAACTGGAAATGACGAGCAATCACCTTACTTTGAAGTGGATGGCGAGTTTCTGATAGCTACAGTAAAAGACTTCAAAGGTAATGCATGGGCTGACCAACAAAGACATTTTATTCTGCTCTATGCCGATGCTTACTATCGCTATTTTAGGAAGCCTGTTCCGTCGAAAGATCACTTTAAGACGGCTGCTAAAAAGGCAAGCGTTCTTGACCCCACCAACTTCACCAAGTATGTAGATGAACATACGCGGAAGTGTTTAAATGAGATAGAAAGTGGCTACAAACTAAACCATGATGGAGACAAAGAGGTTAAGCGCATTATCGTCATGATGAAAGATGATAACGTTGATGGCTATAAGTATTGGGAACGAAACACGAGTTCAGGCACGAAAAGACCACGACTTAGCAATGACGATAAGAATAAAGTGAAGGAATGGGCGAGCGAAGATGTCAACATGGGCGAACTTAAAGTACGTGATATTAAGAAGGCACGCGACTATGCGATGGTTTCTTTGTGGATTATTATTCACAAATTGGAGAAGGCTAAAGCTGTAAGTTCGAGTCAAGCATACTTATTTTTTAAAGAAAAGTTTGAGACAATATCAATAACATCACAGGCATTTAAACTAGCTATGTCAAACTCCAAAAATACTAACTATTTTCGACCAAGTGGGACTCAATACTTCCTCACGCCAGAAGGAGAGCGAAAAGTTGAAAGTTGGGTAGATGGCAAGCCCCTTGAATTAGGTAATGAAACAGAAGACGAAACAGGTAACTAGCGATGAGTATAGCTAAAAATCAAGTCATTGCAGCGTTGTCACCACCGCTGCCGAACGAAATTGTGACACACCTTCTTGATGAGTATCAAGACATTAAGCAGCATTTGGCCCTTCGCAAGTTTCGACCTAGTGAACTTAATGGTGGACGGTTTGCTGAGTGCGTGCTGCGCCTTATACAGTCTTTGGACAATCCACCCTATTATACACCGTTTGGAACACCTTTAAATAGTGATAATATTATAAGGCGTGTTGAGGCGAATGCTTTATTGCATGAGTCTATGCGGTTTTTTATTCCTCGTCTTGCAAGAATTATGCTTGATGTACGCAATCGTAGGGATGTTGCTCATGTTGGAGGTGATGTTAGTCCTAATTACTCTGATTCTTTGTTTATCTCTCAAAATGCCGACTGGATTTTGACGGAAATTATTCGTATTTATTATAGTTGTTCTATAGATAGTGCAAAAAAAATTGCGGCCACCATTAATGAAGTCCGTCTACCAATCATAGCTGACATTAACAGCTTTGTTCGTGTGCAAAATACGAAGTTAGATACTCGAAGCAAAACGCTGGCTATCTTGTACTACAAAAATCCTGAAAAGGTGAGAGATACAAAACTAATAGAATGGACAAAGTATTCAAATTCATCCTTATTTAAGAAAAACATTCTGTCTAAGTTAGATGGTGAAGAACTCATACATTATGAAAATGGATTTTGTACGCTTCTGCCCAAGGGAATTGTATACACGGAGAAAAATATTTCAATGGAACTGCTAGTTTGAAATTTTACTTAGGGAATTCAAGTTTCAGCGATTGCTGATTGCGACAGGCGATAAAATCGGATTCCACAAAAATTGAATTGTTGTTTGTGAAATTTTAAAGGTGTTGATCTCACTTCTAAGCTATAGTTTTAACTGGGACAAAATGAAAGGGTTACGTTGACTCACCATCGGAGATTTTACCGTTATGAAACTTTACCATACTCCCATTTCCACCAACTCCAGCCGCGTGTGGGTCGCCCTCTTAGAAAAAAACCTCGACTTTGAATTAGTAGAAATCCACTTGGACGGCGACCACTTGCAGCCTGAATTTGTGGCCATGAATCCTTTTCATCGCGTCCCTGTTTTGGTCGATGGTGACTTCACTGTTGTCGAGTCTCTGGCAATTCTTGACTATCTAGAAGCGAAGTATCCTGAACCGGCAATGCTGCCGAAAGATCAGAAAGATTTGGCAGTTGTGAGGATGGTACAATTGGTCACGGTTAACGAACTTGGGCCGGCACTTTACCCTCTCAGTAGTGAAAGAATGGGCTGGGGAATTCCTGAACCTCAAGCAATAGAAAAGGCTAAGGAAAAAGTCGATTCTGTACTGACATTCTTTGAAGATTTGTTGGACGATCGCCCTTTTTTCGGTAGCAACACTTTAACATATGCCGATTGCGTTGCCGGTACGATCGTGCCTTTGCTATCTTGGGTTGATGTCTCCATAGACGGATATCCTAAAATTCAAGCTTGGTGCGATAGACTAATGTCACGTCCCTCATTCCAGCAAACTCAATTCACCCAGGCAGATTTGGCAGCTTTCTTCTCTCGGAGACAAAATTTTCTGGCACAAATTGAAGCCAAATGAACAAATCAATTGTCAAGGAATCGATCTTTTTCCTAGCTGTTTTCGCCTGCATCCAACTTCCGATCGCAGCAATGGCACAGCCCGCAACTCGAGCGAACTACGAATCAATTAACGTCAAACAGTTCTTGGGCGATCGCAAAATTACAGTCTCCAACCCCAAAGATATCGCATCAAAACTCTTTAGCCGCGACCAAGAATCTGAAGGCAGAAAAAGCGATGGAATTTCGGTGGAATATCCCACGCGAGAAACCGCAGTAATCGTGCATACTGTCGTCGGTTTAGCTGACGATTCTGTTGCCGCCATGCAGCATCGCATCGAGCTTGTATTTAGGCAAAATAAGTGGGAAATTCTGTGGATTGGCAGACAATCGAAGTGTCAGCCAAATCGCGGACATCAAAATTGGGCGGCCGGCCGCTGTAGGTAAAAAGGTTGATCGGCTTTTTACTTATTAACCATCAGCGCCGAGAAACCCGCACCACAAAAGTTTGATGGTTTCTGAATAATCGCGATCGCCTGCACGATATCACATGGGATGAATTGCCGATAATGAATTGGTTTGTAGTAAGGACTTTAGTCCTTGTTGACTAAAAGTAAAAGCCGATTGAGAGGACTGAAGTCCTCACTACAAACCGAAATAACTCAGAAGTCTATTTGCACATGATCAAATTTCCAGCCGAGACGAATCCGGGCACAGGGGCTGAAATTTCAACCCAATTGCGATTTTCTCCATTTTTATCTTTCACTAACTGGAAATTCGGCACAAGCGTTACTTGACCGTTAGCCGGTACGCCACCTTTAACCGCAGCAGTCTTTGAAGGCTCTGTGCGGATAGCTAGACCCTTCGGCGCTACGCGAGGTTCTACTTGACGGCACAGGCTTACAGGGCCCGTTGCTGGCGCTGGTGCTGGTGCTGGTGCTGGTGCTGGGGCTGGGGCTGGGGCTGGCGCTGGTGCAGGTGCAGGTGCAGGTGCTGGTGTTGGTGCCGGTGTCGGTGCAGGTGCCGGTGCAGGTGCAGGACTTGGACGGGGCGTTGGTGCCGGTGCAGGTGCAGGACTTGGACGGGGCGTTGGTGCCGGTGTCGGTGCAGGACTTGGACGGGGCGTTGGTGCTGGTGCTGGTGCCGGTGCTGGTGCTGGTGCTGGTGCTGGTGCAGGACTTGGGGAAGGAGCTTGACTAATTGTGCACGAACCCAAATTACTTTCGTCGTTGGGATATCCGCTAGCCACATACCCTTTTACGGGAGCGGTAATTTGAATCCAGAGGCGACCGTCGGAGGCTTTAACTGAAGTAGCGCCGGGGGACAGCGTTATCTGAGCATTCATTGCTACACCGCCAACTCTAGGCGATTTGGGGTCAGGGTTCTGGCGAACGGTCAAACCTTCTTTGGGAGTGACTTTGCGGCAAGCGTTGTCACCTTGGGCTATTTGAAAGGTGGCGCTGTCTTCAAAGGAAATATTTTCAGCATCCTGACTGGTAGTGGATGTTGGTAGGGTGGTAACACCGATCGCCTGAGCCTGCAAACTTCCGGCTACGATCGCGAAAGCGCCCAGCAATGCAGCGGGTTTGTTCCAGCAATTCAAATTTTTCATCCGTTCAACTCCTCACTTAACCACAATCATTATCTTAATTGCAGGCCAATATAGCAAAAAATAGATTTCTATTCCAGACCCACGTTCACATAACATTTTTATGGGTATAAGTCAATTTTGATTTATATAGCTTAATGTTTGGTGAGTTAAGCAAGGACAAATTAAGCTGCTACGCCGATCGATGGCTCGTTATGGCAGGGCAGGGGAGACTGAGAGTAGGGGAGAGTGGGAAAGTCAACAGTCAACAGTTTAAATGCGTCACCTGCGATCGCACCTTACTTAAAATTACCGCGAAAAATAGACAGTGGCAGCAAGTGGAAGAACGCCCAGATTCATCTGTAAAGTCAATTCTTGCATCTAAATTATCAAAATTTACTGACCTTAGTTTATTCTTCCAGAGAGCGGCTTTGGAGTCAATTTTTCGATCTAAAATCTCAAGTCTAAAATCTCAAATTGACTCAGTTTTTTTGCTTCAATCTATCAAAAGACTGATTTTTTATAAAAAGTTGCTGCTGGATAACCTCTATCTAGAGAATGGTTTAGCCGATCGCCCAAATCGAGTAAAAATAGAATGTCATATCTCCTTTTGTATTCTATGAAACTGAATTATTTTACCAAACGGCTTTCGACTGTCGGGCGCTATCTGGCTGCAACTGTGCTTTGCGTGTCAGCGATGGCATTTGTTTGGCAGGGTGCATTTTTCTCAAACACCGCAGCAATGGCTTCTCCTGCTGTAAACTCGATCGCAGCAGCAGATTTGGGCGATAAGGTTCAAGACAAAGCCAGCACAGATGCTGGAAGAGCCAAGAATTTCATCCGAGATACAGAAGATAAGGTTAAGCAAACAGCCAAGACAAATGCTGCTAAAGTCGATCGAGCATCAGAAGATGGTAGTGTAGTCGAGCGCAAAGCCAAGAAAGATGCAGCTACAATTGAGAAAAGAGCCGAGGAAGATTCTGCTCGCACTCAGAAAGCAGTAGATAACACCAAGAATGCTGTGGAGCGCGCTGTTGACAGCATCAAGGATGCTTTTAACTAGACAATCAATCAGATCGTGTTGACTCGCCCCAGCACTGTCAAACAGTTTCGTAGTGAGGACTTTAGTCCTTCTTTTGAACAATACTAAAGTCCTAACTAAAAACCAAAAGTATTAAAGGTTCGTAGTGAGGACTTTAGTCCTTCTTGTCCCAAATACTAAAATCCTCACTAAAAACCAAAAGTATTAAAGGTTCGTAGTGAGGACTTTAGTCCTTCTTGTCCCAAATACTAAAGCCCTGACTAAAAACCAATCCAATCGGGGTGATACTATTCGGACATGAGAGCGTGTTTTTTCGCCCTTTTCTCATTCCTCGAAACCAAAAGCATCGCTCTGCATTGACCGAAACCTCTATACCGAACCTCAAACCGATCGCAAGCCATTACTTAAAACTGCCGCAAGAAGCGCAAATCGCTAGCATAAACCCGGCGAATATCGTCAATTTCATAAAGCACCATTGCGAAGCGCTCCACCCCAAAACCTGCCGCAAACCCAGTATACTTTTCAGGATCTAAACCGACTCCTTTAAGAACATTCGGATCGACAGCACCGCAGCCCAAAACTTCCAGCCATTTGCCGTTCCACTGCAAATCAACTTCCGCAGAAGGTTCCGTAAACGGAAAGTAGCTCGTGCGAAAACGAATCGGCAAATCTTGCCCGAACATTTGCCGCAAAAACTCTTTAATTGTGCCTTTTAAGTCAGTAAATGTCAGATTTTCACCAATTGCTAAAAGTTCGATTTGGTGGAAGACTGCCGCGTGAGTAGCATCGACAGTATCGCGGCGGTAAACGCGGCCGGGTGAGACAATCCGAATCGGGGGTTTGTGCTGTTCCATGTAGCGAATTTGCACCGATGATGTCTGAGTCCGCAGCAAGTCGCCACCTGGCAAGTAAAATGTATCTTGCATATCCCGTGCCGGGTGGTCTGGCGGGGTGTTGAGCGCCTCGAAGTTGTAATAATCTGTTTCCATTTCCGGGCCGTTGGCGACGGTGTAGCCGAGGCCGACAAAGATATCGAGAGCGCGGTCTATCACGGCGTTTAAGGGGTGGACGTGACCTTGGGGGCTAAAAATCCCCGGCATGGTGACATCGAGGGTTTCTGAGGCTAATTTGGCTTGGATTTGGGCGGTTTGGAGGGCGGCGCGCTTGTCTTCTAAGTCGGCTTGTAGGGCTTCTTTTACAGTATTGGCGATCGCACCTACTTTGGGCCGCTGATCGGCCGACAGTTTGCCCATCATGCCTAAAATTTGAGAGAGTTGCCCTTTTTTGCCGAGGTAGCCGACGCGCAACTGTTCGAGTTGTTCGAGGGTATTCGCAGTTGCGATCGCACTTTTGGACTCTTGGCCCAGGGTTTCTAGTTGAGTTTCAATGTCGCTGAGCTGGACAGTCATTTTGATTTTAGATTTTAGATTAAAGAATTTCAGGCTGTTTTGAGCCAAGCTGAGTTTAGCGCAATTTTGGCTCGACAGTCATTTAGATTTTAGATGTTAGATTCATGGTTGTGTAATAGGTAATTGGTAATTGGTAATTGCAGGTGAAA
The DNA here is from genome assembly GCA_025362325.1 of Cyanobacteriota bacterium. Taxonomy (GTDB): domain Bacteria; phylum Cyanobacteriota; class Cyanobacteriia; order Cyanobacteriales; family Microcoleaceae; genus Microcoleus. Next base: position 42,323 of record JANYGO010000208.1, on the reverse strand, counting down.
CCGATCGCCCTACAGTAATCTAGTTTAAGATTGTGCTGTGGCCTACAAAAATTTCAATGAAACTTTTAATTAGCAACGACGACGGCATCTTTGCCCAAGGCATCCGCAGCCTCGCCAACGCTCTCGCCGCCGCCGGCCACGACGTGAGTGTAGTTTGTCCCGACAGAGAGCGCTCCGCTACCGGGCACGGCCTGACATTGCACCAACCCATCCGCGCCGAAATTGTCGAATCGATGTTTGATCCCGCCGTCACAGCTTGGGCTTGTTCGGGCACTCCCGCCGACTGCGTGAAACTAGCTTTGTGGGCTTTACTTGACAAACCGCCGGATTTTGTACTTGCCGGCATCAACCACGGGCCCAATTTAGGCACGGACATCATCTGTTCGGGCACGGTTTCGGCAGCCATGGAAGGAATTATGGAAGGCATTCCCAGCATTGCTTTCAGCCTCGCCAGCTATACTTCGCAGGAATTTGGGCCGGCGGTGGATTTCGCTGTCAGCTTGCTGTCACAGTTGGAAAAACAGCCAATGCCGAAGCCGGTGCTGTTGAATGTCAACATACCAGCAGTCTCACAAGCACAAATTACCGGAGTGGCGATGGCCCGTCAAGGCATTCGCCGCTATTTCGACATATTTCAAAAACGCACCGATCCGCGCGGCAAAACTTATTATTGGCTAGCTGGGGAATTGTTAGAAGATGTAGAAGAAACCCCCGATCCGGCCGTGCCACATGATATTCCTACAGACGTACAGGCTATTCGCGACAACAAGATAACCGTTACTCCGCTGCAATACAATCTCACCTGTGATCCTGACTTGCACTCGTTGCGGGATTGGCAATTTGAAGGTTTTCCCAAGCAGTGAGCTCCGATCGACCCGATTCGAGCGGTAAACTAGGAATTAAGGATAAAGTGCCTCTAAAGGTCTATGCCCTAGGCGTTAACGCAGACTCTCAACTGGTTGTTGGTTTTTACTAAAGAAAAACAGTTATGAACGCTCCCACCTATAACACTCATTCCGTCACTTGCCCGATCTGCCACCGTTCCAGCGTCGTGGGCCCAGTCGGAATGGTCAGCGGACTATTCACCTGTCCCCACTGCCATTCCCACATGGTAATTAGCTGGAGCGGTCATTTTGTCCGCGATCCTTTTAGTCTCAAACAACTGACGGTGGGAAAGATGCTCAGGCGCGAGAGCAGGCCGCTAGCTCGCCTTCAGCGCGACTTTGGGCTGGGTAAGTATTTCCCGCTGCTGGCGATTTTGGGAAGCGCGGTATTTTTGGGATGTGCGATCGCCGCTACAGAACAATCGCTGCCCCGACAGAATTCATTTCAAGGGTTTGTAGAGTGGGTGAGCGGAACTGGCAATTCCCAAGATGTCTCGCGTTAACATTTCAACACAAATCGTGGCAGATCTTCCGTGCAAATATCTATTCCTGTAGGTAGAGATAACGATACAACACTTACCAAATAGGACTGCGAGAAACTGGGTTTTTACCCTGTTGGCGGGCTGTAGGGCGTCTTTTCGTGAAAAACCCGGTTTCTCAGCAGCCGTCCGCAAGTCCTAGTAGTTTGAACTTATACCAATTCTCAAAAGTATGGCTACTTTGAAGAATTGGTTAATTGTCGCGCATTTAATGGATTTATTCCATAAGTCTTTGATAGAGCCGGTCAACCGCAGATCTAGGCAGATGCAACGCAGATGATGTCAAGAAGAGCGATCGAATGAATGTAATCTGATCTAATTGAGAAATTCCGCAATTTTGTTAACTGCTGCTGCCAAAATTTCTGGGGACTCGACTAAGGCAAATCGCACGTAACCTTCTCCTGATTTCCCAAAACCGGCGCCGGGGGAAGCTGCGACTCCCGTACTCTGTACTAGCTGAGTGCAAAATTTCACCGAATCCGAGGCCCAAGGTGCTGGCAGTTTCGCCCAGACGTACATCGTGGCAGGGGGTACGGGCACTTCCCAGCCGATCGCCCTCAGCGCATTTACAAAGGCATCCCGCCGTTTCCTGAAGGTTTCGACGCTGGTGGTGACGGTATCTTGGGGGCCGGTTAATGCTGCACTCGCTCCGTTCAAAATCCCTAGATATTGGTTGAAGTCTACTGCGGCTTTGACTTGTCGCAGGGCTGCAATTAGTTCGGGATTGCCGATCGCGTATCCGACTCGAAAACCTCCCATACTGTAGGATTTGGATAGGGTAAAAAACTCGATCGCCACACTCTTATCTCGATCGGCCTGAAAAATCGACGGCGCCATCAATTTACGGTTTTCCTCAGTTTGGGCGGCCTCAAGTGGAGAATTGCGATCGTCAAACACCAAATCCACATAGGGGAAATCGTGAACTAAAACGAGTTCGTGTTGGCGACAAAAAGCCACAGCTTTCTCAAAAAATGCCAGCGGGGCGATCGCAGTTGTAGGATTGTGAGGATAGCTCAAAACCATCATCTTCGACTGAGCCAAAACGGGCATCGGAATATCTTCAAAGACTGGCAAAAACTGATTTTCTGCTAACAGCGGCATCGGGTAAATTTGACCGCCCGCCAAATACACACCACCCGCGTGGGAAGGATAGCCCGGATCGAGCAGCAAAGCAAAATCTCCGGGGTTGAGCACAGCTAAAGGCATATGCGCCGTCCCTTCTTGGGAACCAATTAGCGGCAGCACTTCTGTTTCTGGATTGACTGAAATCCCAAATTTCTGCTCGTACCAGGAAGCTGCGGCTTCTCGAAAAGCTCGCGTCCCGTTAAACAGTAAATAGCCGTGGGTGCTAGGATCGGATAGGGAATGGGCGATCGCATCTGTAATGTGAGCAGCCGCAGGCAAATCGGAAGAACCGAGAGACAAGTCAATCACATTTTGTCCGCAGGCTCTGGCGAGAGATTTCGCCCGATCCATATCAGCAAATACATTAAATTTCAGGGGTTCTAAACGTTTGGCAAATTTCATATGGGCTACCAGTATTTTTGTGAATTGTGAATTATATTATTTTTGTTGCAGGTAAAATAACGATTATCAGGTTCAGGTTCGTAGTGAGGACTTGAGTCCGCATCCGTCAGAGGACTGAAGTCCTCACTACGAACCTATTTTTTGATCTGGGTTTTTTCTAGTATTAAATATTATCGATTATTGCCAATTTATCGGCGACAATTTGTAGATTGAGATTGAATGATTCAGAGTTATAATTTATTAGTTATAAATTAATAAATTAACTTATAACTAAAATTATATAACTCAAATTTATACATTCAAAACTCAAAACTCAAAACTTTATAAATGACCTTCCAACAAACCGAGCAATTTTTGTTTGTTAATCGCTCCCTCGTGGGAAAGGACTACTTCGCCATTTTTAAACAGTCTGAGTGCTGGGACTCCTTCAACTTTATACTGTTTGACAGTATTGGGATTGGGGTCAATTTCCATTTTAACTACTTTCAAGTCGCTGTAGTTGGCAGCCACCCAGTCTATCGAAGGCGCAATTAGTTTGCAAGGCCCGCACCAAGATGCCCAAAAATATGCAAGGACTGGGTGCTCTGCTTTCAGAACTTCTGTTTCAAATTTTTCGTCGTTGATGACAATTACACTGTTGCTCATGATTTTTCGATGATTTTTCCTGATTTTTTATAAAGCACGCGCGGGCTTGAAACTTGCACTAACTTAGAAGACAGGCACAAAAACTGTTAATAATTTTAAAACATTCTGCGAACTTATTGAGTAAAAACTCAGGATTTGAGGTTGATGGCTAATTCTGTTTGGCGTTTAATTCCGCTGGTGTCGGCGTCTGGTAAGGTGCAGATGGCGATCGACCAATGGCTGCTACAACAGCATCTAGCGGGGGAAAATCCGCCAACTCTGCGATTTTACACTTGGGCACCGGCGGCGATTTCCTTGGGCTACCACCAGCGGCGCTGGCCGGAATTTTGGCAGCAGCTATCTTGGGAGGGACAGCCTGTGGAGTTGGTGAGGAGGCCCAGCGGCGGGCGCGCTGTGCTCCACCAAGGGGATTTAACTTATGCCGTTGTGGCGTCGGGATTTGACAGCAGCCGCTTGAAAGCTTATCACACTATATGCGAGTTTTTGATTGAGGGTTGGCGGGCGATCGGTGTGGATTTGCACTACGGGGAAGCTGGGCGCGGTTACATTCACAATCCCAATTGTTTTGGTACGGCGACTGGTGCGGATTTGGTTACTGTTGATGGCTGCAAGTTAATTGGTAGCGCACAATTGCGAAGGGGCGATGCTATTTTGCAGCACGGTTCGATGCGTTTCGAGCCGGATATTGGTTTGTTTTCTCAGGTTTTTGGGGAGGAGTTAATTCCTGTAAAATTACCTCTATCGGGCGGGAGAGATGATTTGATTGCGACTGTAATTGATGCTTTGTGTGCGGCGGCTTGTCGCTGTTTTGCGATCGATTTGGAGGTGCGGCCGCTTTTGGATGAGGAATGGGAGGAGATTTGGGAGTTAACTAGAAAAACCTCTATTTTGTAGATAAACAATCAGGGCGATCGCCAATTTTTGCTGATTCTACCATTTGAGATTTATTAAACTACCAGGGCCATTGCTTTGAGCAGCGCCCGCAAACTTAAATTTAGATGCAGTAGAGCTTAATTGGCTTCCCCAATCAAAGTAAATGCTGCCCAGTTTTTCGGTTCAGGATATTGTTTGATCGTAGCCAGCATGGCTTGACGCAGCGCCTGAGCCTTGTCCGGGTTCTGTTGAAGATTTTGATAAAAATCGCTCATCAAGGATGCTGTAGGCGCATCTGGCACTGGCCAGAGGGACACAATTATGCTGGATGCACCCGCCGTAATGAGCGATCGCGATAACCCAATCACTCCATCGCCTGTAATCGTCCCCCTACCTGTATCGCAAGCGCTCAAAACCACTAATTCTGCATTCAGTTTTAAGTCTAAGATTTCATCGGCAGTTAGTAAACCGTTAATCCCTGACTGTTGCTCTTTGCTGGAAGATGCCGGATCAGGAGCAAGGGCGATCGCCCCCGGTACTCCCGATCCGTTAAAATCATTGAGCAACCCATGTGTCGCTAGATGAATTATCCTGGATTTTAGCATTTGTTGGACGATCGCCCTTTTCGTAGCTTCGTTGCCGGTGATTGCTTTAGTTTTCAGCAGTTTCGCAATAGCTAAAGCTTCTTTTTCCGCACCGGGAAGCGGTTCTAACTGCTCGGGTTTTTCGCCAACCTCAAAAGCAATGCTCGGCATAGTCGGATTTCCTACCACTAAAACCTTGTCTCCTGACACTTGTTTGCGCTGCTGATTGGTTAGCTGTAGCACCTGAATAGCCGGTGCTGTTAAAACCGTATGTTTTTCAATTAAATATTTACCAGCCGCGTCCATTAGTGCTGGGAAAGGAACTAGAAACAGAGCTTTTTGAGGAATGAATATCACCCGCTGCTTCTGGTCATTTGGCAGCAAATCAGCAATAGGTTGAATCAGAATTTGATAGAGTTGCTTTAATCTTTTTGCTTCGATAGTTTCATCGTTTCGCCCTGCTTCCGTGCCGCCGCCACCTCTGGCACCGAGATAGGCGCGGGTAGTGATAACATAGTTTGCTAAAGAAAGCTTCTGTTCTTCCCAGAGAGATGTGAGGTTAGAAGATTTAAAGGTGACTTCACCATTAGGCTTGATTACCCAAATATACAGTTCCGATTCCTGACTTTTTTCTCTACCTTCTACTTTAAAATCGTTGTAAATAATCGAATATTGAACGAGAGTAGCATTTTGAGTTTTAGCAATTTGTTTAATTTGCTCAATATTCGGTGCAGTAATTTTAGTAGTAGCTGGTGTTTGCTTCAGAGATAGCCGCTTCTCCAGTAACTCCACAAACGCCCTGGCTCTACCTCTTTCAGAAATTTCCAGTGCTGCATCAGGTTTGTTGGCAGCAATCAAGACTTTTTGCAAGTTGATATAAGGAAAAGTTTGAGTTTCAAAAATTGCAACTTTATAGGCATCATTACTGCCTAATCTTCCCCTCAGAAATTCTAAAACCTGGATGCCTTTTAATAAGTTTTCGGTGGCTCCCGCTAAATCCCCAGTGTTGATTTGCACCACTGCCATATTGTTCCTAACTATGGCTTGCTCTCGGTGGTTTTTGCTAGAAAACGTGCTGAGCAAAAACTGATTGTATAATTCAATTGATTTCTGATACTTCTTCATCTGAAAATATACCAGTCCCAGATTGGCACGCACCTTTTTTGCTATTTGAGACTCGCGAATTTTCCCAGCAATGGCTAAACTTTTTTCGTATAACTCAATTGCTTTGGTATAATCGCCTAATAAATAGTAAGCACCTCCCAAATTTGCCAAAGCTTGTTCTTCCAAAAGTGGGTTTTTAATTGTTTGGGCTAGGGCTAAATATTGTTGTTGGTATTCAATGGCTTTAGTATGGTTTCCTTGGGTATGGTAAACTATGCCCAGATTTGAGATTGCTTGTCCTTCTCCCAAGGTGTCTTTGATTTCCCGCGCGATAGCTAAACGTTTTTGCTGATATTCAATGGCTTTCTTGTTTTCGCCTAAGGCATGATAAACAATGCCTAAATCTCCTAGTGCTTTACCTTCGCCTCGACGGTCTTTGATTTCTAGGGAAAGTGCTAAACGTTTCTGATGGTATTCAATGGCTTTGGCGTACAAATCTGCACTATAATAAGCATTGCCGAGGTTGCCCATTGCTACTCCTCCCCAGCGCGGGTCTCCTCCGTTGTAGTAGTAGGCTTTGTGCCAAGTCTGTGCGAGATATTGCTCTAAATACTCAAAGGGGTCGATGTAAGCGTAGCCATTTTCCAGGTAGGCAAGTCCTATATTTCCTAGCAGGATGACTTCGAGATTGCCATCTCTGATTTCCTTGGCAATTACTAAACTTTGTTTGTAGTAGTCAATGGCTTTGTCAAAGAAACCGCCGATCGCATGATTTGCTAAGCCTAACTTGAAAAGTGCGCGGGCTTCTTTTTGCCGATCGCCATTTCTCCTAGCAAATTCCAAATCACCATCATAGTTTGACACCGCATCGGGTGATACTCCGTCGATCGCAAAATAAGCAATGCCTTGGGGACTGACAAACATTCCCTCCCACTCAATATTCTGGATGGGCTGATAAATGGTTAGTGCTTGCTGTTGACTGGAAGTTTGAGCTAATAGCTGCGATCGAGAATCTGAGCCGGAAAATAAATTAGCAACTTCAGTTTGGGCGAAAATACGGGTATCGCGATCGCCCGAACCGATCGCCTCCAACTGGCCCAAACCCAAAGTTGCGAGAGTAGAACCAAAGAATTGCAAGAAATGACTGCGTTTCATCTTAAACTCTTCTATGGTTGTGGCTCATTTTGGACGATGATCGGCTCTTTGGCAATTTTGCCCAATGTCACTGAATCCAGCAAGCTTTCCCAATCAGTCGTGAACACTGGATCGTTAGGATTAGCGCGACGAGCCGCAGCTAGATTGCTGAGGGCATCTTGCCAAATCCCATTTTCAGCATAAATAAAGGTTTTCTGGCGCGGATCTGCCTTTTCTAATTGACTGCGGATATCTGCACTGAGTTCAACTCGCCGTACAGTACCGATTTCGAGGAGATCGGCCGATCTGTCTTGAGAGTCGCAAATAACTGTAAAATTCCAACGGTAATTTTTGCCCACTTCCAAGGGCGACACATTTTTGTTAGCGGGGATACTAACGCCGATTACCCCTGATAAATTGCTAATGGTGAGAGTCTGTTTATAAATTTCCTTGCCTCTTGGATCTAGTAGGGTAAATTCGGCTAATTGCGCCTCTGTTTTAGGCAAGTAGAAAAAGAATGTTGGATAGTCGGAAACAGTCCGTCCGATTTTATTTTGAGGGACTAAGGCTGTTAGATTTAGCTGACGGTTGCTCCCGCAGCCACCGCGCACACCTTCTGGTCCTCTACTGGGCTGTGAAGGGGGCGATGATCGATCGATATCTTCACGGGGCTGAGCGAAGCGCGGCCCTCCCGACTCAGTGGGCGGTATGCCCTGCACCGGTGGAAGTGACTTTGCCATATCTGCAAATTGGCAAGCGTTAAATGCTCCTATCAATAATATGGAACAAAAGGCGATCGCTTTTAGTCTAATTTTATTCATTTTTCCCCTCAAAGTTACCTAAAATTTTTAAGTTATTTTGTCTTTTTTTACCTCTCCGATATTTCTCCTCCCAAGACACGGTAGACATTAACTTTTTGCTGCCTGCCTTTTAAGGGTAAAGCTCCCCAAGATTCTACCTCAAATTTCCCTTCAAGATGCACTAAAGTTTCTTCGGCAATCAAGATCCGGCAGGTGTCCTCTTGCCGATCTTTTTCACAGCTTTCTAAGCGAGAAGCGATATTGACACTATCGCCGATTACTCCATATTCTAAACGGGTTTTACCCCCCAAACTTCCCACCATTATCGGCCCTGTAAAAATTCCTACTCGCATTTTTGCTGACGGTAAACCACGAGCCAGCCAATTTTGATTCAGAGCTGGCAAGAGCGAACTTATAGCTACAGCGCAAGATACGGCAAGGCGAGCATCTTCGGCAATTTCTTCGGGAGTTGTGCGGGGAATGGGTACGCCAAATACTGCCAGCATTCCATCTCCGGTAAATTTATTAATCACACCTTGATGTTTTTGTACTTCTTGGGCCATTGCTGATAAATATTCATTTAACCAAGGCATGACTACTTCTGGGGGTAATTGTTCCGAAATGGTGCTAAAACCCTGCAAGTCTGTCATGATTATTGTAGCAATTAGTCTTTGGCCCGGCAATAGCCCCGACTGGAGGAGATGGACGCGCTCTTTCCACAAAGCATTGGCGATCGCCGGTGAAGTTTGCTGTCCTAACAGTTTCATCACAATTTCTTGCTGCTGCTTAGACTGCTGGTACTTGTATGTGATGACAACTCCTGTGGTGATTGCAAATGCCAGAGTCGGCGCGATCAGAGATATCCACCCCTGTTGAGTGAAGAGAAAAAATGTGAATCCCCATAATAGGCCCCCAAGTGCGATCGCGCTGACTATGAAACTGAGCGTATTTTCTAGCCGCCAAGATAGACAGCCGCCAACGGCTCCCCAAACAGCGATCCAGAGGATTTTTTGCCATTCATCCCAAAACCAAAATAGACCTTTGCCGTCTAAAACTGCGCTGATAATTTGGCTAGTTGCTGTTGCGTGAATCAATACCCCAGGCATCTTGCGATTTTCGCTGGCATTAGCGCTGTAAGGGGTGGAAAAGATATCTCTTACAGTTGGGGCTGTAGTCCCGATTAGCACTATTTTACCCTTTACCCATTTGGGGTCAAGTTTTCCCTCCAAAACTTCAGTTAGTCTCACGGTCTTTGCGACTTCAGGAGAGCGGTAATTGAGCATGATTTGATAGCCTTGATCGTTAATTTTCTGATAACCTCCTGAGTGCGAGCGCAGTTGCGGAAACACAGTCTTTCCGATTTCAATATTGTCATTATTGGTCTCGTTTAAATCTATCTTTTTGCTAGCAAGATAGTCAAGAGCCAGTCGCATCGAAAATGAGTTAAAAGTCGATTTTCCATCCGAAGCCAACATCAAATTACGGCGAATTATCCCGTCTGGATCGATGACTAAATTGTTAAATCCTATCCGTTCTTTTGGTATATTGGGAGGTGGCGGAACTCGATCGTACTCTGAGTTGCCGATGAAGGTAATGGGGATGACTTTGGGGTTTTTGAATTGAGCAGCTAATTCTGCATTTCCCGGTTCGTAAGGGATATCGCGAATGATATCCAGACCAATAACGGTGGGTTCTAGACGCGCTATTTCGGCGATCGCACGAGCTAAAACGCGATCGGAGATTGGCCATTTCTTAAAAGCATGAATGTCCTGTTCTGTGATGGTGACTACCAGCAACCTCGGGTCAGCACCCGGATCGGGGCGCAACTGCACCATCAAGTCGAAAGCCTTTAATTCCAATGGCTGCAACCACCCTAAATGTCGCACTCCTAAGAGAGTTCCCGTCACCAGGAGCCAGGTAATGGCAAGAGGTTGCAAGTCAGCGAAGGGGAAGGAATAAGTTAATTTTTTCCAACTCCCAAGTTTCTTCTCCAATTGATGATGAAATCTTTTCAACAATTTGGGCATAAGAATTCTTGTTTGAACCCTCCTTGACAAAGTGTGCTACATCTTAAGTTGTCACTAATCCGGATTACCAGAAAGAATTGGTTTAAAGCCTATCCCTTGTCGGGATAAATTAAAATCAGACGATTCAATACTCAAATCCTCTTCCTTATGATTGTCAAGTGCTGTTAACTGTCAACTGTCAACTGTCAACTGAATGAAGATGCCTAATTTTTAATTTTCCTGTGCTGTTTTGGCGATCGCACTTAACTGCAATCCCTGCGGATAACTGTTTTCTTCTTTGCTGCGCTTGATGTCGGCTTCCGAAATCTTGGGTTTGAGGTATTTTGCCAAAACTTTCACCACGTCGCCGCGATCGATCGTCCCTACGACTGAACCAATGGGCGAGAGGACGATGATTCGGGGGAGTTGGCGGGCTTCCATGCTGTTAATTACTTCTGCGATAGATGCTTTTTCTGAGACTGTGGGGGTTTTTCCCAGGGGTTGCAAAATCTTGTGCAAAGTCTGAATTTGCCACTGACTGCGCTCTGTGCAGCGGATATCGTCGATCGACACTAAGCCCAAATCCCGCCCGTTGGACGAAGCAATGTAAAATGGAAACGGATTGACTTCTAACAAATAGCGATCGGCAAATTCTCGCAGAGTCAAATCTGCATCTACAACTCGAAACTCGCGGCTCATCGCCTCGGCGGCTTTAGTTTTTAGCAGAGCTTCTTGCAAGGAAGTAAAGCGGCTGTAGGCGCTAGCATTCCGAATTGCAAACCCACCGATCAGCGCAATCCACAAGCCGCCGTAGAGGCGCGCTAACAAACATAAACTCAAACCGAAAGCAACGGCCAACCAACCCAAAACTTGTCCGGTTTTTGCCGCCCAGCGCACGCCGGCAAATCGCGAGCCGGTGATTTTCCAAATTGCTGCTTTTAAAACTTGTCCTCCGTCCAAAGGCAGGCCGGGAATTAAGTTAAATAATCCCAAAACGAGATTGATTAGTGCTACCCTTTCTGTAACAATTGCCAGCAAACTTGTCTGGGGTAAAACTTGAGAACCCAAACCGAGGATTAAAAATATCGCGAAGCTGACGAGAGGGCCGGCAATGGCTACTTGAAAAGCTTGACCGGGAGTTTTTGATTCTGAGTCGATCGAAGCTACTCCGCCAAATAAGAATAGAGTAATAGAATTAACTTTAATGCCCTGCGACATTGCCGCCAAGCTGTGTCCGAGTTCGTGCAAGAGCACGGAAGCAAACAGCAGCAGAGCTATTGCCAACCCGGCACTCCAGGAGAGCGCAGGCCCCCACAAACGGTAACTGCTGGCGTATTCGCGGGTTGCTATGGCTAAAATAATAAACCACGAATAATCTATCAGTAGCGGGATGCCAAATAAAGAGCCGATTCGCCAACCTGTCTGCATGAAAGTTTCCTGGGAAGGAGAGTAAGAAACAGTTTCTATTATATCTTTTCTTCCCCTTGCCTTTCCCCGAACTCTGATTTCTAAAGAACTCCGGCGTTACCCAAGCCCAAGATTACTCCAGCCCCGAGCAAGTGGCCGAAGCTGGCTGTTGCTAGCAATTCTGGGATGCCGAAGCCTTTGAACATTCCAGGGACTGCAACGGGTAAAGCTGGGCCCTTGCCTCGGTTTTGCTTGCTTATGCCGTAGTAGCCGATCGCGATCGCCAGCAAATTGCATAAAATCATGGTCAGTCCTACCAGTGGCGACCACTCGGGCGTTGAGGGAGTGGTAGCTTGTACGGCTAACAGCAAAGATGAGTTAATCATGTTTTTATGCTCCTAATTTCACAGATTAATTGAGTTACAAAATTATAAAAAGCATTTTGCATTAAACTAAGATTTGTTTTAATAGTTAACAATTCGTTGATATTTTGATACAAAGAAAGGAACGGAGGAGCAGGAGTGCGGGTTAAAATTTGCGGCATTACTAAATTAGACCAGGGAATGGCGATCGCAGCTTTGGGAGCCCAAGCTTTGGGTTTTATCTGCGTGCCGGCTTCCCCCCGCTATGTCAGCCCCGAAACAATTCGCCTGATTGTCGAGCAGTTGCCGGAAAATGTCGATCGCATCGGCGTGTTTGCAAATACCACAATCACAAACATCTGTCAAGTAGCGGCAGATTCGAATTTAAGCGGGGTGCAGTTGCACGGAGATGAAACAGCCGAATATTGCGATCGGCTGCGCGAGTTGTTGCCGGAAATTGAAATTATCAAAGCTTTGAGAGTTAAGAGCCCTGAAACTCTAGCCACCGCTGCTATTTACGCTGTTTGTGTCGATACTTTACTGCTGGATGCTTACCATCGAGAACAACTCGGCGGTACTGGGCTGACGATCGACTGGATGATGCTAGCAGAGTTTAAACCGCCGTGTCCTTGGCTGCTGGCGGGCGGTTTGACACCGGATAATGTTTTAAATGCGATCGATCGCACCAGAGGCAATAACTTCAGCGGTGTTGACCTTTCTAGCGGCGTAGAAATAGCGCCGGGAGATAAAGATTTGACGAAAGTTGCTCAGTTATTCGATCGATTAAAAGCTGTCAAATAAACAGTTCCGAACGCATAACAAAATCATGTAGGGTGTGCCCTAAGCACCGAGAGCCAGATAAAAAAATGCCTCTTCTCTCTTTCTTCTTGCTTCTTCCCGGGGATTTACTGATACACCGCATCACCCAGGCTTTTTCAATTATTCCCGATTTCACCGATGGGGTGGTTGCAGCTATGCTTGTGCTAGTTTACGCTGCGATCGCACTTCCCATCGGTTTTTGGTCAGGATTTCTGAAAGTAGACGTACAAACCTCTCGGCGTACAATTGCGGGAGTGCTCGTTGGCTGTTTGTTAAGTCCGGGGATCACCGAGGAAGTATTTTTCCGCGTGTTAATGCTGCCGCACCCCTCCGAGAATCCTTCTGGGTTAATGCTGTGGTTTTGGGGATGCACGAGTTTGGCGCTTTTTATAGTTTACCACCCGCTGAACGCGCTGAGTTTTTATCCGATCGGTCGATCGACCTTTATGAATCCGGTGTTTTTGCTGCTGGCGACAATTTTGGGGGTAGCGTGCTCCATCGCATACCTGCTCATCGGTTCTATCTGGCCTGCGGTAGCGATTCACTGGCTGGCTGTGACAGCTTGGCTGCTGCTATTGGGCGGTTACAGAAGGCTGTATGGTTAAATTGTAAAAAGTCCAGCATCACTATTTTGTCGGGAGGAACTCAGTCGTGGGTATCATAGGAGCGATCGTAGGTTTTTTGGCAGGGATAGCAGTTGCTTACTGGTTGGTAGAAAAGCGGTTGCACAAGCAAAAGCAAGAATACTTGCAGCAAACTCGCAGAATAGCTCAGGATATAGAACTAGCTCAGATATCTCGGGTGCAACAAACTTCCGAATCCCAGCACGGAGAACAGGAAGAGCGGCTGAGAAAAGCTACTGTCGAACACGAAAATTTACTCAGACAAGTTACAACCCAATACGAAAATCAGCTCCAACAAATTACTAACCAATACGAAAATCAGATCCAACAAGTTCGGGCCGAGCGCGACAAGCTCCAACAAGTTACGGGCGCACACGAAAACCAGCTCCGACAAATCAGCGAGCAATTAGAGGTCGCTCACAATGCTAGACAGCAAGAAAGCCTGCAAGCTTTGCAAGCAGAACACGAACATCATTTACTCGCAGTTGCAGACGAGTTGCATCACAATTATCAAGCTCAGATGGAGCAACATTTGCAAAACCTGCAAAACGAACACGAAATTCGATTGAGACAAACCGCCGCAGAATACGAGAACCGCGAGGTTGAGATGCAGTTAACAATAGAGGCTTTGCAACAGCAATACGAAAGTCAGTTGCAAGCCGCTAACGAGCAATTGCAAGCTCACGAAGCTCAGATGCAAGCTACTATCTGGTCTTTGCAACAGCAGTACCAAAGTAACCTACAGCAACAAGTCCCGCAGCAACAGTTCAGTCTGTCAACTGAAACAGAAATTGGAGGAGAATTACCACAACAAGAAGTTTGGCAGGAACAGTCAAGCGAGTTAAATCAAATACAAGTTGAACAAGAGTTAAATTACACAGATTTTTCGGAACCAGAATCAATTGATTTACATCAACCAAAAGTCGCACAACCGCTTCAAGTTGCCAGAAATTTACCTACCTATTCCCTCGCGCAGTTGATGGGATGCGTTCAAAGTCAGGAAACAGAAACCCGCCAGTTTGCAGCGTCTGCTTTAGGTAAAATTGCGGCGGCTAATGCTCTGAAAATCGACGGTCAGCGAGCAATAGAAGCCCTGGGAAAATTAGCTCAAGATTTGCAGCCGCAGGTGCGCGAAGCTGCTGTGGAAGCACTAGCAATGGTTAAGTCAGACAAAGTAATTCCGCTGCTGCAAAAAGCTTTGCGAGATACAGATAGCGGTGTGGCTAAATCGGCAAGTGCTGCGCTCAATAAGTTTAAGTTTTATCCGCGCACTCCGGCGGTCAAACCCAAAACTGTTGATATTAAGAAACCAAAGCCTTAAGCAGTTACTAGCAGAAATATAGCAATGTTCAATTGCCTAAAACACCGTAGGGACACAACAATGTTGTGTCCTTAATTTTGTGTTCCGAGCGAGTTGATTGATTGCACTCAATTTCGATTACTACCACAAACATATAGCAATTCTCCATTACCTAGAACACAGGATACAACAATGTTGTGTCCTTACTGAGGTGCTGTATTGCACTCAAATTCGATTGCTACCACAAACATCTAGCAATTCTCCCTTGCCTAGAATACAGGACACAACAATGTTGTGTCCCTACCGAGGGGCTGTTCTAGTTCTCAAGATAGGAGATAAAAAAGTTATTATTTTTAGTTATTATTTTTAAGTTTAAAGAAATACTATGTAGCATTTATTATATAAATCACAAACAAAAATTAAAAAGTTTTGTAAACAGAATTCTGCGCGATTCCTGGGCGATCGGAAATTATCAGAACCTTTATAAAGATTCAGCAAAGCAATAGGTAGATTATAAAGATTGAGATAAGAAATAGTTGCAGGGGTATGCGGTCGGATAACCTTGTACGTATGTAAGGCCTCAATGTACAAGTTTCAAGGAAATCAATCGATGACTAATAAAAATATAGAAGCGACAATAACCACTCAAAACATCTCTCCCTCCCAGGGCGATTTAGTGGCTAACTTCAGCAAGATCGATTTGCCCAAAACCATTGAAATGGGCGATCGAGCGAAAGTCAATGTCAAGCTGACAAATCAAGGCTCCACACTCGTTACAGGCCCCGTCACGGTCAAACTCTACACTTCCACAGACGACATTATCGATCGCGCCCCAGACGGCAAATTAGTCAACGATGCCTTACTAACCTCCACCGTCCAACAAGTCAACCTGCTTCCGGGACAATCCACAACCGTTAAGTTGAACTATGGCAATATGACATCGGTTGGGGCTCCGGGGGCTTGCAACCTGATTGCCGAAATTAACCAAAACAACGGCAACACCAAGCAAATATCGAAACTGGTTTCGGCAACGGGCAGCGATGTCGTCCTCGACTGGAATGCCACCGCTTTAAATGCGATCCAAGCTGAAGGCAAAGCGGGACGGGGCGTGCCGCCTACTGTAGGGTCGCGCGTGCTGGCGATTACTTCCCTCTCGGTTTACGATGCAGTCAATGCGTTCGATCGCACTCACACGTCCTATGCTGTCAATACTCCCCCCCCTGTTGGCGCATCCGAGGAAGCAGCAGCAGCAGCAGCAGCCCACAAAGCGTTAGTCACACTGCTGCCGAATCAAACTCAATTATTCGATCGACAACTCGCCCTATCCTTAACGAAAATCAACGACACGCCACAAGCCGAAGCCGATGGAGTAGCCTTTGGAAACTTCGTCGCCGACACCATCCTCGCCTCGCGCGCCAACGACGGTTCCAGCAACAACGCCCCCTACGTTCCCCCAGCCGGTGATTACGTTTGGCGACCGGACACTGAAGGCCCCTACAAAGGCGCGGCACTCGGCCCCAACTGGGGCAAAGTCAAGCCCTTTGCCATCCCCAACACCGCAGCGTTTGCCCCAAACGGCTTAGATGGCGTACCGGGAACCGATCGCTTCGTGCAAGACTTGGAAGAAGTTCGGTTGTTGGGAGGGAAACAGAGTACCGCAAACACCACTGTGACGCGAACTCCCGATCAAACTGAAATAGCCCTTTTCTGGGCTGACGATCGCGCCGACACTTTCCGACCCTACGGACAATTGAACCAAATTGCCGAAGAAGTGTCCATGCGCGAGGACAAAACCGTCCCGGAGAATGCCCGCTTGTTTGCTGAATTGAACACCGCTTTAGCCGATGCTGCGATTGTCGCCTGGGATGCCAAGTACAACGGGAAAGTGATTCAACCCCGCCCTGACGATCTGATTACGGGCGGGTTTGCAGCCAACCACGGGATTTCAGGAACTGTTACCGACCCGGAATGGGAGCCCCTATTAAATCCCACACCACCTTTCCCAGATTACATCTCTGGACATTCGACTTTTGCCGGTGCCTTTGCAGGGGTGATGACCAACTTTTTTGGTGAAAACTACTCGTTTACGGCCGTTTCCCAAGAAATGCCTGGAGTAACGCGCACTTACAACAGTTTTTACGATGCTGCCTATGACGATGCCATCAGCCGCGTTTACGGCGGCGTTCACGTGCGCGAGGCTACGGTTGATGATGCGCTGCCGACTGGTTTGGCGGTGGGCAATTTCGTCGCGCAAAACCTGTTTAAGACTGTGGTTTAACTGATATCTTGCGCCCTTCTTAATAACAGGCAGGATGGCTGTTCCACTTTTAGTTTAATCTGGGGTAAGGTGGGCCGCGGCGCACCTTACTACTACTACTACTACTCATGACATTACAGACTTTAAAATCGCTGTTTTGTACCAAGGATAAATTTGATGTCGCCGCTATCGCTAACACCCACATCTAAGCGAATTAATCCCAAGGACGATCGCACCCTCACACCCAACCCAACACCCGCCCCAGTCCCCGGTTTATCCCTAACTACCGCCGGCTTTCCCAACACGCTGTCACCCGTTCCCAAATCCGACGCAAAATCAACAAATATCACGCCGCCGACATCCCTGCCCACGGGAAACCGATACTCGCCCGAAGCCAAGAAATAACTCCGCCCGCTGCCAATTTCCCCACCGTCGTAACCCCGCACAGAATTGCGGCCCCCGAGGCGAAACGCTTCCGTCGGCGGCAAATCCCCGATGACAGTCCCTCCTTGCAAATTAAAAGCCAGCATTTCTGGCAAAGCCTCGGACTCGCTGATGCCCAGCAAAGTTATGGGGACATATTGTATATAATTTGCCAACAGCCTGTTACTCACAATATTACCTCGTCCCAGAGGTATCGACTGCTCGGTGCTGAGGCTGAAAATCGAGCCGCTGGTAGGGTTAAAGGGATTGTTGCGCCGATCGCGCACTGCGCCGAAAGAAACAGTGTATAACTCGTCAACGCCCGCACCGCTGAATGTGAGAGGATTGCCGAGTTCGTCGCGGCGGGCAATATTCAAGTTGCGATCGCGCGTGCTGATATTGGTATAATTCAGTCCTAAAGTTCCGCGCCAATCGCCTAAAGGTCGCGTAACAGCGAGATTTCCGCCCATCCGAATTTCCCGAACTCGATCGCCGTTGGGCAAATTAATATCCTTGTCGAAAATTTCCGAGATTCTGCGATCGCCAAAAGCTCTCACACTGTATCCCAAACGGTCATCAGCGGCAACGTAAGGGCTGACAAACTGCACATCGTACTCGATACCTCGGAGGCTGGGCTGAATTTCCACCGACAGCCGCTGCCCGTTTGTGCCGAAAGTGCGATCGGTATATGAAAGAGGAACAGCAACACCAACATCATCACTCAGAGTCACACTCGCGCCAACAGAGCGAGCCGATCGCTCTTCGACATTGTAAATTACATTAATATCCGTCCCCGCTGCTTCAGTCGAAACCGTCACCTTGTCAAACAATCCCAACTGCTGCAACTGCTGCAAATCGGATCGCACAACTTGCTGGCTGTAGTTATCCCCCGCCTTGAGTTTGAGCTCGCCTCGGATAAAATCTTCCGAAATTCTGCCCTGAATCGGATTCCCTTTTCGATCGACAGCTTCGCCTCTGGAATTAACAAAGCGAATTTTCACCTCAGCAACGTAAACGCCCTCAGCATTTCTCCCTTGACTGATTTGTGCAGTACCAGCTAACTGTCGGGCGTTGCGGTTGACAGCTTCCGGGATTTCGGCGGTGGTAGCTATGGTTGCTGGAGTTGGTAGCAGAGATGTAAAATCTTTAGGGCGATCGGACTTGAGTGAGGGCGATCGAACTTCTGGAGCAACTGCAAGTTCATCGGATGCCGGCAAATTCCGCACAATTGGAATCACCTCATCCTCCTCCCTCTGGCCCCTTGTGGGACAGGCGTCTCGCCTGTCAATCTCTGCGGTTCCTTCTCTCACCTCCACCTCAACCGGTGCGACAGTCAGATCGATCGCCCGCGCCGCCAATTCACCGCCAGTCACCGCCGCCAAAGTCAAAAATGCAATAATCTGAATTCGCATAAACATAAAACTCAAGCATACTCAACGCATATTACCCAAAACCGGTCGTGATGCCTAATACCCATCTATTCTTCAGTCGGCGGAGGCCGACTTCGTTTGTGTAGACGCGGTTTCAACCGCCGTCTCAACCGCTACCGTCTCAACTACTACCGTCTCAACCGCCGTCTCAACCGCCGTCTCAACCGCCAAAAAGAAACCCGGTATTTGAAGATACCGGGTTTCTGCAATGCGCTGAAATTTGGGCAAAGAGCGATCGCGGGCGATCGTAAATTAGGGAAACCGAAAATTTCTTTAAAGAGATTGCCGAGAAACACGCTTCTCAAAATGAGCCTGAGTCTGCTGCAAAAGTTGTTCGCGACTGTCCTTAGCGGTGGTAATGCTAGGGAGCAAATTGCGAGCTTGTAAAGTCATGTGAAGCTGTAGGTGTGCTACGTACTCACTGACATCTTCGCGCAGGGAGCAAGCCGGGTAACGTTTTAAAGTAGAGTTCAAAGTGTTCTCCTGCTTCGAGTTTGCAGTTATTTCTAATAATATTAGAGATTATCACGGCCTACTTCTAATTGTGTACTCCGTAATGAAGTTTAACCTTTGGACTGCTCTATTGTTACAATTGTTTACAAATCTTGCTTAAGTATCAGGAGTCGATCGCCCATGCAGTCAATAGCAGTAGCACATAAGCACACATTAAATACATTTGTCAATAGCAGCAGCCAAACAGCCGCCTACCTCGACATCGGGAGCGGCCGACCCTTATTGCTGCTGCACGGTTTCTTCGGAGAAAAAACTTGCTGGCTGCCATTAATTGAGTTATTGCACTCTCAGTTTCGGTGCATCAGTTTAGATATGTTAGGTTTTGGAGAATCCAGCAAACCACAAATCCGCTATGACGTAGCTGTAGAAGTTGCCTTCGTGCGACAAGTTGTAGAACAACTAAATATCGAACCCTGCTGCATCATCGGACATTCTTTTGGCGGTTGGGTAGCCTCTGCATATGCCCTAAAATATCCTAATTCTGTCAGCAGTTTAGTGTTAGCAGCACCTGCGGGAATTCGCGACGACAGTTTTTGCGGTCAATACGATGCTTTGCGGCCGCTGCTATGGAAAACCCCAGCCGTCGATTGGGCCTTGCAGTTGGCAAAACCTTTTGCTCGTTTAGCCCGAAAAAGCGATAAATTGCAGGAAATTTCCGGCTGGCGGCGCGAGTTAATGTCTCAACCAGTAGCAAGGTCATTTTTAATGAGCCGGATGCGGCCGGAAGACGCAGTTGATACAGTAGAAAAAGAAATTCACAAATTGCAAATTCCCACCTTAGTCATCGCAGCAGATAGTGACGAAACAATTCCTCTGTGGCACTGTGAAACCTACGCCAACGAGATACCGGGGGCCGAGTTAGCAATTATTCCCAATGCCGCTCACGGGTTGCCGCAAACTCAAGCTCAAGTCATGGCAAAGTTGATTGGTAAATTTTTGGATAATTAAGAAAACCTTTGCTACAAGCCGAATTCTAAAAATTGTGATATGGCGATCGCGCCAGACGGTTAGGGCGTTCTTAATGACCCAAACCCATGCGGTCGATTCCTTCTCTCGCGACGATAACTAAAGCCTTCCTTCTTCCTTCTTCCTTCTGCTATAAGCCACCAATTGAAAATAATTGTGTTTTAGTATACTACTTTAATAGGAAATACAGAATATATTGCTTACTGTCTTGTACAAAAATTTTTTATGGCGCTCAAATCTTGTGTCAGCACGAGCTACAGACATTTAGTTGAGTCGGGAGTATTACGAATGGCGGCACTGAGCAACTATTTTAATCTGGAAGAAATTACGACAGCCAGAAAAGTTAGTGCTGCGGTAATTAATATCAGCGGCCGCCAGCGAATGCTTTCCCAGCGATCGGCTTTTTTTTGCATGAGGTTAGTTGGCTCTCAGAATGCGGCAGAAAAAGCAAAACTGCGGGGGAATTTGTTAGAGGCGATCGAGCTTATGGAAAAATCGCACCGCGACTTAATTAATACTGACAGCAGCATCAACTTATTGAGTCCCCCTTCAGCCACCGTCAAGGCAATGTATTTTGAGGCGCCGCTGTATCTAGACAAACAAGTGCGCGAATATATCGATCGCCTTAAATCATTAGTGCAAGTTCCCGATGCCCAACTCAGGCTGGACAATCCCCACCTGCTGTACATTGTCGAAGCTGCGGGCGGCGAATTGCTAGCAGCTTTCGATGCCGTGGTGAGTCAATACCAGCAAGAAAGCGAAATCGAACAATTTGAAATCGACCTCAAACAGGTTGAACTGTATCAAGAAAGCTGTGCTGCTACCTCGAAAGCCGAAGCTCAAGCGGCCGAGATCGATCGCGCACTTTGCGAACTCAAACAAACTCAAGCCCAACTGATGCACAGCGAAAAAATGTCTTCGCTGGGAGCGCTGATGGCGAGTATTGTGCACGAAATTAATAACCCAGTTAGTTTTATTTACGGCAACTTGAGCCATGCCGAAATTTATACTCAAGATTTGCTGCACCTGCTGCGTCTCTATCGAGAATACTGTCCCAATCCCTGTCCCGAAATTAAAGCTCAAATCGAAGAGATGGATCTTGATTTTGTAGTTGAAGACTTGCCTAAAGTTATGTCTTCCATGCAAATGGGTTCCAATCGCATTCGCGAAATTGTCAAATCTATGGGCAACTTTTCGCGAACAGATAACAGTAAAATGACCCTGTGCGATTTGCACGACAGCATAGACAGCACCATCTTAATTTTGCGAAACCGTCTCAATTCTAAAACAGACCGTCCCGACATTCAAATAGTTAAAAATTATGGAAAATTGCCTGCTGTAGAGTGTTATGCCGGACAGCTAAATCAAGTATTTATGAATCTAATTAGCAACGCGATCGATGCTTTGGACGAGGCAGCACAAAATCAGCCCAATGCAGCCCTAAAAATTTCTATCCGCACAGAACTAGCTGGCTTCGATCGCGTGAGAGTGCGGATTGCTGACACGGGAGCGGGAATGGAAGCAGAGGTAAAAAAACGAATGTTCGAGCAGTTTTTCACCACCAAGGCGATCGGTAAAGGTACCGGTTTAGGATTGTCTATTGTCTACAAAATCTTAGTAGAAAATCACCGAGGAACGCTCAGGTGCGAGTCTGAACCGGGGAAGGGAACCGAGTTTATCATTGAACTACCGATCCAGCAAACTTAAGCAATTTACAAACATCCAAATTTATCTATAAAAATTGTAGCACAGGCGGGTTTGTAGTGCGGTGACATGAAATATTAAAATCCATCGCAGGCTTTACCAGAGTTGCGATCGCCCCCGATCGCACGATCACTGTAACAAAAAAAATTACAAAGCTGATATATTTCCGTTCATTTGGCTCGGAAGTCAGTATTTTTGTAATCAACTTATTCAACTGATTCACGTATTATACATTAAAACTATTACGCAATATGCTTGGGAGCGGAAACTTATATCGCACTACGAACCTTTTTTTTGTTGGGGTAATCGACTGGATATGCTCCCATTATGCGAAGCGTCGCCCTGTTGCTTTAATACTACCAAAGTAATATCATCAAATACTTTTGCTTCTCCAATAAATTGTCGCAAGTCATTAATTGCTGCTTGCTTGATTTGTTCGGCACTGTTGTGCCAATTAATCGAAATTACTTCACATAGCCTTTCCACTCCATAGAATTGTTTGCTAGTATTTCTGGCTTCCGTGATCCCGTCAGTGTACAGCACCACCCCGTCTCCCGGCTCTAATTTTACTAAAACATGACTAATAAAATCGGCAATTTCTTCATCTAAGCCGAGGGGAAATCCTAAATCCATTGTGTCAATCCGTTCAATTTGACCGTTTTTTCTGACCACAATAGTTTCCTCGTGCTGGCCGCTGATGCTAATTCGACCGTCTGCGTAGTTGAGGAGAGCCAGGGTTAAGTTTTTATCCGAATTCATGCGCTGAATATTTTTGTACAATGTGCGATTGAGCGTATCTAAAAATCGCACCGGATCGGATTCTGGCATTTCCTGAAGAGTGCGGACGGCAGCTTGAGCCATCACCATCAAAATGCCGCTTTCTAGTCCGTGTCCGGTGACATCGCCGATCGCCACAGTCACAATCCCCTCAGTGCAAAGTACATCGTAGTAATCGCCGCCAACTTCATCCGCTGGTTCCATGAATCCGGCAATATCCAAGCTTTCAATTGCTGCGAGTTCAGCAGGTTTGGGCAGAATCAACTGCTGCATTTGTCTGAGCATACCGAGTTCAGAACTCATGCGCCGATTTTCTGCTTTCAGCCGCTGGTTGAGCTCAGCAATTTCTTGATTGGCTGTAGCCAGTTCCGAGGTGCGTTCTTTAACTTTATCTTCGAGAGTTTCAAAGGATTCTTGGAGTTGTATGGCCATGCTGTTGAAGGAATTAGCTAAGGTCTCAACTTCAAAAATTATGCTAGAATTAACCTTCTGCTTGAGAGCGCCACCTGCGAGATTTTCTGAAGCTTTAGCAATTTCCAAAATCCGGCGAGCAATCCTGTTAGCGGTGAGAAATCCCACTCCAACCGAGGCAATTAGAGCAGCAATACAGAGCAAGATGGTGTTGCGAGTGTTAGCATAAACTTGCGCCATAAAGTCGGCTTCGGGAACCACAACTACAATCAGCCAGTTGAGACCGTACTTGTCCGTTAGCGGAGAAACTTGGAGAAATTGCCGCTGACCGTTGAGCTTAAAATTAAGTTGAGCAGTTTCTTTAATGTCTGCTAAACGGTGGAAGCGATCGAGCAAATAAACCACACTTTGGCGCATCAGCAGGTTGGTGTTGTCCTGTGTTTTGACCCGCTTTCTGTTTTCGCCTTCTCCCAGCGACAGAGGCTGATTTTTTACCGAACTGGCGATTAACTCGCCGTTGGGCTCAATGATAAATACTTGACCGGAATTACCCACGCTTAAGGTTTGCAGGAAACCGCGAATTTGATCTAGCCCCATCTGGCAAGTCAGCACGCCGATCAGTTTGCCTGCGGCATCATAATAGGGTTGACTGGCATTAATTTGCAGCGAACCGTAGCCAAAATTAATGTAAACGTCGCTCCAAGCAGCTTGTTTTTTCTCAATAACAACGGTGTAAAAGGGGCGCTTGCGAACGTCATAATTGGGCTGAGACCTCTCTATTTTGGTCGGGTTTCCATCACCGTCAACGTCGTAGAAGAGCAAGTCGCCACCCCCGGGAATTAGTTGCTGGGCAAGCTGAGGTTGCTCAGCTCCCGCCAGTCTGTTCACCCAACCAATTCGCAGATACTGACCTTTTTCGTTGGCAATTCCCGCGTAACCGATCGAATTAAAGCGCAGAACTTGCTTCCAGAGATAGGGTCGAGATCGCTCCAAATCCTCGAAGTCCAACACCCCCAGCGGTAAAGAATCCTGATTGATTTGATTGACTAGCGGCGGAGTTTCCAGGTAGTTTTGGACGCGCTCGTAAACTCTCGCACTGACGGAGCCCTGCAACTGACTGGCAAGATCGTTGACTGTCTTCTCTCCGTTTCTGTAAGAGAGATAGCCAACCCAGCCAACAGCAGCGACAATTTGCAGCACAAACGGAACCACCAGGACGCCGCGGAGACCGAATTTGCCCCTGGTGCGGGCGATCGCGCGTTTTTGAGAAACCATTGTTAAAATCACTCCCCAGGGCTGTTGGCGTTGCCTCAGCATTCTGTGCAAAAGACACAAGGAGCGATCGACTGCAAAATATGCGATCGCCACCACGAGTCCGCTCGCTCTTAGAAAGCGTTTCCAAGTCTCAAGCTGCTGAAATTATATCAAATCCGCCACCAAATCCCCGCTCTCGGCTGACAGGTTCAAACACTCGCTACACGACATAAAACCCGCGATTGCGGGTTAAGAAAGCAAAGTATTTTGCTACCGTATTTGCTCCGATCGGTCAAGCATCTTTTGACTTGTTCTCAGAGCGATCGACAATGTTATCATATCAAATAAGAAACCGGGCGGTTGAAACTGCGAAGTTTAGGGAGTATCCCAATGAAAGCAAACACGGAGTAAAAAACGCGAGTAAAAAACGCTTTTTACTCCAAAGAATTGGTTTAAAGCCGGAACCCCTAAAGGCGAGAAATTAAAATCCGACTATACTCCAATCCTCTTCCTTCTAGGTAGAGGTCGCCCTCAAGGGTCAACTGTCAACTGTCGAGCGGTCAACTGTCAACTGAATGAAAATCTGCACATATCCTACTCCAATTCTAGCTTCAAAGTTGGCAACAGCTTTTCTAAATTTTTGAGAGATTTCTGTTGCCAGGGAACATCATTTGAACCCAATACCAAAAGTTGAATTGTTTTCTTTTTCCGCACGGTAATGACAAACTTCGACAGCATACTGATACCAGAACTGTTAACAAATTCCAATTTTTTGAGGTTCAAGGTAATAGTAGGCGGTTCGAGATTGGCGACCGAATCTAACAATTCGACTATTGGTGCATACTCTGCTGGCCCGCCCAGGCTGAGTTCGCCTTTGAAGCTGACTGTCACCGATTCTTGATCGTACTGAATGCTATAATCTTCACCTTTAATTTCTTGCATACTCATTGTGATTTGGTTTCCTGACTCAAATATGGCGATCGCACAAGAGAGTAAATATTGAAATGGTTGAAACTACACAGTAATTTGAACCACAGTCGTAACAGCGATCGTATCATTGTCTGGTCTTGGCTCAAATTTCCAACCAATCTTAGCTGAATAGTCATTAATCATCGTCAGCAATCCCAATCCCGAGGTTTCGCTTTCAGATTCAGCATTCTTTTCAACCTGCTGCAAATAAAGTTCATTTGGATCGGAAGCCAGCAGTTCTTCAATAAACTCCTTCAACTTATTCGCCCCTGATGGATTGACACTGTTACTGGCAAAAATCACCGCCGTCACCTCGGTTTCACCAATAAAGTGGATGCCAAATTTTACTTTATAATTCGCACCATCCTGATTAAATTTTATCGCATTTTCTAACAGTTCGTTAGCGACGTAGCTGACAGCTCCCTTGCTTTGTTTAATCCGTTTCTCGGTGCTAGCATCGGTAGCGTCCACCGGTAGAAAGCTGGACAAATAATCGGCTACAAAATGAGCTGACAGCAGGTTGTTGCGCCAGCGCTGCTTGATGGGGCGAGAACTCGGGGTAAAAGTAAGTTCTAGGGAGTCGTGTTCCGGTGGAAATTGGTCGATGAATTCTCCAAATATTTGTGTCACAGTTTGTAAGCTGCCAGATGTCATTATTTTTATCCCTCCAATTGATGTGTTAATGTCACTTTTGGGTAAATTTCCACACGCCATTCCAGTTAGCGGGAATACTATTTTCTAACAGTGCTTGGATGCGTTCTAGGTAAAGTTGGCTGGGTTTGTCAACTGGATTTAGTGCCACTATTTGTTCAAAAGAAATTTTAGCAGTAGCAAAATTTCTCTGACAATATTGTTCGAGGGCCTCCTCAAAAATAGGCACAGTTTGAATTTTGAGCGAGCGCACTGGTTCTACTTCAACATCTAACACCTCAAAAACAGTAATGGCTTCTTGTCTACCTTTGACAATTGCACGATCCAAAAATCGAATATGATACTTTTCTGGTTGACTCAAACGTTGTACCACATCTCCTGAAATTAATAAAGATACGCCATAATACTTAGTTAAACTTTCCAGACGCGCCGTGAGATTGACATGATCGGACAGCGCATCGGCTTGCATCCGATTCGCGTCTCCAATAATTCCAACCATCGTATCACCGACATGGATACCAATGCCAATATTCAGCGGTATCTCCCCATTCATCTTACGGCTTTGATTGTATTTTTGCAACTGTTCAAACATCACAATTCCTGCCTGAATAGCATCATCAACGCCGTCGGGAAAAACTGCCATCAGTCCATCTCCCATATACTTGACAATAAAACCGTTGTGCTTGCGAATTTCGGGACTGATTTGCTGTAAATAGGTATTGATGAAGTTAAAGTTTTCTTGAGGAGTCATTTGCTCCGCCATCGTTGTGAAGGAACGCAAATCCGAAAACATGATTGCCATCTCTTTGCTGACGTGATCTCCAAGCTGGAAATCAACAATGCTCTGCTTGCCGAGAAATTGCAGATATTCATCGGGAACAAAACGTCCGTAGGCCTGCAAAAGTTTCTCTAATTCCTGTTCCCGCGCTTTCACCGTTTGCACCATGTGCGAGAATACCTGTGCCAGTTCTCCTAGTGCATCATTCCGCGCTGCCACCTCTGACAATATCTGGGGCTCGAAGCTGTTGTTTTTCACAGCAATAGCTGCATCTATCACCTTTTTCACCTGCTGGATGTAAGTCTGCATCTCTCGATTTTTATGACGGATCTGGTTTTCTAGATCCGTGGAGTGTTCCGTGATAATTTCTACTAAAGTTTCATAGCTATTTTTTTCCTCTTCTACTTCCTCAAGTTTTTGCATCAAATCCTGTAGCTGGGTATTGAGTTCTTCGGGAGATTTAGATTGTGCTAAATTTATTTTTTTTTTCATAATTTATACTCCCGAATCTGGGATTGCAAAATAGTTTCACTCGCTCGCTGTACATTACTAGAACTTACACGAGCGGATAGAGAAATCCGGTTTCTGCTTCGATGCTTCGGCACTAAATCCAAGAGCGAAGTTAGAAACCGGGTTGATGACAGTCAATCATAAATTATGCACAATATTTCCCTGTTGCTTCAATATTAGCAAAGTAATGTCATCAAATACCTTTTGTTCTCCAATAAATTCTCGCAAATTATCGATCGCAGCTTGCTTGACTTGTTCGGCGCTCAAATGCCAGTTTTGAGAAACCACTGCACAGAGTCTTTCGAGGCCGTAGAAGTTTTTGTGGATATTTCTAGCTTCGGGGATGCCGTCAGTGTAAAGCACCACCCCATCCCCCGGGTCTAAGTCTACTACAACATGACCGATCCAATCAGAAATATCCTCCTCTAAGCCGATGGGAAATCCTAAATCTATCATATCAATGCGTTCAATTTTACCACCTTTTCTGACCACAAGAGTTTCCTCGTGTTGACCGCTAATACTAACTTTACAGTCTGCATAATTGAGGAGAGCTAGCGTCAGATTTTTGTCCGAGTTCATCCGCTGAATATTTTTATAAATAGTGCGGTTGAGGGTATCTAAAAAGCGCACAGGATCGAGTTCCTGAACTTCCTTCAGAGTGCGAACAGCCGTTTGAGTCATCACCATCAAAATGCCGCTTTCTAGTCCGTGCCCGGTGACATCACCAATGCAGAGCGTAACAACCCCGTCAGTATAAAGTACGTCGTAGTAATCGCCGCCAACTTCATCGGCGGGTTCCATAAATCCGGCAATATCTAGCTCTAAAATTGCGGCTAATTCCGCAGGTTTGGGCAGAATTAACTGCTGCATTTGTTTGAGAATATCGAGTTCGGCACTCATGCGAAGATTTTCGGTTTTGAGGCGCTGGTTGAGGGCAGAAATTGCGTGATTAGCTTGGGCTAGTTGGGCAGTACGTTCTTCAACTTTATCTTCTAGAGTTTGATATAGCTGAGCATTTTCGAGGGAGATAGCAGCTTGAGAAGATAGGATTTTTAAGACTTGCAATCTGTCAGGAGTAAATGCACCTGTGGCGAGACTGTTTTCTAAGTAGAGAATGCCGATCGCTTGACCTTGGTTAACAATGGGAGTACACAATACGGATTTAGGTTGGTGCTGAATAATGTAGGGGTCGGCAGCAAAGATATTTTCAGTAGCAATATCGTTAATTACCAAGGTTTCTCTAGTACGCCAGACGTAGTTAATGGCGGTGATGGGCAGATGTTGGCTTTGAGAAAGTGGAATATTTGGCAAATAGCAGCGCTCGTCTAAACATTTAGCAACAATTAATAATTCACCATCCCTTTCTAAGATGAGAGAGCCTTTTGATGCGCCCGCATTTTCGATCAATATTCGGATCAAAGTTGATAGCAATTCCTCGACGTTGATTTCACCTGATATGGCTTGAGAAGCTTTGATTACTGTTTCTAAGTCGAGAAATTGGGAAATACCTTTGCTTGTTGTGGAACTAAAGCCTACCGCTATTGTCTGAGCAAGTGTTTCGCCCAGATTGTGACTTGTTTCTTGTTCGAGAATGGGGGCGAGTAATTGGGGATATTTTTGTTCTAAATCGTGAATTTTTGCCTGAGCTCCCCAGCGAGCATAAGCGTAGTAAGCGTCAGTTAGATAGACGCGGGCAATTTTATCTTTACCTAATTCTAGGTAGAATTTAGCTGCAAGTTCGCAGAAGAGTGCTTCTTCTTGGAGGTATTGGTTTTGTTTGGCGAGGGCTATGGCGCGATCGTACAAATCGATGGCTTCGAGCCTGTCTCCCAATACTCGTGCTATTTCTGCTGCTACTAAGTCATACTTGTGCTGATAATTCATCGGTGCGTGGAATGCCCAGGTTTGCATTTTTTCCTGATTTGCTCTCACTTGGTTCAAGTATTGCGATCGCGCGATCGGCTCAGCATCGGGATATAGTGCCAACAGGGCTAGGGAATGGTAAAAGTTGTGCTGCGGCACCATCATCAGCGAACCGACACCAGCGACATATTGCTCTGCTAGCTGGGCATTTTCCACGGCTTTTTCGATCTCGCCAAACAAATAATTGACAACCAATTTTGCAAAATAAACTCCAAAGATTGAAGAGACATTATTTGCGGCTAGCAAAACTGGCAACAGTTCATCTTCATTAAAACTATCGCCAACTAACCGACATTTATCCTCAGCTAATCCTTGTAAATTTAATGTGAGTTGTCGCCATATCTGAGTATAATAAGTCTGATATTCTTGCTTATAATTGACCATTAGTTCAAGATACTGCTCGTATTTTAGAGCTACCGATGTTAAGTCTTCACCGCTAAAAAAGCTGTAAATGCAAAGATACATAGCAGAATAGCAAGCATACTCGATATCGCCAGTTTCCAAACCGCTTTGGACTGCTGACAGCAAAGACGGTATTGTCGAGCGACTGGGTTCTTTCCAATGCCTCACGCAAGCATTGTAAACCATCAAAACTTTAGATTCAAATTCTTTGGCAGGGAATTTAGTTAATACTTGCAAAGATAGTTGACCGTATTGATAGCCTAATTCAATTTCTCCGATTACTTCACAGATTAAGCTGCAACAAGCATAGGCATAACTAGCCGGTGCAGAGTTTCCGTATTTGCTGCAAATATGTGCCATTGTAAAGACAACGGCTGGGTAAAGTTCTGGACTGGCTAGATAAGCCGCAGATGCGATCGCACATAAAATCCTCAAAGCAGCAATTTTATAGGCATCATGAATTTCTGGCAGATTAGCTAAGGCGGATATCTCCACCACCGCCGGCAGTTCTGTTTCCAAAGAAACACCCAGCATTCCCAGAACTTGCAATCCAGTATCTACTGCCGATTTCATCTGATTTTGGGCAATATAAGACTGAATTTGCGCTTCGTAAACTCGGAATTGATCGAGGAGATTTTGCGATCGGGATAAAACTATTTGGGCCAATTGGTGCGAGAAATCGAAATTGGTATTCAAATATTCGGCTTCAACCGCTTCTACATACAGATCGATAGTCAAGTCGTATAAATTTGTCCAGCTATCATCTGGTAGCAGATTTCTGCCGATTGTTAAGTAATCAACAGCAGCAGCATAAGCTGTGGAATTTTTAGCTTTGCGCCCAGCAATTAAATTCAAGGAAGCTAGTTGATGTCTTTCCGTGCGATCGACAATTAATTGCACTCCCACATTCAAGTGGTTGACAATATCAAAGATCGGCTCTTCCCGTGGCGCTTCCCCGCCCTTTTGCAGCAGCAATCTGCCAATTTTCAGGTGAGTTGACTGCTTTGCATCGTCGGGAATCAAAGAATAGGCAGCTTGTTGAACGCGATCGTGCAAAAACTTGTAACTTGGCAGTTGAGAATCGGCAACGGCTAATTGTCCAGACTCCCCATCATCTGCAAAAAATTTGTAAACTTCACTTTGGGGTAAAATTAAACCTTCTTGCAATGCTTTCCACAAGTCAGTCGCGGTTTCTATTTGAGATTTTTCGCAGACAACCGCTAAGGTTTCTAAATCAAATTGGCTGCCAATACAAGCAGCTAATTTTAAAACATCTTGAGTATTGATTGGCAATTTCTGCAATTGATTCGCCACAAATTCCACGACATCATCGCTGATTGCTAATTCTCTGATTTTAGTAATATCGCACTGCCAGCCACCCCTTTCTTGGGCTGAAAACGGGGTACAATCGAAATATATCAACTTATCTTCGTGGAGCTTCTTTAGAAATTGATTGCTAAAAAAAGGATTGCCCTTAGTTTTTTGAAATATCAATTCCGTCAAGGAAAGAGAGCGGTCGATCGCACAACTTAAAGCATCAGCAACCAGACGATTCAAGTCAAATTTTGAAAGTGGCGCGAGAGTAATTTGATTGATTGTAGGGACACACCGATCGATACCGTGGTTTTGTAGAGAAGATGAACCCGCACCTAGATTACGAATCTCTGATAAAGTCAGCATTAATGGATGAACGTTAGAAACTTCATTATCTCGATAGGCGCCAATTAGCAGCAAATGTTGACCTTCTGATTCGCCGAGCAACAATTGTATTAATTTTAGAGATGCTGCATCTGCCCATTGCAAATCATCTAAGAAGATGACTAAGGGGTGATTTTTGGTAGCAAAGACACGAATGAACTTTTGAAATAACAGATTGAAGCGATTTTGTGCAGGAGCAGGTTCTAATTCAGAGACAGCAGGTTGCTTACCAATCAGCAGTTCTAATTCTGGGATAACATCAATAATCACCTGAGCATTATCGCCTAAAGCGGACAAAATTTGGGCTTGCCATTGTTGAACTTTAGCAACAGTTTCTGTGAGTAATTGCCGCAGGAAACTTTGCAGAGCTTGCACCCATGCCGAAAAGGGAATATCGCGCCTGAATTGGTCGAATTTCCCTTTGATAAAGTATCCCCGCTGCTGAACGATCGGCTTGTGAACTTCGTTAACGACAGCGGTTTTGCCAATCCCGGAAAAACCCGCTACTAACATGATTTCGGTCGTAGCTGTACGGGGGAGTTTATGAGGTTCTCGGCTGCTAAGAGAGGATACCTCAAAATCGGCGGCTGCGACATTTTCCTGGGGACAGGCGACGCGCCCGAAGGCTGCTAATAGGGTCAAAACTTCGCTCTCTCTGCCGTAAAGTTTTTCGGGAATGACAAAGCGTTCCGAAATGTCTCTGCTGCCTAATTTAAACAGTTGAATAGTGCCGCGATCGGAGTATTCTTTTAAGCATTTTTCTAAATCGTGTTTGATTCCAAAAGCGGTTTGATAGCGTGCTTCCGCTGTTTTCGCCATCAGTTTTAGCACGAGGTCATTCAATACTTGGGGGATGGCAGGATTTAGGGCGATCGGGGGAATTGGCTGGCGAGCAATGTGACAGTGAACCAATTCCATCGGCTCCTTAGATTGGAATGGCAATTGCCCTGTCAACAGTTCGTAAAAAGTTACTCCTAGCGAGTAAAAATCGGTGCGGTAGTCAATCCCGCGATTCATTCTTCCAGTTTGTTCGGGAGACATATAAGCTAATGTCCCTTCCAAGATATTGGGATTTTTAATTTCTTGATTTTCTCTCGGCAAAAGCGAGGAAATACTAAAGTCTATGAGTTTGATTTTTTGAGTTTTAGGGTTAATTATAATATTCTGTGGTTTGATATCTTTGTGAATAATTCCGCTTTGATATATCCCTTCTAACGTCGAGCAAATTTGAATAGCCACCTGCAAAAAATCGGCTAGGCAATTGGTAAATTTTCCCTTGACTCCCAAAGCATCATGGGTGATGTATTCAGCCAGAGAAATGCCGCCAAAATCCTCCATCACCAAGGCAAAACCGTTACGGTATACTTCCAGACTTAAGTGTTTGACGATACCGGAATTTTCAAGATTTTTGGCAATGCTGTACTGATTGCGAAACTGCACCAGTTCGCTGAAAGTCGGATACTCAGACTTGAGCAGTTTGATGACGACTGGTTGATTGTCTGATTCAGAAAAGCCTCGATAAACCAAGGTTCTGGCGCCGGAGTAGAGTTGTTCAGTCGTGCGGTAGCCGGGAATTGATATCTGGTTCATAGTTGCTAAATCCTAGTCAGCTTTTGGTTAAAGCAATATCACACAAGTTTGTGTTCATTAGTTATTAGTTTACTACTGCCCGCAAGGTTTGGGGGAGATTTGACAAAAAATAATGATATGTCGATCGCTAACCGATCGCGACATCACATCAATTTTGTTAAAAACCTTTGAAGCGCTTGCTTCGCGGGAGCGATCGCCTGTTCGAGTCACATCTGGTATGTCCAGCTTCCTGTTGGTTGAATTCCTACAAGTTTCTTGGTACATAGCTATTTTTTGTGTCCGAAAAATACAACAATACCGAGCGAGTGTGTTGGGCTTGAGCGATGAAAGATAAATAGCGATCGGGACTATTTGGTATCACTTTCAGATTGCCAACATTGTATCCCGCACACTCCACGCGATCGATTGTTTGCGTCGAGAAATCTTGTGGGTTGAGTTCAAAAGTTCCGCCTTGTGCGATCGCGATCGTCTGCGTATTTTGCTTAACCATGTTGCGACTCTCGCCAGCAGCATCACAGGTAATTGCCCCTTTAGCAGAATTGTGAATGTAAATCTGACCTGCACTGGCAACTCCCGGAAACAGAGTTATTACTGCGATCGCAAAGCAGATTGACAGGAGTCGAAAAATATAGTGCGCCATTGATTTTGAGGAGTTTTTAACTATTATTAATGCAGTAGCAAACTCAATTCAGTAATTATTCTGTAATTTTTTCGATAACTATATAACAGGAGACCGCCTGTTTTTGCCAAATCGCCAAAAAAAAAATATTTCGGGTTGACCGATAGGTTTTCAGAGTTGTATTAATAGCGACCGATCGTGTTATCATATCCAAAACTCAACAAACATCAATTAATCTGCGTTCATCAGCGCTCATCTCATGCATCAGCGGTTAAAATAAAAAAATAAATGCCAAAAAAAATGCAAATTAATCAAGCCCTCCACAGCGCCCTACTCGTTTCCAACCTCGAAAAATCAGAACAATTTTACAGCAACGTATTAGGACTGCAAAAAATCGATCGAGACTTAAAATTTCCCGGAATCTGGTATCAAATCGGCAACTTCCAGCTCCACCTAATTTTAGCAGCAACAATTATACCAGATGCCATAGATTCCCAAAAATTGGGGCGGAATCGACATCTAGCATTTTTTGTGGCAAACTTAGAGGCAGCAAAAGAACAATTAGCAGCCCACGAATGTCCGATGCAAATGAGCGCTTCAGGTCGAGCGGCATTATTTACCCAAGATCCCGACGGGAATATCATTGAACTCAGCGAGTAACAGATGAAAATCATCGCCTATTCATACAGCGAACCGCTGTTAGAACCTGCACCAGCGGCTGAAATTTGGGGCCAAGAGGTCGATCGCACCTATCAAGACTTAGGAGGGCGACAGCAACTCCAGCAACTCCTCAAAGACTGCCAAACAGAACCAGTCAAATACCTGTTAATTCAGCGCCTTGAAAAACTCGGCGACACAGTACAGCAAGTGTGCGCCCACCTAGAACAACTGGAAAACCTCGGCATCCAACTAATTGTAACAGACGAAAAACAAACAGAAAACAGAGCAAACTTACTGCAAATCCTCGCAGAACTCCAGCGCAGCCAACACAGCCGCAGCATTCGCAAAGGACACGCCCGCAACCGCATCAAATCCCTTCCCCCTCCCGGAAAAGCCCCCTACGGCTACCGGCGCGGCAAAGACAAATACACGATCGATAAAACCGCTTCCCCCACCGTCAAAGACTTTTTTGAACACTTTCTCATCTACGGTTCCTTGCGCGGTTCCGTGCGCCATTTAGCCAAGAAATACAACAAAAAAATCTCCGTCAGCACAGGCCGCCGCTGGCTGACAAATCCCGCCTACCGAGGCGATTTACAATATCAAAACGGCCAAGTAATTTCTAACACCCACATCCCGATTATTTCCAGAGAAGAAGCCGCCCAAGTAGACAGATTGCTGCGCCGCAACCGCAGCCTTGCTCCCCGCAGCGCCAGCGCCCCGCGTTCCCTCGCAGGATTAGCAATTTGTGCCGAGTGCAAATCGCCCATGACAGTTGCAAAAGTCACAGCCTACCGCAAAGACAAAGAATACCTTTATCTGCGACCGATTAACTGTCTGTCACAGCCTAAATGCAGCGGCATTTCCTACGAAGAAGTATTGCAATTAACCATAGCCGGAATTTGTCGGGATTTGCCCGCTGCTGTCGCCGCGCTGCAAATGCCGGACATGAAGGGAATTAAAGCAGGGATTACCGGAGCTATCTGCTCGAAACAACAAATCCTAGAGCAACTTCCTGCCCTGATTGAAAGCGGCATTTTAGACACAGAAACGGCAGATTTGAGAGCCTACAAACTTCGCACCGAAATTGCCGAATTGCAAAGCAAATTAGCGCAACTGCCGCCAGTGAATTTGCGAGAAACAGCGCAAACGGTTTCTCTTCCCCAATTTTGGCTGGACTTGTCGGAATCGGAACGCAGGTTCTATTTTCGAGAGTTTATCGATCGCATTGAGATAGTCCGGGAAAATACAAATTGGAAACTGCAAATAATCTTCATTTTTTAAGCAACAGTTGACGCTTAACAGTCAACAG
The DNA here is from genome assembly GCA_025362325.1 of Cyanobacteriota bacterium. Lineage (GTDB taxonomy): Bacteria > Cyanobacteriota > Cyanobacteriia > Cyanobacteriales > Microcoleaceae > Microcoleus. The sequence goes on along the minus strand of JANYGO010000208.1, from coordinate 6,869 downwards.
TCAACAGTCAACAGTCAACAGTCACCTGACAGTGCAACCGGAATTGATATCATCTAACATTTTTAGCCTTTAGCCAATAGGCGATCATGTCTCCTTTACCTTTAACCGCGATCGCGCCTCTTTCCTCAAATACATACCGATCTTTTAACAGCTCGTAAACAGCAGAAGTGACTTGAATATACCCCGGCAATCCTTGACATTCCATGCGAGAAGCAACATTAACAGTATCTCCCCACAAGTCATAGATAAATTTTTTAGTGCCAATTACGCCAGCAACTACTGGGCCTGTATGAATGCCAATCCTAATTTGAAAGGGTTCGCCTGTGTCGGTTTGAAAATCAGCGATCGCATCCTGCATATCCAAAGCCATATTTGCGATCGCCTCAGCATGATCTGCCCTCGGCACAGGCAACCCCCCCGCTACCATATAAGCATCTCCAATTGTTTTAATTTTTTCCAAATTATGTTTTTCAGTTAGTTCGTCAAACTTGGAAAAAATCTTATTGAGAAATTTCACCAATTCTAGTGGTGAAATTATGGCAGCAATAGACGTAAAATCGACAATATCAGCAAACAAAACTGTTGCTGACTCAAACCTCTCAGCAGGAGAACCCTCGCCCTTTTTCAAATTTTCAACAATCGCTGCTGGTAAAATATTCAGCAATAAATGATCCGACTTTTTTTGAGCAAGCCGTAAAGCTAGCTCAACCCCCTGCCGCTCTTTAATTTCGTTTTGCAAACGTTCGACAAGTCCTTCTAATTGCTTCGTTTGCTCTTGAAGTTGCTTTTGCTGACTTTGAATTGTCAACTGACTTGCCACTCGTGCCAATACTTCTTTATCTTGAAAAGGTTTAGTAATATAGTCAACTGCTCCCACATCAAAGGCTTTCACCTTATCTAAAACGTCATCTAAGGCGCTTAAAAATATCACTGGAATCGAACTGGTTTTTGGTGAAGCTTTCAACTGTGCACACACCTCATATCCATTCATCTCTGGCATCATCACGTCCAGCAGAATTAGAGTCGGCGGAAACTCCTGCACTGTAGCGATCGCCCTTTGTCCGTTCAGCGCTTTACGAACCTGATAGCCTTGTGTGGTCAAAATTGTAGATAAAAGCCGCACGTTATCTGGCTTATCATCAACTATTAGAATGTTGGCAGAAATTATAGGACATTGATTGATGTTCATGTGAGCGCTCACGGTATTTTTTTTTAATATAAAAGATATTAACACTGATGTGCCGTAACTGCCGATTTAGCTAGCTCTATAATATCGTCAAAGAGGAAATTATGCGCTAAATTAGTTAAATATTGTGAGGTCGAAGCAAATTCTCTAGGCATTTCCTCTATCAACGTAAAAATTTTATCGTCGCAACATTCATAAGCAGCATTATATATCTTCTCCACCCACTCAAGAGGCATTTGACAGAGTTGTGATTCTACAGATTGATTGCTAAAAACTCCGCTCATTTCGCTTTCATTTTCTAGTTTTGTATCAACAGGTTCCTCGTAAATGTAGCGTACTCCTAAAAGTTCTTCGATTTTTGCAAATAATATTTTTGCCTCGAAAGGTTTACGCATGAAATCATTGCAACCTGCTGCCAAAATAGTTTTTCGATCCTCTTCAAAAGCGCTCGCAGTGAGAGCGACAATCACCGTTTCTTTTCCGAGAGGATGAGATTTAATGTGTGTGGTGGCTTCATAGCCATTCATCACCGGCATTTGCATATCCATCCAAATCAGGTGCGGCTGCCAATCCTCCCATATAGCAACAGCCTCTTGACCATTTCTAGCTTCTCGCACGAGTAGGCCTAATGGTGACAATAATCTATCTATAACTAGACAATTATCGGCGCGATCGTCAACCACCAAAATGCGATATTCTGGTTGATTGGGTTCTAAACCAACTACTTTTTTATGTGGTTTAAGCATTTTAACATCGGTAGGAGCGGCAAGGCTGATTTGAATATCAAAGGCAAATTTACTGCCCAACCCAACCATACTGTTTACAGTAATATCTCCTCCCATCATTTCTACAAATTTGCGACTAATTGGTAAGCCTAACCCAGTCCCCTGTTGAGATTGCTGACCTGTTTTTGTTTGCTCAAAGGGTGCAAATAACTTATCCATTTCTTCTGCGGCAATGCCAGGCCCAGTATCTTCAATTTCAAACTGAAGGCGTAAAAATACCGGGCGAATGGAATTCGCGTCTACACAATCAAAGTCCGCCTGCGGGGACTGATCCCAACCCGCACAGGCGGGTTTGGTTTGTGTCTCCGTAAACTCTGCGGTTTCAACCGCCAAGCTTTCTTCTACCTTCATTTTCACTCGCAAGGTAACGCTACCCGTCTCTGTAAACTTGATCGCATTTCCTAATAAATTCATCAAAACTTGGCGCAATTTGCCTTCATCTCCATTGACAAAGTGCGGTACGCCATCAGCCACTTCAAAAATTAGCTGCAATTTTTGAGATTTTGCTTTCAATCGGAACATCTCTTCCAAGGTTCCTAGCAAGCGGATTAAATTGAAACTGCTTTCATTAAGCTGACTTCTGCCTGCTTCAATTTTAGACATTTCCAAAATGTCATTAATCAGGGAAAGCAAATGTTCCCCAGCGCGATTAATAATTTCTAGGTGCTGTTGGTGTTGATTGTTGAGAGATGAATCGCGCACCATCACCTGACTAAATCCGAGAATGGCATTCAGGGGAGTTCGCAATTCATGGCTCATAGAAGAAAGAAATTCGCTCTTAGCGCGGTTAGCTGTATCAGCAACCACGACAGCTTTTTGCAGCGCTGCTTCTGCCAACTTGCGATCGGCAATTTCAGTTTGAGCTTGTTCAAACAGGGTGCATTGCTGGATGGCGATCGCTAGCTGCACAGAAATTTGCTTGAGAGATTCTATCTCAGAAGAGTTCCACTGCCTTTGACTGCGACAGTGATGAGCAATGAGTAGCCCCCATAATTTTTCACCTTGCAAAATGGGAACCACGAGGTTAGCTTTAATTTCAAACTGGCTGAGTAAATTAATGTGGCACTCTGAAATACCAGCCGTATAAATATTATCGATCGCGCGAATGTGTCCCTGCTCGTAAACAGAAACGTAGCCTTCCCGAAAACAAGGGTCATTAATGTCAATTCCTTGAATAGGCATCACACCCATTGCTACTGATTCGACTGCTATAAATCCGCTCCAATCTGCGTTGAAGCGATAAATAATTGTCCTATCAGTTGACAAAAACTGGCGCACTTCTTCCACAGCCATTGTCATAACTTCTTCTAGGTTAAGAGACGAGCGAATCCGCTCTTGAATGGAATTCACCAGTCGTTCTCTTTTTAGTTGCTGCTGCAAAGCTGCTTCTGCCTGTTTGCGAGCAGTAATATCTACTCCATAACCAACACACTCCACAGGTATGCCAGCAGCATCTTTGACCAACTTAACTTCATCGTAAATCCAGCGATAACTACCGTTTTTGTGCCGTTCGCGGTATTCGTAGGAAATCCATTCTTTTTCCAATATTTGAGCAAAGGCAGTATCTACAATTTCTCGATCTTCCGGGTGAACTAGGCTGTGCCAATCAAGGGAACCATCAAGAAATTCTCTGGCTTCGTAACCCATCATTGAAACAATGTTTTCGCTGACAAATGTTACGTCATAATTTCCCCCTAATTTGCAGCTAAAAATAACTGCCGGAGTAGTCGCCAGCAAATATTGCAAGCGTTCGGTAACAGAGCGCAATTTTAACTCAGCTTGCTTGCGATCGCGAGCTTCCCTTTCTAAGCAAGTATTGGTTTCTGTCAACTCTGCGGTACGCTCTTTCACTTTAAGTTCTAAATCTTCATAGGCGCAGCGCAGAGCTAATTCTGCCTCTTCGCGCACCGCGATTTCCTGCTGTAATTTGATATTAATTACTTCTAATTCTTGAGGGGTTTTTAATGATAAAAACTGGGGAATTAGCCCGAACAGCGTTCCGGCAGTGTAGCAGGAAACGAGGCCAGTAACTCCTTTTTCAATCCCCGACAGCCAATAATCGGAATGCCACAGCGTCCAAATGTCTAGTAAGTGACCCGTACCGCAAAGAAGAATAAATGTACTAAATAAAGCAAATATTCCTGAAAACGGAACGTCGCGTCGCTTAACAATAAAATAAATCAGCATCGCCGGAATTGAATAGTAGGCGAGCGCGATTAAAAAGTCCCCAGTTACGTGCAGCCACACTAAAGGCGTTTGCCAAAGATAGCAATGACCGTGAGGCATATACTGAGTTGGGGAAAAAATATTTTTGAGTGATTCCCACATAATACTTGTTATTGGCAGATAATATGGATTTGATGATGCCTAAGTTCGGCAAAAAATAAAAGAAACCGAAAATTGTAGCTGGATTCAGTATTATTTATTAACGCCTCAACCCAGCTTGTTCATAACAGCTTGCTTCTGCACTAGGTGGCGATCGCCAAATTGCGATTGCCAAGGAATTTCAATAATAAACTCAGTACCTCTCCCAACCTCGGAAGTGCAGCGCAAATAACCTTCATGGGCTTGAATAATCTGATAAGAAATCGCCAAACCCAGCCCGGTACCAGCACCGATAGGTTTCGTTGTATAAAATGGATCGTAAATTTTAGCGATCGCATCATAATCTATGCCAGTGCCATTATCAGCAATGTGAATCTGCACCCACTTGCCATCAACTAAAAGGGTGCGGATGCGAATTTTTAGCAGTGGGCAATGGGCATTTTGTAAGCGGTCACATAAATTATTTTCCCAATAGCCGTTGGTCAAATCTCCCTGCTGTACCATCTGTTCTAAAGCATCAATAGCATTAGAACAAATATTCATAAATACTTGGTTAAGCTGCCCAGCGTAGCATTCTAATTCTGGCAAATCTCCATACTCTTTAATCACTTGAATCGGCGGACGGTTTGGTTGTTCTTTCAAGCGGTGCTGCAAAATCATTAAAGTGCTATCGAGTCCTTCATGAATATTTACCTTTTTCATGTCGGCTTCGTCTAACCGGGAAAAAGTTCGTAAAGATTTAACAATTTCCCTAATTCGCTCTGCTCCAATTTTGATTGAACCAAAAAGTTTTTGCAAGTCTTTTAAAATAAAATCGAGTTCGATAGTGTGAATCTTGTCTGCAATTTCCGGCGCCGGAGTGGGGTAATAAACTTGATAAGCCTTAATCAATTCCAAAATATCTTTAATGTATTCCTCCGCCGGAATCAGATTGCCATAAATGAAGTTAACAGGGTTATTGATTTCGTGAGCAACGCCAGCTACCATTTGCCCCAAAGAAGACATTTTTTCAGTTTGCACGAGTTGAGTTTGAGCGCCTTTAAGTTGTTGCAGAGTTTCCTCTAGCTGCTGAGTGCGTTCAAGTAGTTTGGCTTCCGAGTGCCGCAATGAATTTTCAGCCAAGGAGCGATCGCGATTTTCCTGTTGCAAAAGTTCATTGGTTGATTCTAAAGCCAGCGTCCTCTCCAGTACCCGTTTTTCCAATTCCAGCATTAATTCTGAGAGTGCTTCCTGAGCTTGTTTGCGATCGCCAATCTCACTTTGTAGAGCCAAATTTGCCGCCGCTAATTGATCGGGACTGGGGATAGCCAAGATTTTTGGGATTAGTTCCACCAGCACTGCTGCTGTGCATAGCGAAATCAGCGCCGTAATTCCTTTAAGAAAACCAGAGAACCAATAATTAGGATGCCACAGCGTCCATATTTCCATAATATGGGTAATGCCGCAGCAGACAATAAAAGAGCCAAATAACATAAAAACCCAGTCAAAAGGCACGTCTTTCCGCTTTTTGACAATATAAATCAGCGTGATGGGTATCAAAAAATAAGCGGTGGCAATCAAAGCATCGGACAAAATGTGCAGCCCCACTAATCCAGGCTTCCACAAGTAGCAATGACCGTGAGGAATAAAATAATTTGGGAACATTTTATGAACCATTTTCATCTAATTAACTCGGTTATTTGCTAATATTTTGTATAGGGATTACAGGAGGAGTGTCAAACCTGCTGGCACAAAAAGAAGAATTAGGCTTTTAAACTTAACACTTGTGATGAGTAGATACAGCGATCTGAAACTACCTTTAATTAAATTAACATCAATCCACTAAGCTTTAGCAAGGTCAACTGTCACATTTTTAATTGTTGCTTTACGACCAAATGTGACACCTGCATGACATTTTGGCGAATTCGCTTTGAAAAACTGAGCGCTGCTACCTGAAAGGGAACTCAGCCAACGCCTCTTGAAATTGGGTTATGGCGCAATACGCTTGGGTTAAGACAGATCCCCCCTAGCCCCCCTTAAAAAAGGGGGGAAAAGAACTTGGTCAAAGTCCCCCTTGCTTTCGGGCGATGCGAGGGAGATCTCGCCAGAGGATAAAAGCGAGATGTCTCAGGTTTCCTACTTAAGTTGACACGCCTTTGGGCGCTCAGTGACCAGTAAATCCTTTATTGATATTGGTGCGCCGCGGTGAGATTTAACGGATTTGACCTGTTATTCCCTGAGAAATGTAGCTACAGGCTGGCGTCGCAATCCAATAGGCGATCGCTCTCAGCTTTACAGTCAATCAAAAGTGATAATATCAACGATACACTTACAGCAATTCCCGCTGTTATGAGGTACAGTAGCAGCAATTAGCAAACCAATTTCTTAAATGTTTAGGGTTCATCAACTTGAGGGCAACTGCAATGATTTTATCAATCATTGATGTGGTAGTGGGAGCGAAACTTCGTAAAAAAGATTTGAGTTGTGACCACCACAGTTCAATGGGGTTAAAATCGGGAGAATACGGAGACAAGCAAATTACACTCGCACCGCAAGCTTCAATCATTGGCACAATTGATGCTAATTTATGGGCT
>JANYGO010000193.1 GCA_025362325.1 Cyanobacteriota bacterium | reverse complement strand
AACTGCCAACTGTCAACTGTCAACTGTCAACTGCCAACTGACTAATCTAGTTCAAATTCATTTTTCCAAGCTTCATCTTGTTTCCAAGGAATTTGTTCTGATTTAGGAATCAAGAAATTCTCTAAAACCAGATAATCCATTTCGGTTCGCATGAAACAGCGGTAAGCATCTTCGGGAGTGCAAACAATGGGTTCGCCTCGGACGTTGAACGAAGTATTTACCAAAATCGAACATCCCGATCGCCTTTCAAAGTGACTGATTAAGTCATAGTACCGAGGATTGGTTTCTTTGTGAACTGTTTGGATGCGAGCCGAGTAATCTACGTGGGTGACAGACGGAATTTCCGATCGCGGAATGTTGAGCTTGTCAATGCCAAACAACTGCTCTTGTTCGGGAGTCATGGGAATGCGGAGACTGGCTTTGACAGGTGCTACCAATAGCATATAAGGACTGGAATGGTCAATCTCGAAATAATCCGCAACTCGTTCGGCCAAGATTGAGGGTGCAAAAGGTCGAAATGATTCCCGATATTTAATTTTCAGGTTCATCACAGACTGCATTTTAGCATTGCGGGGATCTCCAATGATCGATCGCCCGCCCAGAGCCCGCGGCCCAAATTCCATCCGCCCTTGGAACCATCCGACGACATTTCCCTGTGCCAAAATTTCCGCCAACTGCGGCATCAATTCGGCATCGTCCAATCGGTGATAACTAGCTTTGACAGCATCCAAATATTCGAGAATTTCTGCGTCTGTAAACCTTGGCCCCAAATAGGAACCGCGCATTTTGTCGTGACAAGTTAAATGAGCCACCGACTTCGCCACTGTTGCGACAGCTTGGCTCGTAGCAAGGACTTCAGTCCTTTCCTCGTTCGTAGTGAGGACTTCAGTCCTCTCCGGCTTAATATTATTTACTGCCAATAGCTCGTCGCCCACAGTACGAGTTTGTTCGCAATACTGATACCAAATCGCCAAAGCCGCGCCCAAAGCACCGCCAGCATCTCCCGCCGCCGGTTGAATCCAAATATCTTTGAAAATATTTTCCCGCAAAAGTCGGCCGTTAGCCACGCAGTTGAGAGCAACGCCGCCCGCGAGACAAAGATAATCGACATCCAATTCTTTTTTAACTGTTCTGCAAAGCCGCAAAACAACTTCTTCAGTAACAACTTGAATGGAAGCTGCAATGTCCATTTCCCGCTGAGTCAGTTGTCCTTCACCTTGACGCGGCGGCCCTTCAAACAGTTCGTCAAACTTTTTATTTGTCATGGTTAAGCCAACTGTGTAGTTGAAATAATCCATGTTTAAACGGAAAGTTCCGTCATCTTTGAGATCCATCAAATGGGTGAGAATTTTGTCTACATACTTGGGTTCGCCGTAGGGCGCTAAACCCATGAGTTTGTATTCACCAGAGTTGACTTTGAAGCCTGTGTAGTAGGTGAAAGCTGAATAAAGCAAACCTAGGGAGTGGGGAAAATCGATTTCCCACTGAGGTGTCAGTTGGTTGCCGTCTCCCAGCCAAACGGAGGTTGTGGCCCACTCGCCTACGCCGTCGAGACACAAAACGGCGGCTTTTTGGAATGGGCTGGGGAAAAATGCTGAGGCTGCGTGGGATTGGTGGTGCTCGGTAAATAGCAGAGATGGCAGTTTATTAGTTTTGCAGTTGGCTATTTCTGCGAGATCTCTTTTGAGCATGGTTTTGAGGTAAAGCTTTTCTTTTAGCCATATGGGCATGGCGGTTAGGAAAGAGCCAAAACCTTGGGGTGCGTAGGCTAAGTAGGTTTCGAGAAGGCGCTCGAATTTGACTAATGGTTTGTCGTAAAAGACTATGCGATCGACTTCCCGTAATTCTATGTTCGCTTCTTTTAGGCAATAGGCGATCGCATTCTTGGGAAATCTGGCGTCGTGCTTTTTGCGGGAAAATCTTTCTTCCTGCGCTGCGGCGATAATTTCTCCGTCGCGAATTAAGGCTGCGGCGCTGTCGTGGTAGTACGCCGAGATTCCAAGTATGTTCATCGCTCTCCTTACAAATCGCTATGCGCTCGTATCTGAGTATTTAGAATAGCTAACGATTATAGCTTTAGTGGTGCTGATTTGGAATTGACTTTTGCGATCGCCTCCAATTTTACTTAAATTTTACCGAAATAAATGTCGGTGCGCGGCCCCTCAACCGTCTGACACCAGCCAGCTAGCGCCTGCGAATCCTGCGCCCCCAAGCTCTTAAATAAGTAGCCGCGGGGAATTGATAAAATTCGCCTACCAACCACAGCACTATGCCTAAATGGGACAAAAAGGCTAAACCAGTCCAAGCTGCGGGCAGCCACGACAAGCGGCTGCCGGGAACCGGGGGAAAGTAGTAAGCTGAAAGTCCGAGCAAGGTGGTGGGAAGGAAGATGAGACCGATCGCCGCTGCAAAGTAGGGCCATCCGAATTCTACGCCTTCGAGGTGTGCTCCTATCCATTGTTTGCCGTTCCAGTGCCATGTTACGGGCGGTTGGCGATCGGCCATTTTGAGCGATTGTCTTTCTTCGCTGGCGGTAAAAATGTGCTGGCAGAAGTTGCAAGCTAGGGCTTCCATCATCGGCATGGTAGCAATTTCACCGGTGCGACAGACGGGACAGGGATATGTATCTTGATGGTTGAAAGGTCGGGTTGATTTTTTAATAGTCTGCATGGATCAGGCTGTTTGTCAAGATATTGAGAGATCTTAACAGAGTTGGGTGAGGGCGGGTTTTTGTAAGTCGCAGAATATTTGATAATTGAGTGGGGGCGGGTTGATCTATTCCTATGGTTCTAAGTAAAATAATATTGGTAGGGGCGGGTTTAGCCCAAAAAACTGTAAAATCACGAACAATCTACAGGCTAAACCCGCCCCTACCAACGCAAAATCCACAGACTTGGTGCAATATATCAAGGAGAAGAGAGAGGGCGGGTTTTGAATGAAATTATTGGTTGGGATGTTATGGATTGTGACTAAACCCGCCCCTACGAGTGCCAAAATATATGTTAATCTGAAAAACGTCTGTAGCTGATTATGAAATACGATCCAGACAAACATCACCGTCGATCGATTCGCCTCAAAGGATACGATTATACACAAAAGGGAGCATATTTTGTCACTATTTGTGCGTGGCAGCGCCAAAATTTATTTGGCGATATTGTAAGTGCCAAAATGCAGTTAAGTCGTTATGGTGAAATCATTGAGTTATATTGGGATAATTTGATTAAACATCATCGCCATGTTGAATTAGATCAATTTGTCATCATGCCCAATCACGTTCATGGTATTATTCTATTAACGGATAACCCAGTAATTGCGAATAATGATTTGTCGGCTAGACTAAATCAATTGCGCCCCCAGCGTCACGGGCTTCCAGAAATTATTCGTGGTTTCAAAACATTTTCAGCCCGCAGTATTAATAGACATCGCAAACTGACTGGTGTTTCTGTATGGCAGCGCGGTTATTATGAACATATTATTCGCAGTCAAAAATCATTGCAGAGAATTCGTGAATACATTATAAACAATCCTGTGAATTGGGAGAATAAGGATGAATTGCATCCTAATAATATCTGTAAATGGGATGGAAAAATTAGAGATTTGGGATTGCAATTGGATTTAAAGTAGGGGCGGGTTTAGCCACAATCTCTAACTTCCCAACCAATAATTTCATTCAAAACCCGCCCTCCACGCTTGATACAGCGATTCCCGCTGTTATGAGGTACAGTAGCAGCAATTACTCCCTTCCCGCTAGAAGACTATAGAATGAGATTATAGATATGTTGAATCGTGTTGGCAATTTGGATTGGAGTCTGCAATTGTTGAGTTTCAAAAAAGGTTTTAATTCGCAGTTCAACCTGCTCGATACTTTTGTCAC
>JANYGO010000192.1 GCA_025362325.1 Cyanobacteriota bacterium | reverse complement strand
GTGACAAAAGTATCGAGCAGGTTGAACTGCGAATTAAAACCTTTTTTGAAACTCAACAATTGCAGACTCCAATCCAAATTGCCAACACGATTCAACATATCTATAATCTCATTCTATAGTCTTCTAGCGGGAAGGGAGTAGAGCTTATTTGATGTATGAATTATGTATGTATTTTATATTGTAGGGCGATCGCCCTATCCCTGACCTCGCGTTGGTCTAAAATATCCTCAGCCAGCAGAAAGGCGATATGCGTGATCGACTTTCCTGCCCGTATAATCCCGCCGTCGTGCCGCAGCAGCGGCCCAAAAACTAGCAGCAAGTCGAAAAAGTCAACTAAGACGGCGGCGAAGAAAAACAACTGCTAAAAAGACGGCGACTGCGACCAAGAAAAAACCCCAGTGAAATTAGTTTAGTTTTCACTCATCCAGAAACCCGCTTTATTAAAAAAACCGGGTTTCTTTATTTATAAAATACTAGAAAAACTTGCAAAAATAGGTTTGTAGTAAGGACTTCAGTCCTTAAAATTCTCTTCTCTTACGAATGTGTCATAAACGTCGGGGCGGTTCGATCGCCCGCCCGGATTTTTTTTGAGACATATCAACTCAAACTCTTGTCAAGCTTAGCTTTTGGGCTGGCTTGTCACCAGCCGGCAAAATCAGCCTATTTACTTATTGACAATTACTCTTCTCTGTTAAATTGTCAGGGATATCACATAAAAGTTAAAAAATGTATCAAAAACAACAGAAAGTACCAAATGTTTTATGTAGGGGTCTACAATTAAGAAACGAAACAAGATAAGAGGCGCGATCGCTATGAGTATCAATGAAGACCTAGATTGGGAAGAAGCATTTGAGTATCGAGCGGGCTTGACAGTGGAGTTGAAGTCCCAGCCTGGAGTTTTGCATAAGATTGCTTACTATGAAGTGATGATGGTACCGCCCATCTGGTTAGAAAATGACCCGCGTCCCCGCTATCCTCACGAACTGCTAGTCGTTTCGCAGCAGCCAACTGTGTCCAATATTTGCCGGATTTCAGAGTGTCCTGTTTTAGTCGGGTCTTAGATTTTTTCAGCGGGAATTATCGGCGATGGCTTCTAGCAAACAATCAAACCGATGCAGTGGTTTTCGGATTGAGATTGCTTTGCTTTACGGTGTGGCGATCGACTTAATATATAGATGGCGGCGACAGTGCGATCGACTCGAATCACTTTTCCCCTCAGAGTCTCAGCAGTAGAGATCGCATCATTCATATTAGCAGTCAGTCTAGCAATACCGTTATTTCGCGTGCAGCCCACAATACCGCAGCGCTTAGGTTCCAGCTTGTGCAGTTGAAAGAAATCGCGCCGGTTGACAATCACAACAGCCGGATTTTTAACGATCGCAAATGCGCTAATACATCCTCGATCGAATAGTCTAGCGTTTCCTGCTTGTTGAACAGTCACCACATCAGGTTCAAAATAACGCAGGTTATGCACCAATACGGTTTACTTAACATATTTATGCCCCGGAGCTCCCTTGCAGCATCCCCCGAAAGCAAGGGGGACGCAAGAGGGCATTCTTGTCCCCCCCCCTTTTTAAGGGGTGTGCCAGGGAGATCTGTCTTAAGTGAACCGTATTGGGTTATGCACGACTTGTCGGGGAAAGTCTTCGCCTGCCACACTCCTCTCTATACCTCTTGCAAAAATCACAAATTATCTGAAATTATCTGCGTCTATCTGTGTTGCATCTGCCTTTCATCTGCGGTTCATGTATCGATTCCGTGACTTATACAATGCAAGTCTTCTCTTCAGAAGTAGCGGAGTAAAGAGAGGCAGATCCTGGTAACAAGCAATTCTGGGACTGTCATAGAGCTTATTTAATTTATGAATGTGAAAGATGAATTGAGCGCGTGCGATCGCCCTCGATAACTTTTTACATTTATTATTTAGATTTATTATCAATAATTCTGACCTCTACCTGAAGCAGAATTTTTCACGACTTGCACGACACAGCCGGCGACGCGCAGTATATACCGATCGGCCCGCAGCCCTCGCCCTACAAAAACTCTTGCATAATTCCTATTTTCTATTGCATAATTCCTTGAGCCCTCGCTAGTTGCCACCTTTCTTCGGTCAAAATTGCGCGCCGGTCGGGCAGAAATTAACCTTAATTTAAACTTTTATTTAGACAGAAACGAGCTAAAATTCAATAGTTTGTGTGGAAGACATGGAGTTTAAATACCAAATGTCACAAATAACCAATTAATACCGATCGCACTTTCCGAAAAACTTTACAAAACAACCAAAACTCAGGAGTCAATCGCTGATGATGCTAGGAACCACCGAGATCCCGCAATTAAAGCCGCTTTCCGACTCAGAAGTGCACAAAATGAACGCCTACTGGCGGGCGGCAAACTACCTATCCGTCGGACAAATCTACCTTCTCGACAACCCGCTACTCAAAGAGCCCCTCAAACTCGAACACGTCAAACCGAGACTCCTCGGACATTGGGGCACAACTCCAGGCCTCAACTTCATCTACGTTCACCTCAACCGGATCATCAAAGCCCAAGACATCAACGCCATCTACATCGCAGGCCCCGGACACGGCGGCCCAGGCTTGGTCGCCAACACCTATCTCGAAGGCACTTATAGCGAATATTACTCGAACATTTCCCAAGATGAAGAAGGGATGAAACGGCTGTTCAAACAGTTCTCGTTTCCCGGCGGTATCCCCAGCCACGTCGCCCCGGAAACCCCCGGTTCGATTCACGAAGGCGGCGAACTCGGCTACGCCCTCGTCCACGCCTACGGGGCGGCCTTCGACAATCCCGATTTGATTGTGGCGGCGGTTGTCGGCGACGGGGAAGCAGAAACCGGCCCGTTGGCTGCTAGCTGGCATTCTAACAAGTTTCTCAACCCGGTTCGGGACGGGGCCGTGTTGCCGATTTTGCACCTCAACGGCTACAAAATTGCGAATCCTACCGTGTTGGCCCGCATTCCCCGCGAGGAATTGGAAAGTTTGATGATTGGTTACGGCTACAAGCCTTATTGGGTAGAGGGCTCAGACCCGGAGACGATGCACCGGTTGATGGCTGAAACTCTCGATACGGTCATTGGTGAAATTAAGTCGATTCAGGAAAAAGCCCGGACTGAGGGCTATTGCGATCGCCCTCAGTGGCCGATGATTGTGATGAAGACTCCCAAAGGCTGGACGGGGCCGAAGGAAGTTGATGGGAAGAAAACTGAGGGTTCTTGGCGATCGCACCAAGTCCCGCTAGCAGAAATGGCTTCTAAGCCTGGGCACGTCCAACTCCTGGAAGATTGGATGAAAAGCTATAAGCCCGAAGAATTGTTCGACGACAAGGGTAAATTGATTGCAGAATTGGCGGAACTTGCACCCAAGGGCGATCGGCGGATGGGGGCAAATCCCCACGCTAACGGCGGCAAGCTGCTGCGAGACTTGAAAATGCCGGAATTTGCCGACTACGCTGTAGACGTGCAAAAACCAGGCACTACGATGGGTGAAGCAACCCGCGTGACCGGCCGCTTCCTGCGAGATGTAATGAAACTCAATCAGGAAAACGCTAATTTCCGAGTTGTCGGGCCGGACGAGACGGCTTCCAACCGCCTCGATCCGGTGTTTGAAGTGACGAGTCGGGAGTGGATGGCCCAAACTTTACCGGAAGATGACCACCTCTTCACCCCCGACGGCCGCGTGATGGAAGTCCTCAGCGAACATCTTTGTCAGGGATGGCTGGAAGGCTATTTGCTAACAGGAAGGCACGGATTTTTCTCTTGCTACGAAGCGTTTATTCACATCATCGATTCGATGTTCAACCAACACGCTAAATGGTTGAAAACTACTCGCGATATTCCTTGGCGCCGACCGATCGCATCTCTCAACTATTTACTAACATCTCACGTTTGGCGGCAAGACCACAACGGTTTTTCTCACCAAGATCCGGGTTTTATCGACCACGTAATTAACAAGAAAGCGGAAGTTGTGCGGATTTATTTACCGCCGGATGCGAACACTTTGCTATCTGTTACCGATCACTGTCTCCGCAGCCGCAACTACGTGAATGTGATTATTGCAGGGAAGCAGCCGGCTTTGCAGTATTTGGATATGGATGCTGCGATCAAACACTGTACCGCCGGCGTCGGTATTTGGGAGTGGGCTAGCAATGATCGAGGTGGCGAACCGGATGTGGTGATGGCTTGCGCGGGTGATGTTCCGACGCTGGAAACTTTGGCGGCTGTTGATATTCTGCGCCGAGATTATCCTGAGTTAAAAGTGCGGGTGGTAAATGTGGTAGATTTGATGACGCTTCAGCCTTCTAGCGAACATCCCCACGGTTTGTCCGATCGCGATTTTGATGCTTTGTTCACGAAAGATAAGCACGTAATTTTTGCTTTTCACGGCTATCCTTGGCTGATTCACCGCTTGACTTACCGCCGGACTAATCACTCAAATATTCACGTTCGCGGTTATAAGGAAGAGGGGACGACTACTACGCCGTTTGATATGGTGGTGATGAACGATCTCGATCGATTCCATTTGGTTGGTGATGTACTCGATCGCGTCCCGAAACTGATATCTGTAGCAGCTTACGGTAAACAGGCGCTTCGGGACAAGCTGATCGATCACAGGGAGTATATCACAAAACACGGCGACGATATGCCGGAAATCCGCGACTGGAAGTGGCCTCACGCGGGCGCGGTTGCGTCGGATGCGCCCACGAAGGAAACGAAAAATCCGGAGGTTGGTGAACAGGGGGTGCGATCGGGTGCACCGGGTTAGAGATATTCTGGGTAGGGACACGGCATTGCTGTGTCCGGCGCAGGCTTGTGGATTAGGACACGGCAGTGCCGTGTCCCTACGGGATTCGATTTGTATTAGAATAGAATGTTAAATACAGCTTCAGCAAGCAATCTCAATTTCGAGGTATGCGCCCGGAACAATAGTGTCTATCGCGTTCCGAATATCGTCTTGATGCCGTTGAATGCGCGGCCACGACGTAGACAGCAATACCACAATAGCGATTTGTCGGTTTGCCAGGTTTTGTTGATAACGCAAGTTGCGATCGGTCGTTACCAGCAGATTATATCCATCGCCTTCGGCGGTGTCGAGCAGATCGCCATTTGCTAATGTTGACCATCCACGTTCATAAGCAGTATCTACTTTATGACCCAGCAACGAGCGGCGCAAGGGTACTGGGGTACCTTGGTCGAACAATATCTTCATGCTTGTGCCATCTGCGTTAATGAGGCTAGGGCGCGATCGAGTAGCACCTCAACTTGGGCGCGAGTTACCCCCGGAAACCATTCGAGAAACTGGTCAATAGAGGCTCCATCTTTAAGATTCTCGAAAAAGGCGGAAACAGGTACGCGCGTTCCCCGAAATACCCATGCACCACTCACTTTGGTTGGATGACGTTCAATGACTTCAAAAAGGTCTACATTCTGCATGACGTTTCTCTAGTATAATTAAAAGAATGTAATATGTAAGTTATCTTAACATAAATTGATCGCAATTTAGAATTTGTACATTCACAACTACAAACCGAGGAATTTATGAGCTTGAAAATTTACTTTCTGCGACACGGTGAAACAACTTACAGCAAGACTGGCGGCTACTGTGGCGACCTCGACGCAGAATTAACACCGGAAGGTTCTATGATGGCCGAACAGTTTGCTGCAACTTACGCAAAATTGCCTTGGAGTGCTGTTTATGTTAGTCCCATGAAGCGCACAATTGCTACTGCTAAACCTTTGTGCGATGCTGTGGGAATTGAAATGCACCTCCGCGATGGATTGAAGGAAATTAAGTACGGCAAGTGGGAGGGTGAAACAGTTGAATCGGTTCGCGAAAAATATGCTGAAGATTACATTAATTGGTTGACGGAACCGGCTTGGAATCCACCGACTGGGGGGGAAACTTCTGTGCAAATTGCTAGCCGATCGTCCTTAGTGATTGCAGAAATTCAGGAAAAGTACAAGAATGGTAATGTTTTGGTGGTTTCGCACAAGGCGACTATTCGGATTATTCTGTGCAGTTTGTTGGGGATTGATTTGGGAAGTTACCGCAATCGCATTGCCGCTTTAGCAGCTTCTATTAGTATTGTCAAGTTTGATGTGCGCGGGCCGATGCTGGAGGTTTTGGGCGATCGCTCGTACATGGATGAAACTCTCCGCAATTTACCCGGTACTTAGTTGAATGGCTAGGACACGGCATTGCCATGTCCCTACAAACATCAATGGTAGGGAAACGGCATTGCCGTGTCCTGATATTTCAAGTTCTTGTAAAAATATGATTAACTATGAAAATATTAGTTTTAAACGCAGGTTCTAGCAGTCAAAAAAGCTGCCTCTACCAACTAAATGATAAGCTTCCCGATCGCCCGCCACAACCTCTCTGGGAAGCAAAAATAGACTGGACTCAGCGCGAAGGTGCGGGGGAGTTGCAGGTCAAAACTACTGCTGGGCATACGCTTGAGGAAGAATTCGCCTCAGATTCTCGCTCCGAGGCGATCGCCCGAATGCTGGAGACTCTGTGGCAGGGTCAAACTCAAGTTATTAACAGTTTAAACGAGATTGATATTGTCGGCCACCGCGTCGTTCACGGCGGGCAAAAATATCCGCAAAGCAAGCTGATTTCGCCGGAAGTAAAAGAGGAAATTTCTCGTTTGTCTGAGTTTGCTCCCGTCCACAATCCGGTTAATTTGGAAGGCATCGAAGCAATCGAAAAAATATTGGGAAATGTGCCGCAAGTTGCAGTTTTTGATACGGCTTTTCACGCTCAATTGCCGCCCGCTGCGTTTGTTTATCCGGGCCCCTACGAATGGCTGGAAGAGGGGATTCGCCGCTACGGTTTTCACGGCATTAGCCATCAATATTGCGCGCGCAGGGCTGCTGAAATTCTGAACCGCGATTTTGCAGATTTGCGGCTGATTAGCTGTCATTTGGGCAACGGGTGCTCTCTGGCGGCGGTTCGCGGTGGCCGGAGTGTTGACACTACGATGGGTTTTACTCCTTTGGATGGTTTGATGATGGGGAGTCGATCGGGTGCGATCGATCCTGGTATCATAATTCATCTGTTAAGGCGATCGCACTTTACCGCTGAGGAACTAGATAATATTCTGAATCGGAATTCTGGTTTAAAAGGGATTTCCGGGGTTTCTAGCGATATGCGGCAAATTTTGGCAGCGATTAAAGATGGCAATTCTCGGGCTCAACTTGCTTTGGATATTTACGTGCACCGTTTGCGGGCTGGTATCGGGGCGATGTTGGCGAGTTTGGGCGGGTTGGATGCTTTGATTTTTACTGCGGGTGTTGGGGAAAATTCGGCGGTTGTGCGGGCTGCGGCTTGCGAAGTTTTTGGGTTTATTGGCTTAAGGTTGGATGGAGTGAAGAATTTGAATTCGCCGGTTGATGATGATATTGCGGCGGTTGATTCTGCGGTGCGGGTTTTGGTGATTCACACTCAAGAAGATTGGGAGATTGCGCGGGAATGTTGGGATATTTTTCGTAGTTGAGACGGCGGTTGAAACCGCGTCTACACAGACGAAACCCGGATGGTGCGCGGGTTGAATAGTGGAGGGGGTTAAGCGCCGAGTTGTGTGCATTTAGACTATACTATATACATAGATTGACAAGCTAAGTTCATGGAGACACAAAAACTATGCTAAGTGAATCTTCGCGCCTTGTTTACGGCGATGAATTAATTACCGCAACGGAATTGAACCAGCAACCAAATCTAGTTCTGGATTTGGCGATGGAGCACCCTGTCACTATCACTCGCAATGACCAGCATTTTGCTTTGCTGCGCCGCGAGGAAATGGCGCTGTGGGTAAAAGCTGCGACGCTTTCTTTGACTGTATTTGAGGTGACGGCGGCTGCTTATCGGCGGAGATTGGGAGAAGCGATTAGTTCTGAACATCCCTATCAGTGGCTGACAGTATTTGACTCAGATGAACTGTGCGAATTGATTGCTGAATTAGAAAAAACTTACCGACTTGCTGAATCGGAACCTGGGGCGTGGAGTCTGATTGAGATTCTAATTCATGAATGGCATGAAAGCGCTAAAGCAATTTCTAGCCCGGAACTTGCAGCAGCTTTCAGCGATGAAAATGACGAAGTTTTGCTGACACCGCCTCAAACAAAAAGCACTACTGAATCGACTCAGTTATGACGCAAACTCCACCCACTCCAGATGATTCTGAAAGCGGGGTTTCTTCTGAAGAACTTTCCGCACCTGTGCCCGTGATTTCTGAGTTGGTAATCCCGCCTGAAGAAGCACTTACAGCACCTCGAACACCCGTATTTGCTAAATAAAACACAACCGCTGTTATCCTGCAATTATCTGAATCGCCCTGGTTAGTAGTAGCGAAAAACCGACGGGTTAACCGGGATTGGGAGGCTTTATTGTTACGTGCGCCTGAGAATACTCGTCGCTGCTATCAGGATTTATGTACTAGCCCGATGGTGAGAAAACCGAAGAGGGTTTTTCCGTTAAAAGGCAAACTTTATCAAGGTGCGTGGGAATATGAAGTAACAAGTTCAGATCGAGTATTTTATGTACCGGATGAAGATAAACGCAAAGTGCTTGTTTACTACGCGGGAAAACATCCTAAGTCAGCGCCAACTCCTCCGTAAAGAAACCGGGTGGTTGAAACCGCCCGGTTTTCATTTGCCCGTGGTTTCCCCCTTGTTTTTCCCCCACAAAGAATGTAAAATTCTAAAAACATGGGTTGTAAGCAATGAACGAAGCACGCCGCGAAGCCTATCAAAATCTGATTGATTCTCTCCTCACCTGTCCCAGCGAGGAAGAAATCGAGATTCTGCAAGCTAACCTAGAATTAATAGATGATGGTTTTGCTCAATATTTGCGAGAATGGGCAACTGAAAGTCTGGCAACTTTGGATGCAGAAGAAGCATATAATTGTGCTAACTTTTTATACGGTTTAGATTTCACTTTTTATAATTTGCGTCAAGGTAGTCGGGCAAGTAATTTAGAGGTTGGTATTGCTTGTCTGGAGATAGGATTAACTGTTGTCACCCGCGAAGCTTACTCGGAAAAGTGGGCAAGGTGTCAAAATAATTTGGCGAATGCCTACCTCTACAGAATCAGAGGGGAAAAAGCCGAGAATCTCGAATTGGCGATCGCAGCTTTTGAGGCATCCTTGGAAGTTTACACCCGCGAATCATTTCCCTTTGAATGGGCAAGGAGTCAAAATAATTTGG
>JANYGO010000179.1 GCA_025362325.1 Cyanobacteriota bacterium | reverse complement strand
ATGAAGATGAGAGGGGCGATCGATCATTTCGATTCATACTGGTTTTTTTGTTAAAAACAGTTGATCCCTCTTTTTCTCTTTAATCCAGTCTGGGTCAGCTTTTATCCCGATCTTGACTGACTTTTGTCAGTCAACCAGCCCTTTTACTGAAAGAGTTTTCATCTGCTCTTCGTTAATCTTAATAGTGACAGTATCACCATCATCAGAGAAGACGAACAAACTTCCCATAGCAGCCCCAATTGTTCCTCCAATTTGTGCCCAGGCGAGCGCACCAGGTAAAGCACCTACTCCACCTGTTATAAATCCCATGATTGCACCTCCCAAAATAGCTCCCATGAAAGCACTAGCACCCCCTACAATTGCTGCTCCCCCACCCCCTGCATTTATGCGATTACCATAGTTAGTTTTTGGTTGCATTAGCAGAAGTAATTCATCTTTTGAAGTTGTTGGATGATCGGCTGCAACTTTGTATAGATCGGAAATATAGTATACGAATTCAGCAAGAGCACCATTTATTTTACGGGCTAATTGTTCTTTTGTATCTTCAAGTTTTTGTTCATTATTATAATCTGTTTTTGAAATAGTAACGGCTGCGTTTTTTGCACAATCTTTAATGAGAGAAGCGAGCATATCGCAAGCCTCTCCTCTGATCTCTAACTGCCTTTCCTTAAATCGTTTCAAACCTTCAGAAAACTGCGAGCGCTGTTCGGAATCAAGAATCCTGACAATTTTATCGTAGATTTGGCTTATTTTTGCAGGATTATCCCAGTGAGCATCGAAAACAATAACGCTATCAACAGATTGCCCTGCAAAGAAAGTCTTCCATTGTTGTACCCGATTTTCCACTTCTGTTGTACTGCTTGCTCTAAGTTCCTTTTCATATTGATTGACAAGGCCTACAATTTTCGAGCATTGACGCTTAATAATAGAAATTTCTGCTTTAAAACTGTCATCAGGCACATAGCTTAAACTTGCAACATAAAGAACTACATTACTCTTTTCCAGTGCCTTCATCGCTTTTTCGTCATAAATAATATCATCTTTCCATTTTTCCGGTATCTTACAGTTAGGATTTTCATCCCGCAGATCGAGGTACATCCCCATAGCAGAAGCATTTTGAAAGCCTGGTGTATCTATAAAGTTTGCTTGTATTCCGTCAAAATAATATGCCTGTTCTCTCGGCGAAACATTTGGTGCATCTCTCACTTCTCCAACAGATGCCTTCATCAAAGTTCTGATTAGAGTTGTCTTTCCTACGTTTGTGTGACCAGCGATAGCAATATTAATTTTTGGTAGGCTCATATTAAAGTCTTAGTATGATTACTGGTAAATACCTACTATATATACCCGCTCGAGCGAAGGTTTGTCTAGTCAAAAAAGGTTCGATTTTGCTGATATTTTTTCTAGAATTTGACTTTATTTAATCTATTTTTGTACGAGACTGTACGAAAATGTAGTAAAATCTTGCAAATTGTGAGCTACAATACACAAAACTCTCGCATCTCGCAGCCAGATGAATCTTAAAGAAATGTTAAATGTCGCCGATCGCATAGTTTTCGAGAAAACGGGTCAGCACCTTGACGATTTACAAGCAGCGGTATTGCGGGGAACTCTACAACGTGAGACATACAAGCAAATAGCCAAGGATTTTGACTGTTCTGAAAGTCGCATCAGGGAAATCGGATCGGAATTATGGCAGATACTTTCAGAGGAGTTAGGAGAAGATGTAAATAAAAAGAATTTTCGTTCGGCAATGGAGAGGTTCCAAGTCTCTATTGTTTCGCATTTTGCACAAGACTGTGTGCAAATAAGTTGTGTTAATTATTGTGGAGAAGCTAGACACCCGCCAAATATCCCAAATTCACACCCACCAAATCAAGAAACAGCTAACATAAAACAACCTCAAACCTCACATCAAGATTTAAGCGAAATGCCGGAGTTGGGCGATTTCTTCGATCGCACCCCCGAACTCAACACCCTCACCACCTGGATTCTACAACAACACAGCCGCCTCATCACCCTCACCGGCATCAGCGGTATCGGCAAAACCACCCTAGCAGTACAACTCGTACAACAAATCAAAGACGAGTTTGAGTACGCAGTTTGGTACACACTAGACGAATTCCCCACCCTAGATAAATTTAAATCTAACCTAATACAGCTTTTTTCCCATGCCGAAAAACAAGATTTATCCCCAACAAACCCGAAACGCTTACCGCTGATTAAGTATTTACAAAACCATCGCTGTTTAATAGTCTTAGATGACGTTCACAACCTTTTCTGTAGCGGCGAATTGGCAGGAAAATACAAACCAGAATCCGAAGGATATCGCACTTTATTCAAACAAATAGAAAAATTATCCCATCAAAGCTGCTTGATGTTAATCGGTTGGGAACAACCGAGAGAAGTGACTCAAGTTAAAAATCAAAATACTTCTATTCGCACCTTACAACTCAAAGGTGTAGAAATCGCCGCCGCACGGGAAATACTCAGAGATTATGGGTTAGAAGAAAGCGACAACAGTGAAACTCTCATTCATCGCTACCAAGGCAATCCTCTATGGTTAAAAAGCGTGGCGAATCTGATTCAAGACTTGGGTGGAGGCGTGACAGAGTTATTACCAAATGATACCATATTGTTGCCGGAAGATTTGAAAGATGTTTTACAGCAGCAGTTCGATCGCCTATCCGAACTGGAAAAACAAGTAATCTCCTTGTTAGCCAAAGAAAGCCAGCCAATCAACCGGACAAAATTGCTAGAAAATGACATAATTCCGGCTTCTGATTTGCTAAATGCGCTGCAATCTCTATCGCGGCGCTGCTTGATTGAACAACAAGCAAATTTTTACACGATTTCACCTGTACTGAGGCAATATGCGATCGCCCGTGCAGTGTAATTGATACAACCATTGCCTGCATTCCGCGCGCTATACCTAAATTATTAGGAGCGGCAATGGGCGATCGGGTAAATTGGGCGATCGGTTCGATAGAATAATTGGTAGTCGCAATTCCATTGTTTGTCATGACGCTGAAAGAATTAGAGCCTCAACTGCTGGCACTCTCTGACGACGAAAAAGCTCAAGTCATTCAACTCTTATCCCAAGGCAAAATCACTCCTTGGCGCGGTATAGAAAAAACGCCTGATGTTTGTGGCGGGAGTGCGTGCATAGCTGGAACTCGCATCACTGTTTGGGGACTTGTAGAAGCTCGTCGCATTGGCTACAGCGAAGCTGATTTACTCACAAGCTATAGATTGCTATCTGCTACTGATATTGCTAACGCTTGGGCCTATGCTGAAGCTTTCTCCGATGAAATTGAAACAGAAATTCGGGAAAACGATCGAGTAATGGACGAGGATTTGTAGCAGATGGCACGTCTTTATGCCGATGAGCAATATCCCTATCCTGTTGTAGAATTACTGAGAGCTTTAGGACATGATGTTTTGACTGTCCAAGAAGCAGGCAGAGCCAATCAGAAAATTCCTGACCCGGATGTTTTAGCTTTTGCTACTAACGAAAAACGTGCCGTCATTACCGAAAACCGTAAATATTTCTTTCGGCTGCACCGCATACAGCCCCTTCATGCTGGTATTATCACCTGTACGAACGATCGCAATTGGGAAGCGCTGGCTAACCGAATCCACACTGCGATCGCCATTCCCTTTCAGCAAAAAAACTATAAAGTTAGAACAATATATCAGGACTTACACAATGACAGTAAATATGGTGTCTTCAGCGTCACGATCAGACAGTTTCTCCCAGTGAAATTCTCAAGGAAGTTTGTCTTCAAGTTTTGCGCGAAACTTTTCAGCTCCAGAAAGCGTTGACCTTCGTTGCATTTCAGCTTCATACATCTCATGCGCTTTTTGCATCAGAGATTCATCAGTAGCCTTCGGAAATTGCTGTTTGAGTGTTTGAGTAATCTTGCGAAACAAATCAGTATTCATAAATTACATCCTCAACTGTTGCTTACTTAATATTAACCTGAGTTCGATATAAGTTGCAATTCACTTTTCCCCGCAATGGGATTTAAACTCTCTTCTTGCTCTCATAATACAATATACTCAGGGCAAGAAAAAGTCATTCTAAAAGGATGGGGTTTTCAACCCAATTGCTGATAAACTCTCAAAAACAAAAACCGGGCAACTCCACAGCTACCCGGCAATCGAAACTTTAGACTTCAGACAAATCTAAAACCTAAAACCTAAAATTCTTAAACAGCTACAGTCTTCTTAGTAGTAGAGCTCAATTCGCCCTTAGCATACTTAGCTGCGAAATCGTCCAAAGAAACTTGCTTGATCTTTGTACCTTGACCAGCGCAACCGAAAGAGTTGTAACGATCGCTACAAACCTTCTGCATATACTTGATCGACGGCTTCAAGAAGTGGCGCGGATCGAATTCTTCGGGCTTAGCAAACAAAGCTTCGCGCACCGCAGCAGTAATCGCCAAACGGTTGTCAGTATCGATGTTGATCTTGCGAACACCGCACTTGATACCCTTTTGGATTTCTTCCACAGGTACGCCGTAGGTTTCGCGGATTTTGCCGCCGTTGCTGTTGATGATTTCCAGCAATTCTTGGGGCACAGAAGATGAACCGTGCATTACCAAGTGAGTATTTGGCAAGCGGCGGTGAATTTCTTCGATGCGGCTGATTGCCAAAATTTCGCCAGTCGGCTTGCGGGTGAATTTGTAAGCGCCGTGAGAAGTGCCGATTGCCACTGCCAGAGCATCAACACCGGTTTGCTCAACGAAATTAACAGCTTCTTCAGGATCTGTCAGCAATTGATCGTGAGAAAGCGCGCCTTCAAAGCCGTGGCCGTCTTCTGCTTCGCCCATTCCTGTTTCCAGAGAACCCAAGCAACCCAGTTCGCCTTCGACGCTAACGCCGATCGAATGAGCAACATTCACCACATCGCGAGTAACTTGAACATTGTACTCGTAGCTGGCGGGAGTCTTAGCATCCGCTTCCAAAGAACCGTCCATCATCACGCTAGTGAAACCTTGGCGCATGGCAGAATAGCAAGTGCCGGGGGCATTGCCGTGGTCTTGGTGCATACAAATGGGAATGTGAGGATAGGTTTCAACTGCCGCCAAAATCAAATGGCGCAGGAAATTTTCTCCAGCGTAGGAGCGAGCGCCGCGAGAAGCTTGCAAAATCACAGGGCTGTTGGTTTCGTCAGCAGCGCGCATGATCGCTTGGATTTGCTCCATGTTGTTGACGTTGTAAGCCGGTAGGCCGTAACCATTTTCAGCCGCATGGTCGAGCAGCAGTCGCATAGGTACAAGCGCCATAGATATTCCTCCTAATTATTTGTGATTTCTGGGCAGTGGATTTTGGACAAGTTCAATTCTTAGGATAATCTTAAGACAATTTGTAGCCGATCGCGCATTCTGTTTCCAGATTTACTTAAAAGTTCAAAAAACAAAATTTTGAGTTCTGAGCATTCAACTCAGAACTCAAAATTATTGTTTTTTTTTATGGGTCGCCCGGGATTTGAACCCGAGACCAATCGGTTAAAAGCCGAATGCTCTACCGCTGAGCTAGCGACCCGCGAACGCGTTGTTACCGCACACAATTTATAATAGTAGCACCCGTTTATTTAAATAGCAAGTCTTTTTCAAAAAAAAGTTGCTGTCAGGCGAACCAGCATCTGGCAAGTCGCTCCCGGCTGCAAATAAATCAAGTGTTCGCCAGTGTTGATCGCATTTCGAGGAGCCGTCCAAGGTTCCACACAGTAAAAATCCTTGCCCTTCACCATCCAGAAAACCAACTTCCCATAGCTGGAGTTGTAACTGACGGTGAGCCGCAAGCCCCGCCCCGCGTCAGTGACAGTAGCAGCCAGGCCGGTGAGCTCATCAAAGGAAACATCAATTTCATCCAGCGTCGGGTCAAAAACCCCCGTGAAATAACCCTTGGAGTGAGTATTTTGATCTCTGTACTGCATCCCGGGAATCTCAAAGCGGAGATTTGTCTTGTCGGGAGCTAAAAAATAAGGGTGCAAGCCGCTAGAAAAGGGCATGGGTTCTGCACCCAGATTGGTGTATTGCTGCACAATTTCCAAAGAATTGCCTTTAATTTGATAAGTAAAAGCTAATTGGAAATCAAAGGGATAAACAGCCTGGGTCTTCTCGCTGCTGTTAAGCACCAGAGTCAGAGCCGCGCAACCCTCCGTAACTTGTTCCGTCGCCTTCCAAGGCAAATCGCGAGCAAAGCCGTGCTGTTTGAGCTGGCGCTCAACTCCTTTGTGGGTGTAAATATTGTCGGGGAGATTGCCGCAGATGGGAAATAGGATGGGAATCCCGCCGCGTACAGTCAGATCGGGATTGGCGAACCGTTCCGCGTCCAAGTAAAACATTTCTTTGCCTTCAACCAGCCAGCTAGTGGCAATACCGCCCCGTTCCGGCACAACTTCTAGAGTAGAGTTAGCGGTTTCGTCGGAGAGGATATAGGTTTTGTACTGCTTTTGCTTCAGCGCGATCGCAAACACATTTGTCAT
>JANYGO010000174.1 GCA_025362325.1 Cyanobacteriota bacterium | reverse complement strand
AATGGATTATCTGGTTTTAGAGAATTTCTTGATTCCTAAATCAGAACAAATTCCTTGGAAACAAGATGAAGCTTGGAAAAATGAATTTGAACTAGATTAGTCAGTTGGCAGTTGACAGTTGACAGTTGACAGTTGGCAGTTGTCATTAGCTGAGATTCTTCCCTCTTCCTTCTTTTCACCCTGAGCGAAGCCGAAGGGCACTCTTCCCTCTTCCCTCTTCCCTCTTCCTTCTTCCTTCTTCCTTCTTCAAAATGAGCGACGAAATTAAACAACTAGATCAAAAAGGCCTGCGCGATTTTGGGTTGCTAATTGGCGGCTTAATAGCAGTGCTGTTCGGTTTAGCAGTACCTTTACTGCGGCGGCATTCTATACCTTGGTGGCCCTGGATTGTTGGCAGCGTGCTAGTTACGTTAGCGTTAGTTGCGCCAAAATCGTTGAATCCCGTTTATCACGGATGGATGCGGTTTGGACTGCTCCTCAACAAGATCGAAACACCGATTATTTTGGGGATAGTTTTTTACCTGATAGTTTGGCCGATGGGAGTTATCAAAAACCTGTTTGGCGAAGATGCAATGCGGCGCAAACTCAATCCGAAAATGGATACCTACCGCATCCCAAGTAAAGCAAGAACCAAAGTTAGTATGGAGCGTCCTTTCTAAGTGTTTGAATCAACATTAGACTTTCTCAAAGATTTGTGGGCGTTTATGAGAGAACGCCAAAAATATTGGCTGATACCCTTAATTGTGACTTTAGTATTTTTGGGAGCTTTGATTGTATTGAGTCATGGTTCTGTGATTGCTCCGTTTATTTACACGCTGTTTTGAAAGAATGAGCAAATTGAAAAATTTGGGTGTCAACTTAGGTTTGACACTCTGCGGTTTACTGATGGGGGTGGTAATTGGTGAAGTTGGATTGCGAGTTGCTAGATTTGAGGGCTACGCCAGAATAGGAGATGTCGCAGATTCGGCGCCAACTCTTTTCCACACTGCCGATCCCGATTTGGGCTGGAAACTCAAACCTGGTGCGTCGGGGGAGTGGAAAGGGGAAGGTTCTAGTTTTGTGCGGGTGAATAGCGACGGTTTGCGCGATCGCGAACATACAAAAGCCAAACCTCCAAATACTCTGCGCGTGGCGGTTGTGGGCGATTCTTTCACGGAAGCAATTCAGGTACCTCTCGAACAAACTTTCTCGTGGAAATTGGAACGAAAGTTAGGCAACTGCGAGGCAGTTAAGGGACGGAAAAAAGTTGAGGTCATCAATTTCGGCGTGCAGGGTTACGGTACTGCTCAAGAATTGATAATGCTGCGAAAAAAAGTATGGGATTACAATCCTGATATTGTAGTTCTTGCCTTTTTTATTGGCAATGATATAATTAATAATTCCCCGAAACTAGAGTACGATCTCTACCGACCATTTTTTAGGTATGATGCTAGCGGCAAGTTAATAGCGGATATGTCTTTTCGCAATCGAGCGCCAGTCGATCGCAACGAAAGAGCAGTTTCTTTTGTAGACCGCGTGCCGAGTTTTATCTTCAACAATTCGCGCATTTTGCAGGTGATTAAAAAGATAGATTTAGATCGGAAAAAGCGGACTTTAGCTGCGGAGTTTACGGCTTTGAATGCCAAAAACTTCAATCCACCTCAGGATGCAGCTTGGGAAGATGCCTGGAAGGTGACAGAGGGTATGATTGTGACGATGCGGAATGAAGTCGTGCAAAAAAAGGCTGATTTCTTGCTGGTGACGATCGGCACTCCGATGCAAGTCGATCGCGATCCGGCTAAACGGAAAAAGTTTATGCAGGAGTACAACATTCAGGATTTATTTTATCCCGATCGGCGGCTGGAAAAATTGGGCGCGCGCGAGGGTTTTCGGGTACTGAATTTGGCCGAACAGTTCCAAGGTTACACGGAAAAATATCAAGTCTGCGCCCACGGTTTTGATAATTCTGTACCCTGTGGGGGTCACTGGAACGAACTCGGGCACCGGCTGGGCAGCATCCTGATTAACCGAAATTTGTGCGAAAATTTGAAGCAGTCTCAAGTCCCCAAAAAACAACCGTAATCTGTCAAATTTCATGAAAGACTCAACGCCACTCCAAAAAGGCAAAAACCTATTAACTTTAATCGCTGTCAATTTGGCGATCGCCTTTATTTGTCTGGAAGCTTTATCGCTCGCTTTTTATTTTGTTAATCAAAAGCAGTTTTTTTATACCAGAACCAAAGGTAAAGAAAAAGTAGTAGAAGACATTGAAAGGATCGGAATTAGACTAGATGAATCTATCGTAGAAAGACTGCACCCGTTTTTTGGCTACGTGCTCAAACAAGGTGCTTTTCCTAATGAAAAATTAAAATTAAAAGTCAACAAAGAAGGTTTTTATTCCCTCTACGAATATCCGTTTATTAAAACTAATAAAAATCAATTGATCGTAGGAATTTTCGGCGGTTCTGTTGCTAACAACTTTGCCGTAGATGAATACGTCACTCAAAGATTGTCTAACAAGTTAAAGAGTTATCCAGAATTCGCTAATAAAGAAATTATAATTTTAAATTTTGGCAACGGCGGCTACAAACAACCCCAACAATTATTGATTTTAAATTACTTTCTGGCTTTGGGTCAAAAGTTTGATCTAGTCATGAACATTGACGGTTTTAACGAAGTAGCTCTCTCAAATTTAAACAACAAAGCCCAGCTAGAAATAGGAATGCCCAGCGTTCAGCACATACAGCCACTGACGAGTTTAGCCAACAACAACTTATCGCCGGAAGCGATGAGTTCGATCGTACAAATTAACGATGACAAAAAACAGTTAAAAGTAGGTATTGACAAATTGCAAAATTGTCAACTAGCTTTGTGTCACGCTGTTACCTCGCTACAGGTGAAACAATTAGTCAACAATTACCAGCAAGCAGTGATCAAATACGACGCGCAAGTCAAAAAATCCAACTCAGACACGGCAAAAAGCGGTATAGTATACATTCCCAAAGCTGATTCTGTTTTGCCAGATGCTGCCGCTTTTGACAAAATAGCCTCGCTGTGGTACGAATCGTCGATCGCGATGAATCAAATTTTATCAAGTAGAAAGATTAAGTATTTTCACTTTATCCAGCCCAACCAGTATTATCCAACTAAACGAGTGTTTACCGCCAAAGAAAAGGAAATTGCAATTAGCAAAGATAGCCCGTACATTGAAGGAGTGACAAAAGGTTATCCGGTACTTTTGTCCAAAGTCGATGATTTGCAA
Source organism: Cyanobacteriota bacterium (assembly GCA_025362325.1). Taxonomy (GTDB): domain Bacteria; phylum Cyanobacteriota; class Cyanobacteriia; order Cyanobacteriales; family Microcoleaceae; genus Microcoleus. The sequence goes on along the minus strand of JANYGO010000174.1, from coordinate 20,066 downwards.
AAAGCCGGAGTTAATATATTTAACGGAGTGAATGTTTTGGACAATACAAAAGAAACAGTTTACAAAGATGCCTGCTGTCACTATAATTATATGGGAGACGATATATTTGCAAACTATGTTTCCAGTTCCATTATTAAAGTAGTAAGGGAGTCAAAATAGATATTTATGAAATATTTTAACTTGATTAAAAAAATCCCAGAAATTCTAAAAATTGCTGCGATTAACTTGGCGCTTTTACTTGTTTTCGTGGAACTCGGTTCGCTGGGATGGTATTTTCTCAAGCACAAGCAATTTTTCTATACTAGATCGAATGTGCAAGATAAGTCGGCTTTAGGAATAAATTTAGAAGGAGTGAGGCTGAATCAGTCTATTGTAGTCAGGCTGCATCCTTTTTTTGGATTTATTGAAAAACCTGGCCCCGATTTTCGCCCCGGTTTTAAAGTTAACAATTACGGGTTTATGTCTCCCTACGATTATCCGTTCAAAAAAACCAAGCCCAATCAATTTATTATTGGAGTTTTTGGCGGTTCTGTGGCTTCTAATTATGGAATATTTGAAGTTCAAAATAAAATTTTACCTCAATACCTCAAGAAGCTTCCCGGTTTAAAGGATAAAGAATTTGTAATTTTGTCTTTTGCTACTGGAGGCTACAAACAGCCCCAACAGTTATTAATTTTAAACTATTTTTTAGCTTTAGGTCAAGAACTGGATATGGTGGTCAATATAGATGGCTTTAATGAAGTAGCACTTTCTAATTTAAACAATAAAAATCAAATCGATTTGGCGATGCCAAGCATTCAGCACCTTATGCCGCTGACTAGCTTGGCGAATAATAGCCTTTCTATTAAGGCTATGCAAGCAACTATCAGAATTAAAGAAAATAAAACTCGGATTAATGAGGGTTTGGAAAGTTTGCAACACTGCTCTTTAGCTGCGTGCGATGCTTTGACTTCTGTTTATGTGCAAAATTTAGTCAACAATTATCGGAAAGATGTGATTGCATTTGAAAAAGAACGCACCAAAAATCAAGAAGATGAAGATGGCAACGTGATGTATGTTAATAAAAATAATTCGGTTTTAGATGATTCAGTAGCTTTTGAACAAATGGCGTGGAATTGGGCGAAAAGTTCAATTTTTATGCACAAAGTGCTGTCTGCTAGCAAGGTGCCTTATTTTCAAGTCCTCCAGCCCAATCAATATTATCAAACTAAAAGGGTGTTTAGCGCTGCCGAGAAGCAGATTGCTTTTAACAAGGATACTCCTTATGCTAAGGCTGTTGAAATTGGATATCCCGCTCTTTTGAAGAAGTTTCCTAATTTACAAAAAAATAATATCATTATTTTCAATGGGGTCAAGGTGTTCGACAAGACTAAAGATGTTGTTTATGTAGATAGCTGCTGTCATTACAATCAAGCTGGACAGGCGATTTTTAGCAATTATGTGGCCGGTTCTATCCTGGAATATTTGCAGAAGAATGAGGCTAGGAGTAAGAAGAAGTAGGTTGACCAAATTATATCAAATCCCGCTTACATAGATAGCCCGATAATTTACATTATGTATCGCAAAATAACCATGATAAGGTTTGTAGTGAGGACTTTAGTCCTCAGAAATTGATCGGGACTAAAGTCCTCACTACGAACCTATTTTACCGCCGATCGCAAATTTTAGGTATTTGCTTCGGTTTTAGCTCGCTCGCCCACAGAGTCGATCGGCATTACCAAGATCTTATCAACGCGGTTGCCGTCCATATCCACGACTTCGACTCGCAAACCGTTCCACTCAAAATGCTCGGCTGCTGTCGGAATTTTGCCCAAATTTGTAATCACAAAACCGCCCATTGTGTGGTAACTTCCCCTATTTTCTGACGATATTTCATCAATTCCAAACAGTTCAAAGAAATCATCGACTGGCAGCATTCCGTCTAACAGCCAAGAACCGTCCTCGCGCTGCACGGCTTGCGGTTCGTCGGCATCTTCAATGGATGGAAAGTCGCCAACTAATTCGACTAAAATGTCGTTAACTGTCACCAATCCTTGAATGACGCCGTATTCGTCTACCACCAAGGCAATTTGATTGCTAGATTGCTTAAAAAGCTCTAATACTTTTAAACCGCGCGTACTTTCCGGCACAAATAAAGGCCTGCGCAAAGAAGCACTTAAATCGAGGGGTTGACCTGTTAAAGTGCGAGACAACATATCGGTAACGTGTACCAAACCGACAACGTTATCGAGCCCGCCCTGACAAACTGGAAACCGGGAATGACCGCTACCAAGCATTTTTTGGCGGTTTTCTTCTACTGAGTCGTCGAGATCGAGCCAAGTCAGATCGGGTCGCGGGGTCATTAAAGCGCTGACTCGCCGATCGCCCAAACGAAAGACTCTTTCTACCATGTCTTGTTCGGCTTCTTCAAAGGTTCCCGCCTCGGTTCCTTGCTCGATTAAAACTTTAATTTCTTCCTCTGTAACTTGCGGTTCTGTTGAAGGGACAATCCCCATAATCCGCAAGATTAATTCAGTGGAATAACTTAACACATAAACGGCAGGAGCGCCAATTTGTGAGAGCATTCGCATGGGAATAGCGACGCTAGAGGCGATCGGCTCAGGGTTGTTGAGGGCCAGTCGCTTCGGCACCAGTTCGCCAATAATTATGGTGAGATAAGTTATGGTTAAAATTGCGATGACCGAAGCGATCGCCCCAGAGTAGGGTTGCAAAGCCGGAATCAGACGCAACAGAGGCTCTACCCTTTTAGAAATCGTCGTTTCTCCGAAAGCACCCGACAGGATAGCCAGCAGCGTAATCCCGATTTGAACTGTCGGCAAAAACTGATTCGGGGCATTAGCCAGATCCAAAGCTACACGGGCATTGATCGAACCCTGGTTAGCCATCTGTTGCAGTCTCACCTTCCGTACTGAGATAATGGCCATCTCTGACATCACAAACACGCCATTGAGGAAAACCAGCAGGAGAACAATCAGAAGGTCGGTACTTGGGGACATTTCTCAAATTATCGGTGGTAAAGGCGAAGCGCACTGCCCGGTTAGTCGATTTTAGATTTTAGATTTAGATTTTAGATTGAATTGCATCCATAATCTGGGTATCTGTCAATCTAGATCGACAATCTCGATTTGGCAATCGACCTGTCCCTAGATTAACGGAACAGGTTCGTTTCGATCGCAAGTTCGAGATATTTAGAGTAAGTCTCTAGCAGAAATCTACCCGCAGTGCAGTTGAACTGCCAACAGCCGATCGGCACAATGATAGATGTTTGTCGTACAATCTTCCTTAATAGGCAGCGGGGAAGAGCCTTCGCCCATCAGGGATTAAAACTAATAGCGCATGACTTTCTCTTCAATAATTCGTACATTGGGGCGATCGCCCCTAGCAACAGAACTTCTCACCAAGCTCAAACGGCATCACTGTCTGCAACTTAACGGCATCGCCCGTTTACCTAAAGGTTTAGTAGCTTCCGCCCTCGCACAACAAGAGGGGCGAAATCTATTGGCCGTGACAGCAACTCTGGAAGAAGCCGGCCGCTGGGTGGCCGGGCTAGAGGCGATGGGCTGGCAGACTGTACATTTTTACCCAACTTCGGAGGCTTCGCCCTACGAGCTATCTTACTCCGACGAGAACGAAATGACCTGGGGACAAATGCAGGTGCTGGCAGATTTGGTGGATCAGGAAGAAAAAAGCGCCAATCAGTCCAAGCCGATCGCAATTGTAGCCACAGAAAGAGCTCTCCAGCCTCACTTGCCGCCTAGAAGTGCTTTTGAACCCTACTGTCTGACGTTGAAGCGAGGCGAAGTTCAAGACTCGAAGATGCTTGACCGCCAACTGGCCTCGATGGGGTACGATCGGGTGAATTTGGTCGAAACAGAAGGCCAGTGGAGCCGCCGGGGTGATATTGTCGATGTGTTTCCGGTGGCGGCGGAGTTGCCAGTGCGGCTGGAATGGTTCGGGGATAATTTGGATCAACTGCGCGAGTTCGATCCCTCGAACCAACGATCGCTCGATAAGGTCGATCGATTAGTTTTAACTCCTACCAGCTTTAACCCAATTATTAAAGCAGTTTTAGCTGAAAATAATCTGAATAAAATCAACCAAATAGGCTCGGTTGATACAGAAAAAGAAGCTGAAAAATTTGTCCGCCGGCTGTTAGGTTTAGCGTTTGATAAACCAGCTTGTTTGTTAGATTACTTACCCAAAAATACTTTAGTTGTAGTTGACGAACCGCAAGGGTGCGAAGGTCATAGCGACCGTTGGTTAGAGAATGCACAGGAACAGTGGCAAAGTTGCAATCGGGAATCTGTTGTTGCTGATGGAGAAACCGAAAAATTGCCGATTGCTAATTTGCAGGTTCCGAAAATTCACCGCAGTTTTGCTGAATCGATGGCAGATGTCGCAGCTTTTGACAGGCTAGAACTTTCAGAATTAGCAGAAGATGCTATTGTTCAAAAAATTAAAAGCTCCTCCGGGGGCGAGCCGCTATCCCCTGCGATTAATTTGTCCAGCAGGCCTGTGCCAGTCATGCCTCACCAATTCGCGAAACTGTCTCAAATGCTCCGGGAAGAGCGCGATCGAGGTTTTACGGTGTTTATGGTTTCGGCTCAACCGAGCCGATCGGTCTCTCTGTTGTCGGAACACGACTGTCCGGCTCAGTTTGTGGTGAATCCTCGGGATTTTTTGGCGATCGACAAATTGCAGTTGCAGCACATTCCGGTGGCTTTGAAGTACAGCGGGCTGGCCGAATTGGAAGGGTTTATTCTGCCGACTTTTCGGATTGTTTTAATTACCGATCGGGAATTCTACGGCCAGCATTCTCTCGCTACATTTAGCTACGTCCGCAAACGCCGCCGCGCTGCTTCTAAAAAGGTTGACCCGCACAAGCTGAGTCCAGGGGATTTTGTGGTACACCGCCAGCACGGAGTGGGCAAGTTTATCAAGTTGGAACGCTTGACGATCGATCGGGAAACTCGCGAATATTTGGTGCTGCAATACGCTGACGGCACTCTGAGAGTCGCGGCCGACCAATTGGGCGCGTTGTCGAGATTTCGGACTGTCGGCGATAAAGTGCCGGATCTGAACAAGCTGACAGGTCAAACTTGGGAAAAGACTAAAACCAAAGTTCGCAAAGCTGTTAAGAAATTGGCAGTGGATTTGCTGAATCTTTACGCGAAAAGAGCTAAGCAACAAGGTTATGCTTTTCCTCCTGATATGCCTTGGCAGCAAGAGTTAGAGGATTCTTTTCCCTACCAACCAACGCCGGATCAGTTGAAGGCTACTCTTGATGTCAAACGTGACATGGAGGGCGATCGACCGATGGATCGCTTGGTCTGCGGCGATGTCGGTTTTGGCAAGACAGAAGTTGCTCTGAGAGCTATTTTTAAGGCAATTACAGCGGGCAAGCAGGTGGCTTTGCTCGCACCGACGACAATTTTGACCCAACAGCACTACCACACGCTGAAGGAGCGTTTTTCGCCTTATCCGATCGAAGTTGGTTTGCTCAATCGCTTTCGCACAGAAACTGAACGCCGGGAAATTCACAAGCGCCTAGCAACTGGGGAGTTAGACGTGATTGTCGGTACTCAGTCTGTTTTGAGTAAAGCGATTAAATTTCGGGATTTGGGTTTGTTAGTGGTGGATGAAGAACAGCGGTTTGGGGTGAAGCAAAAGGAAGCGATTAAATCTCTAAAAACCGAGGTAGATGTTTTGACTTTGACGGCGACTCCGATTCCCCGGACTTTGTATATGTCGCTGTCGGGGATTCGGGAGATGAGTTTGATTGCGACTCCGCCGCCCAGCCGCCGCCCGATTCAGACTCATTTGGCCCCCTACGATTTGGAAGTGGTGCGGACTGCAATTCGTCAAGAGTTGGACAGGGGCGGTCAGGTTTTTTATGTTGTACCTCGAATTGAGGGGATTGATGAGTTGGCGGATACGTTGCAGCTAATGGTTCCGGGTGCGAGAATTGCGATCGCCCACGGTCAAATGGATGCTGCGGAACTAGAATCGATCATGCTGACTTTCAGCGCGGCGGAGTTTGATATTCTGGTGTGCACTACGATTATTGAGTCGGGTTTGGATATTCCGCGAGTCAATACTATTTTGATTGAGGACGCGCAGCGGTTTGGTTTGGGTCAGCTTTACCAGTTGCGGGGACGGGTGGGACGCGCGGGAATTCAAGCTCACGCTTGGCTGTTTTATCCGAAGCAGAACAAGCTGTCTGATGCTGCAAGGCAGAGGTTGCGGGCTATTCAAGAGTTCGCACAGTTGGGTTCGGGCTATCAGTTGGCTGTCCGGGATATGGAAATTCGGGGCTCGGGTGATGTTTTGGGCACGGAACAGTCGGGTCAAATGGAGGCGATCGGTTTTGATTTGTATGCTGAAATGTTAGAGGAGGCGATTCGCGAAATTAAGGGCCAGGAAATTCCGAAGGTGGAGGATGCACAAATTGACCTCAGTTTGACGGCGTTTATTCCTGCTGATTACATCGGGGATTTGGATCAAAAGATGAGTGCTTATCGGTCTGTGGCTTCTGCTAATACCGCAGAAGAGTTGCAGCAGATTCGGGTCGATTGGTGCGATCGTTATGGGCCTATTCCTCTGCCGGCGCAGCAACTGATTCGTGTTGTCGAACTCAAACAAATCGCTAAGCAAATCGGTTTTTCTCGGATCAAACCGGAAAATAAGCAGCATATTGTTTTGGAAACGCCGATGGAGGAACCTGCTTGGAACCTGCTTAAGGCTAATTTGCCGGAACATTTACATTCTCGTTTTGTCTACAGCAAGGGGAAGGTTACTATTCGAGGTATGGCGGTTTTGAGCGCCGAAAAGCAGTTGGATAATTTGATTGATTGGTTGGGTAAAATGCAGGGCGCTTTGCCGGAAGCTAATCTTTGATTTTCCTCTAAAATCCCGGAATATCAAATCGTGAAAAAGTTAGTGTGTGTTTTTTTGGCGATCGCGCTAGCGCAAGGAGTGCCAACGGTGGTTCAATCTCAACAAATTATTGACCCGATCGACCGGGTTGTGAATGCAGGATTGATGAATAAAGATGCCAGTGGCAATTTTAATGCTGAGGGCCTTGTCAGCCGCGCCGAGTTGGCGGCAATTTTGGTAAAAACTTTTGGTTTGGAACGGCGGAAAACTGCTCAAAAACCCGATCGGGAATTGCCGGACGTACCTAAGACTTACTGGGCGTATAGTGCGATTCAAACTGCTTTGAAAACGGGAACGATGAGTGGATATCGCGACGGAATGTTTTTCCCAAATCAAAGGGTGACTCGCGCTGAGGCTTTGGCGATTTTTGCTCAAGCTTACGGCATTTTTCAGTTTCCCGACCCCAGCATTTCCGAGATTTTAGCTAAGTATGCAGATGCAGGGGAAATCCCTAGTTGGGCTAGAAAGTCTCTGGCTACTGCACTTTATGAAGGGTTTGTCAATGTTGATGTTGCAACTAATAAGATTAATCCTTTGAAGCCGATGACTCGCGGGGATATCGCTTACGCTTTGAGCAAGTATTTGGAGCGGCAGGTAAGGCCCACTTCTTTGCCAGTCCCGGACGAGCAGCCTCCTAATCGCGGCATGGGAAGGTAATTGGTAATTGGTAATTGGTAATTCTTCCTTGTTATTTGAAACCTTGATATTTTTCTTCAGAGTTGATAGGATTACTCTCTAGAATCCGTCGCTCTCTCCAAACTAATAGATGACTTAATGATTCTATTCTCTAGCCAACTCACCGGGAACATAATTCCCTGCTTTTTGGTAGGAGAATTAAGTGTATTGAATACCCTGTCCCAAAATCCATGAATCCCATAGTTTCCCTTAAAATCCGTGTGATGAACATCGTGAAAATCTGAGGGAATGAAAAATATTGACAAAGAACTATGACCTTCTAAATTGTAAGCATTGCCTATCACAGTCCATGCACAGAGTTGAGTGATGTCATATCCAAATATAAAGATAGGCAAAACGTCTGTGATGGTGACAATAATATATTCAAGAATGCTCTTATGTCCAGCCACAAAACTTGATGAATCGCGAAACTCATGATGTTTAAGATGGATTTTCTGCAAGGATTTTCTATGCCAGAGCCAATGGGAAACGTAAAAACAGAAATCAGCAGCAACTATTCTCATCAAAAACCATCCCAGATTTAGGATTAAGCTATTTCCTCTATGAACCTCTGGAGCTAAATAGAGAATTATTAATGCTGCTATAAAAGCTTTGATTTCTCCTGTAATGATGCCTTTTAGGGTAAATGAAGGAAATTGTTGCTTTTTTACTTTCTTAACTCTTGCCGTCAGTTTATCCATCAAAACATCGTTGCTTTTGATTCCTTTCTCAATGAAAATGCCAATGCAATAAAATGAGATAGAACCAACTAGCCAGTACAACAGCACCTCTGTTATAAAGTTGGGTTCGATATCGTGCAACAGCCAATAAAATACCTGCTGAACAATCGTGCAACTAATAGCAATCTTTAGATAGAATTCAATCTCGAAACAGAAGTTTAAAAATTTTTGCATCATCTTTTTACTCTTTGTTTTTATTCACTGAGTTCACTAAAATCGATGTTTTGATAGAAATTGGAACGGAAACAATTGTGGTAATATTTTAATACTTCCATCTTGTTAGTTATCCAACATCCTCATAACGTCAATTGATTTCCAGATTTAATTTGTGCTTGAACTTTACTTTCTTTCATTGGTGACCCGGTTCTGCTGCTAATTGCGCCGCAATTCAAATACCATGCAAAATCCCGGAGCTTTGGTGACTGTGAAACGAGCCATCAAACCCCCAGGATTTAAATTTTTCCTCTATTAACGAGGTTCAAAATTATCGTCCGCAGACCTTAACCTAGTCAGCAGTAGCCAATTCGGTACTACCAGCGCCGCGCTTCCGCGTCAGGGTATTGAACAGCATTTGACCGACAGCTTTAATCAAATTGCCTTCTAACTCCATAAACATCTTCATGTTCATGCCAAAAGCTGCATTAGCTTCATCAACAATGCGGTCTGCTGTGGCTTCGTCAATCGGCAATTCATTCATTGCCTCACGGTAGGTAGCTTTGAACTCTTTTTCATCAGGAATATCCTGGAATTCATAGAAAGCAGTGCCTTCTCCTTCAGTAAGATTCATCCCGCGCTGAGCAATTCCTTTGAGGATTTGTCCGCCGGATAAATCGCCTAGGTAGCGAGTGTAAGACTGAGCTACTAACAGTTCTGGTTCGGTCGCCGAGATCTCGTGAATCCGTTGGATGTAGGCTTTAGCTGCGGCGGACGGAGCTACTTGTTCCCGCCAATTCGCACCGTAGTAGTAAAATAAATCTTGCTCTAAGCTTTGTTTGCGATTCAACTCAGAAAAGTAAATTTTTGAAACAACCGGATGCTGCTTTTGGCGTTCCATTTCCTCTTCCATTGCCGAGTAGACAAAGTAGAGGTTTGCGACTAACTTCCGATAAGAAGTTTTTTCTACAACGCCTTTTAAAAAGCACTTGACAAAACCAACGTTTTCTGCCATGGAGTGGGATTTTTTGGTTCCCTCACGCAATTTGACCGCTAAATTGATGCTCATAGTATATTGTCCAACCTTCTATTTTTGTGGTAGCTGATGGATGCGCCAAAAATCTAAAAATTACCTAAGCATTTACCTTAGATCGATTTGATGAGAGATTGTATTAATTTTTATAACAAAAGTGGCAGTGGACAGTGGACAGTGGACAGTTGACAGTTGACAGTTGTTTGCTGGCGAGGATGAGTCAGTAGTAATTAGTCATTAGTTTGTGGCTGATGACTGATGACTACTGACTGATGACTACTGCCAACTGACTACTGTCAACTGCCAACTGTCAACTGTCAACTAACTTAGATGTCCAAGTCAAGCATATTGAGTTTGGGGCCGTAGGTTTCGATGAATTCGCGGCGGGGGGCGACTCGATCGCCCATTAAGATCGTAAAGATGCGATCGGCCTCTGCAGCATCCTCAATTTCCACCCGTTTCAGCGTCCGAGTTGCTGGGTTCATCGTCGTATCCCACAACTGCGTCGGCATCATTTCGCCCAAACCTTTGAACCGCTGGATGGTGTAGTTAGCATTCGCCGGAAATTCATTGCGAATCAAACTGTTTCTTTCACGTTCACTGTAACAGTAGTAGTGATTGCGTCCCCGTTCTACTTTATACAAAGGAGGACAAGCAATATAGATGTAACCTTGTTCTACAAGTGCGCGCTGATAGCGGTAGAAGAAAGTCAGTAACAGCGTGCGGATGTGGGCTCCATCTACGTCCGCATCAGTCATAATTACGATGTGGTGATACCGCAATTGCGACGGATCAAATTCTTCGCCTTTGATACCCAAACCCAGCGCTGTAATTAATGATTGAATTTCATTATTCTTGTAAATTTTGGCGTCGTCGGTTTTCTCAATGTTGAGAATTTTACCGCGCAAAGGCAGGATTGCTTGGAATTGCCGATCGCGCCCTTGTTTGGCAGATCCGCCCGCAGAATCCCCTTCTACTAGATATATTTCAGACAGGGCGGGGTCTCTGGAGCTACAGTCCGCTAATTTTCCGGGCAAAGGAGACGATTCTAAAACGGATTTTCGGCGGACTAAATCGCGGGCGCGGCGGGCTGCTTCTGCGGCTTTAAACGCCTGAATTGCTTTTTCCAAAATAGCGTCTGCTACTTGGGGGCGAAACTCCAAATATTCGGTCAATACTTCGCCTACCAAGGAATCAACGATTCCCCGAACTTCTGTATTACCTAGCTTAGTTTTGGTTTGGCCTTCAAATTCTGGATCGGGAACTTTGACCGAAATCACGGCTGTTAAACCTTCGCGGACGTTTTCGCCGGCGAGGTTTGGTTCGTTTTCTTTGATTTTGTTGCGCTTGCGGGCGATCGAATTCATCGTCCGCGTCAACACTGCCTTCAAACCTTCTAAGTGCGTCCCACCGTCGATCGTCCGAATGTTGTTGGCAAAACCCAGAACGTTGTCGCTAAAAGCATCGACGCACCACTGCAAAGACACTTCTACGTGCACGTTGTTGCGTTCTCCTTGTACATAAATCACCTCTTCGTGCAGGGGCTGCTTCTCGCGATTCATGTAGTTGACGTATTCCTTGATGCCACCTTCATAACAATAGGTTTCGACGCGCGGTTCGCTACTTTTGAGCAATTCCAAACGGCGATCGCCAAACGTAATTTTCGCGCCCGCATTCAGATAAGCCAACTCTCGCAAACGTCCAGAAACCGTAGCATAATCGAACTCAATACCAGTGCTAAATATTTGAGTGTCTGGCAGGAAAGTAACTGAAGTACCCGTGCGATTTCCTTTGCAGGGCTTGGCCTCAAGTTCGCTAACTGGAAAACCTCGTTCGTAGCGCTGCAAATGTTCTTTTTGGTCGCGCCAAACCGTAACCTCTACCCACTCCGAAAGCGCGTTAACAACGGAAATACCTACACCGTGCAAACCTCCAGAAACCTTGTAACCGCCGCCGCCAAACTTACCGCCGGCGTGCAGTACAGTCATCACTGTTTCTACTCCCGATTTGCCAGTCTTGGCAACGATGCCGGTGGGAATACCGCGGCCATCATCTGTCACGGTAACTGAACCGTCGGCGTTGAAGTCAACCTCGATGTGAGTGCAGTGGCCAGCCAGCGCCTCATCGATGGAATTGTCCACAACCTCGTAAACTAGATGGTGGAGTCCTCGCGGGCCGGTGGTACCGATGTACATCCCCGGTCGTTTGCGGACTGCTTCGAGACCTTCGAGAACTTGAATCTGGTCGGCGCTGTAGCTGCTGGTCATACAAAAATAGCTCCAATAATGAGGCCTAAAGCCCCAAAAGCTTCTAAAATGGGAAAACTCCTAAAATTATAGCACAAAACCGTTAAAGGCGATGCTAGGGCTTTCTAAATGCAAATTTATCGGGGGGACGGAGGGGGAATAGTTTTGAGATTGCTTCGCGATTTCCGAGGCGTAGCGCCGTCAATTAGCCGGAGGGGAGGGGATGGGAGAGGATTTGAGGGTTTTTATAGGGAAATTCAATATGTTTTTTAAGTGTGCGAGAGCTTATGTTTAGTTTAATTACAATTTGTGGGGCGACGGCGACGGGGAAGTCGGGAGTGGCTTTGGCTTTGGCTTCGCGACTAAAATCTTCGATCCTGAGTGCAGATTCCCGTCAAGTGTACCGCGAATTTGACATCGGGACTGCAAAACCTACAAAGGTCGATCGCGCGAATGTACCGCATCACTTGATTGACATCTGCGATCCGACCGAAACTCTAACACTCGCAGAGTACCAGCAGCAAGCTCAAAAATTAATTGCTGATGTCGATTCTCCTGTTTCTCCCCCGCTGTTGTTGGTGGGAGGGACGGGTTTGTATATTAAATCGATTGTCAAGGGTTTGAAAATTCCGAGGGTGGCACCGATGCCTGAATTGCGATCGCAACTTGCAGAACTCGGGCAATCTCAATGTTACGCGATGTTGCAGCAGGTCGATCGATCTGCCGCCGAAAAAATTCACCTCAACGATTCAGTCAGAACTTTCAGAGCACTGGAAGTATTTTATGTCACCGGGCGCTCTATTTCCGAGCAGCAGGGCGAGAATCCCCCCAATTATCCTATTTTGCAGATTGGGTTGGATTGTGATATTGACGTTTTAGTCGATCGTATCAAACAGCGCACCGAACAAATGCTAGAACGCGGTTGGCTGGCTGAAGTAGAATATTTGTCTAAAAAATACGGCTGCGACTTACCGCTGCTGAAAACCCTGGGCTATCAGGAAATGAAACAATATTTAGCGGGCGACATTACCCTGAATCAAGCTAAAGACTTAACAATTTTGCACACGCGGCAATTTGCGAAGCGTCAGCGGACATGGTTTAAGGCTTATTCGGAAATTGAATGGTTTGATGTTAGCTTACCGGATTTGTGCGATCGGGTTTGGCAGAGAGTGCAGGAATTTGTAAACGAAGATTTTGGCAATTATAAATAATCATGTTCATAGGTTCGTAGTGAGGACTTTAGTCCTCTCTTAAGACAGTGAGATAATAAGGACTAAAGTCCTTAAGCTGTCAGGCATTTAAATTGCATATTGAGGGCTGGCGAGACGCCCACCCCACAAGACTTAGATTATTTTTTGACCTTCAATTTAAATGCACAACAGCTTACTACAAACTTATATAATTTAAAATTAACTTTGACTCTGCAAAATCTCTCTAATCCTTTGGCGGAACAAACGCACAGCCGCCCGCTGTCCGATAGTTCTGCTTTGTTCGATGAAAGCCGGAATTTCTGCAACGGGTAAAAATGGAAAAGCTAAACTGCGATCGCACATTTCATATTTCCCCTCTATAAGTTGATAAACTTGCAGCGATTGCCGCCGATACCTCCAAAGTTCGGGAACACCAAGAGCAGCATATATGGCATCTTTATTAACAGAAGAATTCGTGTAATCCGACTCTATTGCTAAATCGGGCGGCGGGTCATTTGGCAAATTGATATTTCTGCCTCTAACTAAAGATTCATTTTGAATATAGAAACAACTATCAGGTTCGACAGCGCGAGTTAAATCTTCCCGTTCGAGAGTCAGCGAACCGAGACTCCTAAGTTCAATTTCCAGTTCATCTACAATAGCTTCCACAAAGCTTTCTATCAGTCGTTTGGGTTCTTCGTGTTCTTCCAGTGGCATCCTGATTTCCAATACTCCTCTATCGTAAGCAATTCTCCAAGCTCTATCGTCCCCAACATCTGCCAGCAATGCCTTAAAAGTTGACCAACTGACACCTTTTAAAACAACTCGATTTTCTGGGGTAGTTTGCTGCTCGACAGGAGTTGATGTTGTTGTTACCATTTAACAATTCCTTGGTAGCTTCATCAATTTTTATTATAATGGCTTTAAGTAGGCGGTAATAAAACAAAGTATGTTAAGTAATTTAAAAATTACGCTCGATTTGCTCGTAGTGAGGGCTGAAGCCCTTACTACAAACTTTGAATTATTTACGCCGACTTACTTACACTCAGGTTTTCTCGTTTCTAGGCAGAGCCTAGAAACGAGGGAAACGAGGGATTTTCCGTCAATCAACTGTACAAACTCGCAACATATTCGCCGTAACCGTTATAAGGTAAAGTCGGGCGAGTTTCCCACGACCAATTGTTACCGGGGCCGACTACCCGTTCGCTGGCTTGTGACCATCGAGGGTGCGGTTTGTCGGGTTCGACGTTTGCTTCAAAAGCGTATTCGTTGGGGCCGATTGTATTCCAAAAAGTGGCGGGCTGTTTTTCGACAAATTCAATTTTGACGATCGACTTTGCGCCTTTAAAACCGTACTTCCACGGAATCACTTGCCGCAGCGGCGCACCATTTTGTTTTGGTAGCTTGCGCCCGTACAAACCAGTAGCAAAAAATGCTAAATCATTGGCCATTTCCTCAATTCGCATTCCTTCGGTGTACGGCCAAGGATAAAATGGCGAAAATACATTAGCACCTTTGGTAATTTTGGGGTCGTAAAAAGAGGTGAAGCGAACGAATTTGGCGTTCGATTTTGGTTCAACATCGGCCATCAGCAATTTCATGGGAAATCCGACCCAAGGAACTACCATCGCCCAAGCTTCTACGCAGCGAAATCGATAAACTCGTTCTTCGATGGGAAATTTTTTCTGGAGGTCGTCAATATCGTAGGTGCGGGGATTTTTTACTAAGCCTCCTACTTCTACTTTCCAGTTTTCGGTTGGTAAAGCTTGGGCTGCTTCCCAAATAGATTTTGTGCCGCCGTATTCGTAAAAATTGTTATATTTTGTAGCTGGGGCTTCGTCGGTAATTGTTCGATCGACTTTGGCAAAGTCAGGATTCCGGGTCAATCCCGAATATGCTTCAGTTGAGCTTCGATCCAAAGCAGTTTTTGAGCTAGCATTGCTTTTGCAGCCGCTCAGCGACAGCACCGAAGCAGTCACGCCGGCGCCGATTAAATTTGTCATGAAGCCGCGGCGGTTGAAAAAGGCTGTTTCTGAGGTAATTTGCGGAGCGAGGATTTCCCAAGATTTGGGGACGCGAATTAAGGGCATAAGTAATAGTTAAAAGTTAGTAGTTAGTTTGGCGACAACTGCCCAAATTTTAATGTTTCCATCGATTGGAGAGTTGACATTGACTGTAGATAAGTGATAATAGCGACTTTTGGGCAATGCCTCGCGATTGCGAAAGCTGCGATCGCAATTAATTACTGTATTCGCAATGACAGTATAACCTAATTGCGTCACCGCCACTGGCCTACAGCAATCTCAAAGTTCGGTTCGATCGACCTATTAAACCTCGATCGCAGGAAAGTCAGCAATAATTAACGCGCGATCGGCCGCAGGAATTGTGGCTAAAATCTCGGAAACAATTATCATAAAGCAAAGATTCAAATTATTTAATTTGTCCACAGGAAGCGGCACGCACCGCCCCGCTTTCCTCCCCCACTCCTGGCTTTAGGTCGGACGGGGGTCTCCAGCGGAAAGACAAATGAGTTACTGCATAAATCCCAATTGCCCTAGCCCCAAAAATCTCGTTAGCGCCACAGTCTGCAAAGGTTGCGAGTCCAACTTGCTGCTCAAAGGACGCTACCGAGTCTTTCACACCCTCGGTCAAAGTATTGCTGGCAGCACCTTTCTCGCAGTCGATGAAGACCAACCAGCGCAACCCCGCTGCGTCATTCAACAGTTCTGCAAGCCCGTGCCGTCAGCCACCGACGGCCAAAACCAGTTCCACCGGAGATGGAGCGGCTCGGCTGAAATCCTCGACAAGTTGGGCAAACATCCGCAAATACCGAAACTGCTGGCATCTTTTGAAGTCGAAGGCTGCCAGTATTTAGTGCAAGAATACATCCCCGGCCGCAATTTAGCCGATCGACTTTCAGAAAAAGGTGTTCTTAAAGAAATTCACATTTGGTATCTGTTGAACGAATTGTTGCCCGTGCTGCAATTTGTGCACGAAAATCAACTGATTCACCGTGATATCAAACCGTCCAATATTATTCACCGCAAATCTTCCCAAACCTCCGCAGCAACAGCCGGAAAAGAGCATCTGCATCCTTGGGACGATGAATCGGGGCTAGTTTTAGTCGATTTCGGCGCGGCAATTCCTGCTAACAGCGGGCCGCCCAAAACAGAAACGATGACGGGTTCTGCCGAATACGCGGCCCCGGAACAAATTAAAGGTGAAGCTATTCCCACTAGCGACATCTACAGTTTGGGCGTGACTTGCATTCACTTGTTAACGGGAATGTCACCCTTTGATTTGTTTGACATCAAAGCCGACAGTTGGGCGTGGAGGCATTATTTGAAAGTACCAGTTTCGGCGAGACTCGGCCGTATCCTGGATCAAATGGTGCAGCGAGAACCATCAAAACGCTATCGATCGATCGAAGCAATTCTCACAGACATGAAATACGGGCCGACACCGATAGACGTGATTGTCAGCAAACCCAAGTGGACTTTAGCCCTTTGGGGAGGAGCGGCGGGAGCGGTGTTTGCCCTGCTGTCGGGAGTGGTGGGTTCTCGCTTGCCATCGAGCGCACCGCAGGCTTTCACTTCTGGCGATCCGGTTTCTAGCATTCCCGAAATTCGGTTCAATCCGCCCCCCATGCAGGATTTCAACCGTCACGTATCGCTGGAAAACCCCGCAGTACGCACTCTGGCGGAGCAAGACAAAAACCCGGTGTGGGCAGTAGCAGTCGCTCCCAACGGCCGCGTCATAGTCAGCGGGAATAACGACGGCACAATTCGGCTGCTGCACAAGCGCCACGGCAAAGTGCTCAAGATTTTAGCAGGACATTTAGGGCCAGTGTGGTCGGTGGCCGTCAGTCCCGACGGCAGGACGATCGCCAGCGGCAGCGCTGACGGTACGATTAAACTGTGGAATTTCTATTCTGGCCAGTTAATTCGGACGTTGGGCGGACACACAGACGGCGTGTTCTCGGTAGTGTTCAGTCCCGACGGTCAAGCCCTCGCCAGTGTTGGCAAAGACAATACTTTGAAACTGTGGCAAGTCGAAGGCGGCGCCGAGTTGCAAACACTCAAAGGGATAACGGACGAAGTGCATTCGGTGGCTTTCAGTGCCTATAAAGACACTTTGTTTACTGGCAACGGCGACGGTACGATCAAAATGTGGAATTGGAAGACTGGGGCATTCCAAGCCACTCTCACAGGTCATGTCGATGCTGTTTCCGCGCTGACCGTCAGCCCGGACGGTACAATTTTAGGCAGCGGCGGCTGGGACAATACGGTGAGGATTTGGGATATGACCACGGAACACGGGCCACAGCCCTCGGGTGAGGTGACTTTTCCGGGTCATACCGATCGAATTCAGTCTCTAGCTTTCAGTCCCGATGGGGCGACGCTAGCCAGCGCCGATTTGAGCGGAACTATCAAGCTGTGGGCGATGGATGGCGGGGAACAGGGCACGCTCAAAGGTCATTCGACTTGGGTGGAATTGGCTTTTAATCCTCAGGACAAAACTCTGATCAGCGGTAGTTTTGACGACACGATTAAGGTGTGGCAATTGTCTCCTTCTCCTTGATTGGGGCGATTTTCCGCGCGTGCGATCGAGTTTCAACAATCCCCAACCAAATCAAAGATTCGGGTGGGGATTTGGCGATTGAAATCGCACGCCAAACAAACTTTCGTCCACTCCCAGCGGACTAATATCATGTTCCCCGAAGAGAACAACCATAATAAAATTGGTTTGATCGTTCGGAATGCAAGTCCGCATCCATTAGAGGACTAAAGTCCCAACGATCAAACCGTTTTTATTACGAGTAATTGACCGGACACGATCTAAGGTATCTGTTTACGCAATACCGCCGTTAACGCGGATATTTTGTCCGGTAATCCAGCGGGCTTCTTCGGTGCACAAAAATGCCGTCACATCTGCGATATCTTCAACTTTTCCGATTCTTCCCAAAGCCGTCATTTGCGTAAATCTTTGAATTTGTTCGGCGGTTTTGCCGAAAGTGAAAAGTTCTGTATCCGTGGGGCCCGGAGAAATGACATTTACGGTAATTTGCCGATCGCCCAATTCCTTAGCCAGCGATCGACTTAGCTGTTCCACCGCGCCTTTTGTCGCCACGTAAGCCCCGTAAGTTGGCAGCAGCATAGCAGTTGTAGAACTGGAAAAGTTGACAATTCTGCCTCCATCTGCCATGCGTTTAGCAGCTTCTTGACAAGCAAAAAACGTGCCTTTGACGTTAATGGCAAACAGATTGTCAAACTCAGCTTCGGTAACTTCCGCCACTGGTTTGTAAAGAATTACGCCAGCATTATTGACTAAAATATCGACTTGTGAATAGGTTTCGAGAGCGCGATCGAACAAATTGCAAATTTCTGCGGTTTTGCTGACATCCGCTTGCACGGCTAATGCTTTGCCGCCTGCTGCTTCAATCGCTGACACCACATCTTGAGCAGCTTCTGCTCCTTTGGCGTAGTTGACGACAACCGCTGCGCCTTCTTGGGATAATCGGAGGGCTATCGCGCGTCCAATTCCCCGCGATGAACCAGTCACAATTGCCACTTTTCCTGCTAGTGATGCCATGAAATTTGCTCCGCAATTAGGATTGATGCTGATTCAAAATAATCATACTATTTTTTGGCGATTCCGGTACGCACAGACCTCAGAAACCGGGTTTTTTCCTAGATTTATCGTAACTCAACTCAAGACTCATAGAAACCCGGTTTCTCGCCCCCATGCGTAATTTCCGATTCCGGTACATAAACCAATTTCAAATCTCAAACAGTCAGAATATTTGTAGAAATCGCGCTTGCTAGCTAACATCCGTGGTAAAGTAGACTCGGCTGTTAAACTAAAAATCTATGACCGTCAATTCCGAGTTAACAGAGCAGTATTTGTCAGAGGGCGAGAATCTCCAGGAATCAGGAAAATTTGAGGAGGCGATCGCCCAATACCAAAAAATACTAGCACTCGAACCGGATGCGGCTGTTGCGCACAGCAAGATAGCCGAAGTTTATTATACCCAACAGAAATATGTACAGGCGATCGCCTCATGCTACCAAACACTGCGCCAGCAACCAAATTTCGCCCCCGCCTACAAAACCCTAGGCAATATCCTGCAAGCCCAAGGGAAGACAGACGCAGCGGTGCGTGCGTACTCAAAGGCGATCGAATGCGATCCGACATTAGTTGCAGCCTATGTTAACTTAGGCAGTATGCTTTACAAACAAGGCTTGCTGGATGAAGCCATAACATACTATCAAAAAGCTATTAATATGCAGCCAGACTTAGCCGCCGCTTACTGGAACTTAGGTAAAGTATTAGAACAGCAAGGGCGAACCAACGAAGGTTTAATATATCAAGAAAAAGCTTTAAAATTACAGCCAGAATTAGCAAAGTA
Source organism: Cyanobacteriota bacterium (assembly GCA_025362325.1). Taxonomy (GTDB): domain Bacteria; phylum Cyanobacteriota; class Cyanobacteriia; order Cyanobacteriales; family Microcoleaceae; genus Microcoleus. The sequence continues at coordinate 684 of JANYGO010000174.1, read as the reverse complement.
GCTGTTGGGTGTGTCGCCTGCGATCAATCCCTAAACAAAGCTCGCAAATCTCACAGCGACGCACCTATTCTTAGAGTGCGAGTTAAAAATAACAAAATTGGTTCGTAGTGAGGACTTTAGTCCGCAAAATGCTGCAAAATTGGTTCGTAGTGAGGACTTTAGTCCGCATCCATCTGAGGACTAAAGTCCTCACTACGAACCGTTTTACCACAAAAAAACATGGATTTAGCACCAAAAAATCAAGACCAACAGCACCCGCAATACAAACGCGATCGAGCCACCGTCGATAGTTTATTAGGAAAAGAACCAACCGATCACAATTTATCAGAATTAGCAAGATTAATCATTCGCTACCGAGGATTTCCCGGCGCTAGAGATATCCAATCCGACTTAAAAAAAGCCCTGCAACAATGGAATCATACCGAAGAAACTCTTTACGAGCAAACCCGTAAAATTCACGCCAAAGGTGAAGTTTATCGGCGATTAAAAAACGATCAAGAAGATTGGGCTTAATACAGTAAAATTGGTTCGTAGTGAAAACTTTAGCTGATTGACTGACAAAAGTTTAATTAGCCCAAACTACAGTGGTAGCTTGAAACTCAATTCGGTAAGTTCTTTGCTGATGTTGTAAACGAGAAGCTTTGACTGGTTCGGGGTCAATATTAGTAGAAAAAGAGATAACAG
>JANYGO010000149.1 GCA_025362325.1 Cyanobacteriota bacterium | reverse complement strand
TTACGAAGTTTCGCTCCAACTACCACATCAATGATTGATAAAATCATTGCAGTTGCCCTCAAGTTGATGAACCCTAAACATTTAAGAAATTGGTTTGCTAATTGCTGCTACTGTACCTCATAACAGCGGGAATCGCTGTATATGTCAATCGAGTTCTCCGGTTCGCACTCCTAAAAACTCTTTTGACAAAATTGAAATGCTCCCTATTTATTCAGCTAATTCTAATTGATACCAGTTTTCAAAAATGATGCAACTGTAGAGGATATCTAAACCATTAGACAGTAAGTCATTCCCAAATCTAAAATCTAAAATCTAAAATGGTATGACACCTACTGCAGATGAAACCTGAGAAACTGATTTCTGGGACTATTGCCGCACGGGCACCTCAATCCCGAATTCAGTTCCCTCCTCGGGAGCCGATACGCACCTGAACGAACCTTGATGTTTTTCCACGATTTGATAGCTGATCGACAATCCCAATCCGGTACCTTTGCCTACAGGCTTGGTAGTAAAAAACGGCTCAAACAAATGTTTTTTTACATTCTCCGTCATGCCCGCTCCGTTGTCAGCGATTCGTACAGATACACAATTAGAACTTAAAAGTTCAGTACGAATCCTAATAGTAGGTAAAAAAGCCGAATCCGAGGAACTTTTCCCGATCGCCATTTTTTTATTGGGTGCGTCAGATAAAATATCAATGGCATTGCTCAAAACATTCATAAATACCTGATTTAATTGTCCCGCCCAGCACTCCACTAAAGGCAAATTTCCGTATTCTTTGATGACTTGAATCCCCAGAAAATTAGCTTTGGGTTTCAGCCGACTCTCCAAAATCATCAAGGTGCTGTCAATGCCTTGGTGAATGTCAACCGACTTCATTTCAGCTTCATCCAAACGCGAAAAATTTCGCAGAGAAAGCACGATTTGGCGGATGCGTTCAGATCCCACATTCATAGATTTCAGGATTTTAGGCAAGTCTTCACTGAGAAACTCCAAATCGATCTCTTGTAGTTTGTCTTGCACTTTTGGGGTTGGATTGGGATATTGCTGCTGGTATATTTCCACAAGTTCCAGCAAGTTTTGAGTGTATTCCCCTGCATGAATCAGGTTGCCAGAAATGAAGTTGACAGGATTGTTAATTTCGTGGGCAACTCCAGCCACTAACTGCCCCAAGCTTGACATTTTTTCAGTTTGGATTAGTTTAAGTTGAGCTGACTGCAAATTCTTCAGTGCCGTTTCTAGTTCAGCGGTGCGATCTTTTAGTTGAATTGTGCGATCGCGCACTTGCTGTTCTACTTTGGCAGTACGTCCTAGAGACATCAACAGGTAAACCGTCAAGCTACCAGTCATCAATAGCCCGATCGCGCAAATTGACAGCGAACCCTGATGCGTCCTCAGATTATTGTACCCATTCCCCGGCAAAACTAACAGCATCCACTGGCGGTCTGCGACGTTAAATGTGCGAGTGCAAGCACTAGAATTTTTACAGATTTGTCCCCGGAGATTAATTAACTCTGGCTTTTCGAGTTTTGGGTCATCTATCAACTGCTTGGCTTGTGAGTCGTAGCGCGCCAAAAAGCGTTCTTTGTCTGTAGCCGAGTTGTCATAGAGGTAAAAATTTATGTTGTCTAAATTCAGCGATTGTAAAGAGAAATCGACCGTACTGGTAATCTGAAACACACCCGCAATAACTCCCATGAGGTTTTGGCGGCCGTTGACTGAGTTATCTGGAGAAGTTTCGTTGCGAGGTATTGGCAGAAATACTTGCAATCCCTGTCGATCGTTGCTGACTAATTTAATCCGCCCGGAAGCAGCTATTTTCCCGGTATTCACCGACTTCTCCAAAGCTGCTTTGCGATCGGGGTTGGAGGCAGCATCAAAACCGAGCACTTTGTTATCTTCTTCTAGTGCTTCTCTATAGGTAATTGGAAAATATTCCGATCGCACTTTTGCTTTGAGCGGCTTTTTGTCAGGAGTTCGCTCATAAATTTGAAATGCCGGAAAACCTTCGGCTCGAATTGCCGCTTCGTAAGCTGCTTTTTGGGCAGCAGGCACCCGCAGAATCCAGTTAACAGAATGGATGGCAGAATTTCGGGAAAGTGCAGGTTGAACGAATTGCTTAAAATCTTGTCTGCTAACTTCAGTAGATGCGCTGTAGAATGCTTTAATTGAGTACAGAAATTCTAAATTTTTGTTGATGCTTTGCTGCAATGCCACATTCAGGCGATCGGCTTGCTGATGAAATTCAGCTTTCATGCGCTGGTTTTCCCAATTCCACACAACAGCCGCGGCTGCCAATGACAAGCTCATACCCGTGCAAAGAGTCAGCGCTGCTGGAATGTAGCGGCGGTATGACTCTAAACTTTTCGTCAGCAAATTAAAACCATTGCTCGCAACATTCATATTCCCACAGCCTGACAGCGGAGTGCGATTCGTTTGAATACTTCTGAATTTCCTTGATAACACAACAGACAGCGCAGAAACAAGATTGTATCAAAACTTGCGATCGCACAAATATGAATTTATATTCATCAAGTCGGTTTCTACAAAAATATTGGTTTGCTAACCACAAGGTGCGCGAAGTGCGAGTGGCTTAGTTAAGCCACTCGCACTTCGCGCACCTTACTTAGTAGCTATCCGCACTTTGGGTCAATTATCTCCTTCGCCGCACAAAGCTTACTAATCAAAAGCTCTACCTAGCTATTTAGTTTTTGCGGCGCCGTGTCTCCGCGATTTAAGTAGCAATTAGCACCCTACAAAACAGTACCGATTTCCTTCAAATAGACCCGCGTAAACGGTTCGTCATCCCCGAGACTGTACTGTTCGATCAACCCCTGGCGGCGAATAGAAATATTATTCCCTTCACGCACCACAACAGTATCCTCATCAGTGCTTTCTCTGCTCAAAATCATCTCAGTTTCCCCCGGGTTGTCCAGCACCACCATATTGCTGCCCCGATAAAACATTCCCTCAGCTTCCAAAACATCTTCGGGATATTCAGCTATCAACAAATCGAGCTTGGGATTCCGTAGCAAAGTTTGCACGTTAAGATTGTAATTCTTATTCAAAACCTTTTCAGAACGGTTGACAAAAAGTCCAGCGCGACAAACAGCACCGATTGTCCAATCGGGATGCTGCAACAGAATGTGGTCGATTGTTTCTTGCAGTTCGTGCACCGAAATTCTGTTAAAAGTAATAATCGGAATTCTGGCTGATTTTCCCGATGCAAAGAAAGTTTCGATAATATGCGAAGGCACATCCACACTTTCTCCTACAGCCGGGTTGAGGTGCATAAAAATTCCCGGCGCGGCATTGATTTCGATAATCCCAAAATTCCCGGTTTTCCAAGATTTGGCGAGAGTTTCTGTTATGACATCAACCCCCAAACAAGTTAACCGAAAATGTAGGGCAATATCTTGAGCCAAAACAATGTTATCCGCGTGAATGGTGCGGGTAGCGTCGATGCTGACGCCGCCAGCAGAAAGATTGGCGACTTTGCGCAGAGCAACAGTGCGATCGCGCTCCAACACGCTATCCAATGACAGCCCTTGTTCTTCCAGATACATTTCCATCGCTTCGTCGGACTGAATTTTGCTCATCGCCGAAGTTGGCGTGTCCAAACGTTCGGGTTTGCGGTTTTCGCGGCGGATCAATTCGCGAATAGTTGAGTCGCCGTCCCCTGTTACCGAAGCTGGCCGGCGTTCAGTTGCAGAAACAAATTTGCCGTCAACGCACAGCAGCCTAAAATCCGATCCTTTGATGCTGTTTTCCACAATTACTCGCACCGATTCTGTGTCGGGAATTGCCTTAACTGCTCTTTTAAAAGCCGCCTGCAATTCTTCAGCATCTCGCACATCTGCGGTGACACCAATTCCTTTATGACCGACTACTGGTTTAATAGCAACTGGGTAGCCAATTTCTCTCGCAACTGCCAAAGCTCCGTTTTCTGTAGAGACAATATCTCCTTTGGGAACTGGAAATCCCAAGGTAGCGAGAAAAGCTTTACAATCGTCTTTGCGCGTGGTAAAATCAGAGTCTAAATGGCTGTCGGAATCAAAGGTTGTTGCCGAGCCGCGCACCAGTTTTTTACCGTAACCGTATTGCATCAGTCCTTCATCCCACAAATAAAATGCGGGAATGCCTTTTTGGGATGCCGATCGCATTAATGAATAAACTGTCGGGCCTCCGTAAACAGACTGGCGGAACATATTTTGCAGAGCGCCAATTTGTGCTTCTAAGGGAAAATCTTGATTTTGATTGATGGCTTCAAACCAATCCCAAACAGCGTAAACTACGGCTCGGGCGCTGCGGGCGTGAAGTGCTTCTATGCTGATTCTGCTAAAGTGAGAAAACGGTTTGACTTTCCAGTGTTGGAAGTGCAAACCCATGTCGAGTTTGGCTACTTCTGAGGCGGTGCGGCCGAACAGTTGGGCGTGGTTTGAGAAAGTTTCGTGCAGCAGTTGCGGGTAGCGATCGCCAATAATTTCATGGTAATGTGCGATCGGCAAAGGTTCACTCGCATCCGTTACCGCCCAATCGAACACTAAAGCCGCTGTTTCTAGGTAAGGGTTTGGCCCCATATAGTGTTTGAAGTTGAAAACATCAAAAATATCGGTTTTTCGAGCATTGACGCGGGCTGTCTCGGTGCTTTTTTCTTGCAGCATTTTCTAACCTCCTTTTAGCTAACTTTTGACAGTAACTCTCTTGTCGGTGCATTGGATACTACCTGCGGGCATAGATATTGCAGCAGTGAGACAAATACTCCGGCCAATTCTGGCTCGATCGTAGCGGGAGAGGGGGAGAGGGGGGAGAGGGGGAAAATCTTCCTTCAACATCTTCCTTCAACATCTGACTAAGCACTTATGACTAAGCACTTATGACTAATGACTACTTCCTTCCCCCATTGATAAAAAAAGCTATAACTTTGGAGAGGTACAGTGCCCACTTATAATTGTTTATGACTGTGAAAGAGAATTTAAGAGGCAGCAAATTATGAAAATCGCACAAACTGCTCTCAGGGATAAAGTTCACCAATTAGCTGAGGAAGCATTTCACCTGAAGCTGATTTCAGGCTACGGCGACGGTCAACACAGCAACGAATATCAGATTGTCTGGAACGGCAAACCCAGACACCTGCCTTTAGAACGGGCGCGTACAGTATTGAGCAATTTGATCGAGCGATCGCACTAACTGGCGATCAGACTAATCTAGAACTTGCGCTCATCAGCCCGGTTTCTCGGAGAAACTAATAGGAGGATCGGCTAAGCATCCAGTCAGAAACCCGGTTGATGACCCCGCGCGCCTCAGTCCTGTAATTTAAACTCATTTTTTGACCCCTTCTCTATGCTGTGAGGAGGGGTTCGTTTTTTTTGCAAAAAATAGTGTTACAGCAACCGCCACATCGGTGAGGACATAAATAACCGGAATGAATAGAGCCGATACCCGTACCGAATCAATGATTTGATTCGGGTTATGCAACTGTCAACTTTCGAGCGGTCAACTGTCCACTGCTATACAGGCCGCAGCAAGAGTCAAAAACCCCGGAACGCTTGAGTTGCGTGCCTCCAAGACTTCTTGAAGTTAGATGGTTTTTTGTATCTATCTATACCCTTTGGCAGTTTTCGGAGCAATAAATGTTATGTTTTATTGAAATAATAGGAGTTACGACTGGAGATCACATGGATAGCAGCATCAATCAGGGCAAGTTGCTAATTATTGGCGGCGCGGAAGATAAAGATGGGGACTGCAAAATTCTGCGGGAATTCTTGCGGTGTGCTGGAGGGACTAAAGCCCGCATTGTAGTGATGACGGCTGCGACAAGCCTCCCGGGAGAAGTCGGAGATAATTACATCCGAGTGTTTGAGCGCCTCGGCGCGGAAGATGTGCGAGTCGTTGATACGCAGAAACCGGAAGATGCCAACAATCCAGATTATTTAGAAGCGATCAAACAAGCGACGGGCATATTCTTTACCGGCGGAGATCAAGCGCGGATTATTAGCTGCTTGAAAGACACCAAACTCGACGCTGCTATGCACAAACGCTACTCGGAAGGGGCGATCGTTGGCGGCACCAGTGCCGGCGCGGCGATGATGCCAGACATGATGATTATTGAAGGAGACTCGGAGACAAATCCGCGCGTTAATTCAGTAGCAATGGGCCCGGGAATGGGTTTCCTTCCGGGAATTGTCATCGACCAGCATTTCGCCCAGCGAGGCCGTCTGGGACGCTTAGTTTCGGCACTCTTGCTGCAACCTGCCGTGTTGGGATTTGGTATTGACGAAAATACAGCTATTTTAGTCAGCGGTGACGAGTTTGAAGTCATTGGCGAAAGCGCTGTAACTGTCATCGACGAGTCGGACAAACTCCACGACAATATGGAGGGACTGTTGAAGGATGAGGCTTTGGCGATTTGCGGGGTCAAGTTGCACATCCTCCCCCACGGATACCGGTTTAATTTGAAAACTCGCCAGCCCGTGTTGGATCGGGCAGCAACAGCAGGACAGAGAGAAATGGCGATCGGCTAACTTAACTTGCAACCCCGCAAACACGTCAAAATTATGTAGGATGCTCATGGGCGCACCTTACCGCTGCCACGAAGTATGAGGGTTGAAAGCCGAGTTTTAGGTTTCCAAATTAATAAAAAGAAGAGGTAAAATCCTCTTCTTTTATTCCTGCGGTTTCAGCTCGATCAAGCACTTTTCTGTTCGTCAAAAAACGACTGCTGCCCTTCTTCAGTCGATATTAAATTCCACCCTTGAGTTTTCAGCTTCTGGAAAGTTGCCCATCCCTTAGAACCGTCCGGTTCCCGGTAGTCGGATGCAGCGAACTGCGGAAAAGCTGTATAAGGCCGCCACGCTTGACGCACTTCGGTGCGCAAGTGCAAGATTTTTTCTCCATTGCCTCCCAATCTGGGCAACCAACACATTTGTTTTAGCATTTTAAACACTCCAGAGTTTTTACAGTAACGGTAATTAGCCAACATCCCACATTAAACTTTTAGAGCCATCTTAGCCACTGCTCGGAATATCTAACAGGTAACAGGGACGAATGAGATTTTCACCGATTACCAATTACTGAGGTAGCAGCAGTCGTTTTAGCTGATTAGGGTTAAACCAAGTTTGCCAATCAAGAACTAGAAAACAAGTGCCGTTAAAGTATAAGCAAAAATAATCAGTGCTCTTCTCGGCTCAAACTTGACTTAAAGTCGATAGCGCGAAAATCCAGTTGAATGAAGGATTCATTTTTCTGGTTTCCCTTACTTGATAATTACAAGCTCATCCTCGCTCTTTCCGCCTAAAATGACATCTTTCTACGGTATTAGCTCTGTCAGCTAAAAAATGTTACTTTAGTTACAAATATTAATATGTGGTCGCAATTTATCTTGTTATCAAAAGTTAAATTACTTTTCATAAACAGTGCTTAATAAGTTTTAGTTACTTTAGCTACATTTTTGATTTCAACTAAGCCTGCGGTTGCAGGTGTGCGCACCTTACTCAATTAGGCCCTAGATCTCCCTGGCACACCCCTTAAAAAGGGGGGGACTGGAAACCCTCTCAAAGTCCCCCTTTTTAAGGGGGATTTAGGGGGATCGAGACTTCGATGCAAACCAGAGAGACAAAAAACTTTCGACTTAAGTGTGCGAACTTTACAGAATCATCGTGACGGGTTTAACTCTTAAGAACGATAGCGACAGATTGGCAAAATTGTAAAAATGAATACTGATCACAGTTAGAAATTCTGCACACAAGGTATTCATGGCCGCTGCAATTGAATTCAAACTCTTCGCTCCCAACAACAAAGCAGCTAACCTCTCTCATCTTTTTCTAAATGGGAAGAAATTCCCTTAGAAAAAGATGAGAGAGGTTATTTCCGCACTCAAATTCAGCGAACAGACGGTATTTATCAATAAAAGTTCCGACTTCAGTCGCAAAGTCCATGTTTTGAACCGGATGAATGGGTAGAAGTTAATGACCCCTACGCTACTGAGATCGATCGCACTACTCATAGGATGGGCGAAGAGTTCGGACAATCCACTCGCCCAACTCCCAACCAGCCGAATAAACTGCAATGGTCTTTGTTGACAAATCAGCCAAATCATGAGTTGTTGGAATACTATAAACACATGATGCGGCTGCGGCAAAAATTGCCTGCACTTTACACCGAAAATATTGAATTTTTCCACGAAAATCCCGCCGCCAAGGTGCTCGCTTACTACCGCTGGAGCGATGAGGGAACGCGAGCAGTAGTGGTCGCAAATTTTTCGGATACTTATCTATCTGGTTACTACATTCCTAACTTTCCGGCTGCGGGAAATTGGCACGAGTGGTACAACAAAATCGTACAAGTTGGGGACGAAGGCTTTAAGTTTGATTGGCCGGAATGGTCAGCCCAGGTATTTGTCTGAGAGCCGGAGAATTTATGTCTACAGGTAGATGATGGGCGAAGTTGTACAACATTAAATTGTATTTATGCGTACGAAAGTCAAGTAATCGGGTTGTGCTACCGGGCAGGATGGCTGTAACGATGTTTTTTTTGTATAAAAACTCGGTTTCTGCGTCCAAGGCTGCGATCGCAATTTCGGGTATTGAGAATAAAAAATTCACGGCGCCGTGCCAACTGTCAATTAACAAAAACTTTGTGGGAGGACAAATTCTATGGGCTGGCTCAAAAGATTGTTTGGTTTAGAAAAACTGGAAAATCACGACAATGTGGAAGCTCCTGCTTACCAAGCACCTGCCGCTGCACCTCAAGCTCAAGCTCAACCTGTGGCCCAACCGGCTGCTGCGACTCAAACAATCGCCCCGGAACGCATGGGATTGAATGGAGAATACGATCAAAGCGGTTTAGCTAAACGGGTGGCTCAGGCTTTCGATGCAAATCCTGAGGTTGCGGATATTGACACTGTTTATGTGGCTCAACACGGCACTACAGTGGTTCTCAAAGGGACGGTTTCCGATCAGGAAATTGTCAATAAGTTAGTGACAATTGCTCAAGGTGTTCACGGTGCAACTGAGGTGGAAACCAATCAAGTTACTGTCGCCTAGCGCCACGGTTGTTGATAACAGTTAACAGTTACCAGTTAACTGTTAACTGTTATAGCAACCGCCCTGACGCTTAGGGCGTTCTCGCATTGCACTTTCCCCATGCGGTCGATTGCAACGAAGGTCTCTCGCGACGATAACTAAAGCCTTCCTTCTTCCTTCTTCCTTCTTCCTTCTTCCTTCTTCTATAACTGTTTTTTTGAGTTATCTTGCTGTACCTAAAAAATATGACCGGGGAAATTTTAGTACCTACTCGCGGCAAATTAGAACGCAGTCTTGCACAGGGGATTCAAGCTTTGTACCGCTCTCTATTCGGACACCAAACGAGTCAGGCGGTGTGCAATCTTTTGGATAATAAATTGATAATTGTGATCGAAAATGCGATTACTCAACCAGAAAAATTGCTGGCTCTGAACGGTCAGGAAGATTTGGCTTCCCAGGTACGATCGCAATTAGACTCGGTTCTGCAATTGCAACTGAAAGAGTTAATCGCACAGGTTTTGGGTGTGGGCGTGACTGATTTGCTCAGCGATGCGACCTTGGAGACTGGCCGCACGGGAACCATAGCAATTTTGGAGTCTGCACCTCAAGTTCGCGATGCTAGTCAAAAGTCTAAAACTCAACCAAAGACGCCTGATAGTTGAGGTGATGGCGGATAATAGTTTCTAAATCCTTGATGTTAAAAGGTTTAGAAAGGTATGCAATGCAGCCGGCTTGGAGAATCCTATCGCGGTCTTCTGTTTTGGCTAGTGCTGTGACCGCCACAATCGGAATATGTATGAGCTGAGGATTTTGTTTGAGCCGCTTGACTAATTCTATACCGTCTATATCCGGCAGGCAAATGTCGAGTACGATTAGGTCGGGAACTCGATCGACTGCTGCTGACAGAGCGCTGTACCCGTCAACGGCTCCCACGCACTCGCAGCCGAATAAATCTAGTATTTGCGTCAGCAGCTCTAAGTTGTCGTGATTGTCGTCTACAGCCAAAACTAAAGGACGGTTGTCAACCGCCGGTTGACCGCTATTTAAAGAAGGTTCCAAATTCTTATTCCAATTAGGGTAGTTCATAAATGCCGATCAAAAAATGATCGTAAAAGTTGTACCCGAGGCACTCTTCAAGTGGCGCTCCGGCACTTGAAACAGATTGGCTCGTAATTTGTAGCTCTCACATGGCCAGTCTTCGGTCTAGCCCGATTGTACAATATCGGTGCAAGCTGGAGCAAAGACTGCACCATTCGATCTATCCCACAGCATCTCCATAATTTTACCGATCAAAAGCGCAAATTACCAACTTACCCCTACGGATGCTCAGCCTTAGCAACAAGACGCGATAACTAGGAAAAGTATTGCCCATAAAGCATCCTATCTTGATGACTTTGAAGAGTGGCGGCGGCTTTTCCATCTAGTACCAACAGTAGACGCTGGTCTCCCTACGTAAATCCACCTAAAGGAAGATTCTAAGCGGCACTTAATTTTAATAACTTCCACCTGCTGAGAGATACTTGTTTGTCTGGTTTAGACTTCAATGTTTTTAAGTAGTAATTATCACAATTTTAGCAAGTAAAAAAATCAGTTTTTACTTGAGTTTTACCGGATATTAACCTAGGAGGTTTTGATGACAATTGCAATTAGAGATGACCTGACTTACATTTTGCTCAAAAAGATTGGCAGCGGCAACAGCAAGGGAGAGTCGGAAATTAGGAATGCAGCCGAAGAATATGTCGGTCGAGATGTGGCGGAAGCCGAATTGCTCGGTCACTTGGACTACCTCAACCAAAGGGAATTTATCAAAGCGGAGTTTAGCGGTGAGCCTTACGGAGGGACTGAGTTAGTGCCGCCTTTAGTGGCATTTCAAGAAGCCGATCTAACCGAAAAAGGTCGCAAACTGTTACAAAAAATGGAGACGAACCCTCCTAAGTCCCTCCACCAAGAAGGGTCAGCAGTTCCGATCGCCTCTAAGGATATGCCATTTTTGGAAAAAGTGATGGTAAACGGTCACTTGGAGGACATTTTTGATGCCCGCGACATTACCGAAGTAGTGTATCGCATCATGCGCGATGTGATGACCACAGAAGCCAGCGATCGCGTGGAAGCCGAACTGCACAAAGAAGTTTTACCGACAGACGACAAAACCCTGCAACAAGAAATAGCCGATCTCTGGAAAGATACGAATCCGCTGGTAGGATTGCTGAGCCGGGTGCGTCAGCCTTTGCGCGGGCCTGCACCTCTGGGTATCGATGCCAATTTGTTTGTACGGAGGGTGGAACTAGAAGGCTCACTTCCTTCGGGAGTCAAACCGGAAACTGCGATCGCCGGTGTATTTTCAGCAACAAAGGATGAGTTGTCCGAGGAGCGAATTCAGGAAATAGCGGGATTTTTGCCGGACAGAATTCGGGAAATTTGGGAGTCGGTTTAAGAGGATAATTTCGAGTATAAATACTTACCAACCGGGTTGACTCTCCCAGCATTCTGCGTTCTTGCATCAGAAGCTTGTCCGATCGACCCGGTTGCTGTATTTGTTCGATCGTTCGGACTTTAGTCCGCATAAAAGTCTTTTAAGAAACCCGGTTACTACACAAAATTTGTGGAAAAACCAGAAATATTGTGTAGTAACCGGGTTTCTCGATCCCGGGTTGGGTAAATCCAATAGATGTGGCGAAAATGTTGTAGTCTATAATACAGGGCCAGTTAACACAGTGGCTCGCAAAAATGCTGTTAACAGCCCTGGAGATCAAAAGGGATGGCCCGCACCAAAGTTAGACAAATGTCACGATCAACCCTAGAACAAGAGATTTTACTCAATCGAATTACCAATCGCATTCGCAACTCTTTAGAACTGCAAGAGATTTTGACGACAACGGCGCGAGAAATTCGCAGCTTTTTAGGGAGCGATCGGGTAAAAGTTTATCGGTTAGATGCCGACGGTAGCGGCGAGGTGATTGCTGAGTCCACCAACGGCGACAACTTGCCATCTCTGCTGGGTTTGCGCTTTCCTGCGGGCGACATTCCCAACAGTGCCCGCGAAATGTTTGTCAAAGCGCGGCAGCGAGTGATTGTAGATGTCCAATTGCAGCATCAAACAATTAATCGGTTAGATTGTCCCGAAACCGGCAAAACTTTAGCAGTTGAAGATATTCGCTATTGTCCTGTAGACCCCTGTCACATTGAATATCTAAAGGCTATGGGGGCGCGTTCTTCTCTGGCGGTGCCGATTTTGCATCAAAATCAGCTTTGGGGGCTGTTGGTTTCTCACCACAGCCAAGCGAAACGGTTTAGCGATCGAGAAATGAAAATGGTGCAGTTGCTTGTGGATCAACTTTCAATTGCGATCGCCCAATCTTTTCTGCTCACTCAAGCCCGAGCGCAAGCGCGCGACGAAGCCGTTGTCAACCAAATTAGCAGTTTGCTGCACTCTCCTCTGGAACTAAACGAAATTCGGCAAGCAGTTCTCGAACAAACTGTCAAGCATTTGCGCGCTTCGGGAGGGCGGTTGTACATTGCAGCCGAATTTGGCGATCTGCCGGCTAAACTTTATACCTGCGGCCAGCAGCCCCGGGACGCAGACCTGGAACTAAGCGAGTTTTGGCAGCAGATCATGGGGTTTGCGAACCCAGACGATCGAGCAAAAACTGCCGATAATACCAGCCAATTAGGTATTTTTCAAAATCTATATTCCGATCGTTACAGTTCAAGCGATACAAATATTTCTAATTTTATCGTCCCGCACTTGTACGCGATTTCCGATATTTCTCAAGAACCTCAACTCAAATCTTTATCTGCAAATTTTATCGAAGCTGACATTCGGTCATTTTTGGCAGTACCGCTGCAATACGGCCAACAGTGCATCGGCTGTCTCACCGTTTTTCGCGCACCCGTAGAAACCGAAATTTTGTGGGCGGGCCGTTGCAGTTCCGACGCCCGGAACGATCGTCCCCGACAGTCCTTTGCAGCTTGGAAAGAAATCAAAATCAGCGAAGGTCAAAAGTGGAGCAGCGACGAACAGAAGCTCGCAAAATCTTTAGGAACTCACCTGTACATGGCTGCAATGCAGAGGCGCGTCGAGGCGCTGATCCGACATCAAGCTTCTCACGACCAATTAACAGGTTTAGCTAATAGATTGCTGTTTAATGAAAGGCTGTCTTTAGCTTTAGCTAACGCTCACCAAAACGCCGAAATGCTGGCGGTAATCTTTCTAGATTTGGACAGATTTAAAAATGTCAACGATACCCTCGGCCACCCAGTGGGCGATTTGTTGCTGCAAGGTGTATCTCGGCGTTTGACTAACTGTTTGCGCGTGGGGGATACGATCGCCCGTTGGGGCGGCGATGAATTTACTGTGCTGCTGTACAATATCAATAGCCCAGAAGACGCAACTAAGGTTTGCCAGCAAATTATCCAAAGTTTAAGCACTCCTTTTGATTTTGACGGTCTGGAACTTTATATTAAGGCTAGCTTGGGAATTGCTTTGGCTCCTTACGACGGAGAAGACGCAGAAACTTTGCTGAAAAATGCTGATGCTGCGATGTACAAAGCTAAACAGAGAGGTCGGAATAATTATCATTTTTACACGCGGGCGATCGGCAATCAAGTCTCCGAGGAACTTAACTTAGAAAATCATCTTTATAAAGCTCTGAAAAAATCTGAGTTTGTGCTGCACTATCAACCGCAAATAAACTTAAATAGCGGCAAAATAGTCGGCATGGAAGCTCTGATTCGCTGGCAGCATCCCGAACGCGGTTTGATTGGTCCTGATCGATTTATTCCCTTAGCTGAGGAAACAGGATTTATCTGCCAAATAGACGAATGGGTGATGCGAACTGCTTGCTTGCAAAATCGAGCGTGGCAGTTAATGGGATTGCCGCCGATTCGGATAGCTGTGAATTTATCAGGCCGCCAGTTTCTGCAAGCTAACACGGTACAAACCATCGCTGAAATTTTGTCAGAAACCAAGTTAAATCCAGAGTATTTAGAAATAGAAATTACCGAAACAGTTGCCATGACAGATGTGAAGTTTACGGTGTCAGTATTGCATCAGTTGCAGGAAATGGGAATTCACATTTCTCTGGACGATTTTGGCACTGGTTATTCTTCGCTGTGGTCTCTGAAAAACTTCCCGCTCAATAATTTAAAAATAGACAAATCCTTCGTTGCAGATTTGGTGAACGGCAGCAACGGTGCTACGATTGTGAAAGTTGCGATCGCCCTGGGACAAGGCTTGAATTTACAGGTGATTGCTGAGGGAGTGGAAACAGCAGAACAGTTGGCATTTTTGCAGTCTCTTCAGTGCGAGATGGGTCAGGGTTACTTCTTTAGCAAACCAGTACCGGCGGCGGCCGCAACCGAATTGTGCCTGGAAAATCAACTGAGTAAAATATGTAATTTCAATTAACAATGAAAGCTTTCGCAGGAGTTGGAGCATCTTGCTCGCTAGAGATATAATTCAATACGGTTCAGTTAAGCCCGATCTCCCTGGCACACCCCTTAAAAAGGGGGGGACAAGAAGTCGATCGACAGTCAACCCCTACTCCCCTTCTTAAGGGGGATTTAGAGCAATACGCTTGGGCTAAGACAGATCTCCCTGGCACACCCCTTAAAAAGGGGGGGACAAGAGTGTTCTCAAAGTCCCCCTTGCTTTCGGGGGATGCTGCAAGGGATCTCCGGGCAATAAACATTGTTAACTGAACCATGTTGCGGTATAATTCTGATGTAACGGGATTTGATATCACTGCCAGACAAAGACTTTTGCTTCGTATTCTGGCAAGTCAATCATAATATTGTCATCGCCCGATTCAACATCATAATTTCCCGTCCATTCGTGCCAAGTTCCGTTGGCCGGGAAGTGGGGAACGCTGTAACCTGCCAGATAATTTTCTGACATATTCGCCACTACCACAACTCTCGAACCTTCATCGTTCCAGCGAGTGTAAGCAAACACTTTCGAGTCTGGGTCTTCGTGGAAAAATTCGATGTTTTCTGTGTAAAGTGCTTGGTTGTTTTTGCGTAGGTGAATCAAGCCTTTGTAGTATTCCCACAAACCTTTATTCATGTCATTTCCTAGCAGCGTCCAGTCAATTTTCGATTGCTCGATTGTTTTGGCTTTGTATTCGCCAAATTCTTCGCCCATCCAAATCAACGGCACGCCAACTGCTGTCATTAACAGCACCGTTCCCAACTTCGCCCGCTTGAATGCTGCTTCATCCAAAATTCCGCGATCGCCCAATTCTGAGAATACGCGATCGTGGTCGTGATTGCTCAAATAATTCACTACATTCGTAGCACCCAAGAAACCTTGCCGCTTGCAGTCAATCACATCTTTGAGTTGTTCTAAATCAAAAGTGTCGCCGCAGAGTTGTGGAATCATGGAGTGATAGAAACTGTCGTGCCAGCAGCCGTCCATCGGCCCGTCTAGATTCGTGATGCTAGTATCTTCGGGAATGTATTCGGCAACGGCGTAAAACGGTTTTGGGCCGGCGACACTTTTGGCTTCTTGAACTATCCAGTGCATGAAATCGTAGTTAGCAATTTGTCGCGCCGCGTCGAAACGAATGCCGTCGAGATGGTATTCTTGAACCCAATAGCGGACTGTATCGCCAGCAAATCTGCGCGCCGGGAAAGTTCCTAAGTTTTCGTCGTAGAATTCGTAGTTAAATTCCGGGCCCCAATTGTTGTCTGCATCGCGGGGTGCGTGGTGGTACCAATAATCGTGATCGATTTGAGTCAGGGGGCTGGATGATTCGGAGTGGTTGTAAATCCCGTCGATGATGACGCGAATCCCGCGGGCGTGACACTCGTCTATCAGGTTTTTGAGTTCTTCTGTGGTGCCGTAGCTGGACTCGGCAGCGAAGAAGTAGCGCGGGTTGTAGCCCCAACTGTAGTCGCCTGGGTATTCTTTGAGGGGCATGAGTTCGATCGCGTTGATACCGAGATCTGCTAGGTAATCGAGTTTTTCGACTACGTGCTCGTACTTGCCGCGGGCGAGGGGATCTGCTTCGCCGCCGGAAAAGTCGGCAACGTGCATTTCGTAAATTACTAATTCTCGATCGGCTGGTAGCGGTTTATCGTCGTGTTTCCAAACATAGGTATCGACGATGCGATCGCCATCTTTGATCCTAACAACGGCGTTTTGACTCGGATCGTCAATGTCAGTCGCGTAGGGATCTACCACATCTACCCACTGATCTGCTTCCAGAAACCAGCTTTTCGACTCCACGCGGAATTTGTACTGATAAACGCCATCCTCCAAATCTACTTTGGTGCTGAAATTACCTTCTTCATCCTTTTCCATCGGGATTTCTTCCCAATTACAAAAAGAGCCACTCAAGGCAGCTCCTTTGTTGTAGGGAGCAAATAACTTGAATTCAATTGGAGCGGCCATAATACCTCTTTTAAAATATTTCAGTAAGAGTTGATACTTTTAATTTCGCCAATTTAAGCGAACTCAGGCATCAGTCTGCGGATATAACTTTTTTAACTGCTTAACTATTCCTAAAAGTATGGTTTTTTGCCCTAACCGCTGCATTTTGTGAAGTGAAATCGCGCCAGTATTGGTAGTGCGATGGGAATTTATCTCACTTCTTATTGCTCAACCATAAGTATTGGAAAGGTGAGAATTATTTGGCATCTATCTTAAGGTTGATTCCCTTATAAAAAGATGGTTTTAAATATCTGCACTAGGATAGATGCGGACTTTAAATTTAGCTTTTTTAAACTTAAAATTATTCGGCTGTCGGTGCGCGCTCGGCACCCTACATTTTTGACAGTAAAGTGAGCAGTGCGACTCTACTGTTTTGGCGATCAGGTGCGCACTGCGCACCTTAATTTCAACTGCTTTTAACTACTTTTTACCTGATCATAATCAGAAAGAATTGGTTGAAAGCCTCTTCATTTTAGGGAGAAATTAAAAGAAGACTATTCATTACTCCAATCCTATTCCTTCTACGTAGAGGTCGCCCTCCGAGGTCGCTGTCAACTGTCAACTGTCAACTGTCAACTGAATAAAGCTTCATCCAACCAAGCCCGAACGGAGGGCGAGAACAGCCGCTTGAGTGCGGTCGTCAGCGCACAGCTTGTTGAGAATATTGCGGACGTGAGTCTTGACTGTACCGACAGTAATGTACAACTTTTCGGCGATCGCAGCATTGCTGTAACCCTGCACGATTAGTTCCAACACTTCTAACTCCCGCTCGGTTAAAGGGTAAGTTTCAATGATGTGACTGAACTCGGGTTCGGCAGCCTTAATTGTGACTCTTTTGCCCTCAGGCTTGGGTTCTTCCGGAGCAGACTCTTTAGTGCGAGCTTGTTTCAGGACGATGCGGGCGATCGCCGGATCGATCCAAGAGTTACCTTCGTGTGTTACTTTTACTACATCCAACAACTGATCGAAGCTGATATCTTTCATGCAGTAAGAGTCAGCTCCGGCGGCAAAAGCTGCCAGCACTTCTTCTTCATTGTCCTGAAAAGTTAGAATCAAAACTTTGGTATCAGGATCTGTGTCCGCTATAGATTTTTTGAACTTTTGTGTCAGTTCAATGCCGTCAAAATCCGGCAAGCCAATGTCTACGATTGCCACGTCAGGTTTGGTAGACTGAAGCAGTTTCAATCCGTCGGTAGCGTTGGCTGCATCGCCGACAACTTCTATAGTGTCACGCTGTTGTAAAGCTGTGCGAATGCCGACTCTTGTCAGGTCGTGGTCTTCAATCAAAGCAACGCGAATTTTAGTCATCTTTCTTCCAATAGCCCGCTAAACTTTTAAAATATCGTCAACTGACTCAGCTTAGCTGAGTAATTTAGAGAATGTGTCCTGATTTAGGGTTTGACAGGCCGCACATCTTTTTCAAGCATACTCATGCAGTCGCCAAGATTGCAAGTTAATTTTCAAGTTATTTTGCGGAGAACGTCTGGAAAGCCCGATCGGGACTGATAAGCTCTCAATGTTATAACAGTTTACATGAATTATCCCATTGTCCGCCCGTTGATAGAGGTAAAGATACCTGTACCTCGATAAATTTAAAGTATAAAAACTTTTGATGCACTTTGTACGTCAAAATTCATAAAGCTAGCAGCACTCCTTCTTTAGCCGGTGTTAGGGCTCACCTTCAAGGCTTATTTTTTATAAAACCAGTTATGACTCACTATCACGGCAATAACTCTTTTCGCTCGGAGTTTTCCGACGCCGAAATACTATACAAGGCATCAGAAATAACATCCCCCCAACGGCAAGTTTGCGATCGCGAAACTCAGGACGACCGCCTGTGGTCGGCAACTCCTCACATAGTTTGGAAAGCAAACGCCAGCGGCTGGGCGACTTATTTAGGGCAGCGCTGGGAGGAGTACACGGGAGTACCAATAGCAGCAGCTTTGGGTTTCGGCTATCTGGCCCGCGTCCACCCAGAAGATCGCCCTCGTCTGTTGGCGCGATCGCGGACTTCTGAGAACCGGCAAAGTTACGAAATCAAATTTCGTCTCCAGGCGCGCTGCGGCAGATACCGCTGGAACCTCGCCCGAGGCTCGCCCGCCAACCCAGACAGTCACGATGTTTTAGAGTGGGTGGGAACCTACACAGATATAGAGGCGCTCCCACAAACTCCAGCCGCGCCTGCTGTAGAACCAGGATTTTTGGGATCCGAAGCGGGCGAGGAAGCTAACTTGAAAGCCGAAAATTTGGGCAAAATAGACGCAAAGAGTGATTTGCAGGCGATCGAGCGGTTTACAAATCTGTTGAGCCAGCGCGCGGGTAACTTGTGCGAGTTGTTACAAGCGATCGCGGACGCGACTGTGGAGGCGATCGCCGGAGCTGAATTTTGCCTGGTAGCGCTCCCGGAGTGCGATTCCAGCGGTCTCAAACTCAGTGCTGTCGGGGGCGCGTCAAACTTTGAGAAAGGCAAAACCCCGCACGTTCAAGACAACCTGCTGCTGAAGGCGTTTGCGACGGGAGAGTCTCAACTGTGGCGCTCCGAGTCGGGCACAGCAGTGCCGGCGGCGGCCTGTGCTGCGGCGATCGAGTCCGGGGAAACCGGGCGTTTGGGCGTGTTGGCGGTTGGTAACGGCAAAGACAGCGCGGCGATGGACAAGGGCACTCTGCAACTGCTGGCGGTGATGGGAAAACAAGCTGCAATCGCGATTAACAGCGCGCGGGCGATCGAAAAATTAAAAAAACAGGAACAGCTTTTAGACTTGCAAAACGAGCTGCTAATTCGCCAGCAGGAAGAATTGGAAAATCAGGGCCGGCGCATTCAACAGCAAAAATTGCAACTGCTAGAAGCAGCAAAGTTAAAATCGCAATTTTTAGCCACCATGTCCCACGAATTGCGAACTCCGATGAATGCGATTATCGGCTTTTCCCAATTGCTGCTGCGCCAGCACAAACAACTGCTGACCGACCAGCAAACGGACATGGTGGGGCGCATTTTAAATAACGGTAAAAACCTGCTCGTGCTGATTAACGATATCCTCGACCTTTCCAAAATCGAGAGCGGGCCCACAGAATTAAAAACTGAAGAATTTGATTTAGCGCATTTAGTAATGGATGCCGCACGGGAGTTCGGAAATCAAGCCACGGACAAGAATGTGGCGATGTCCGTCAGCGCGTGCTTGCAGGATCGGTTTATCGTTAATGACAAGTTGCGCCTGCGCCAAGTTTTGGTGAATCTGATTTCCAACGCGGTTAAATTCACGCATCGGGGCACCATTTGCATTGAAGTGCGGGAATTAAATGGCGATCGGCTAGCGATCGCCGTTCGGGATACAGGAATCGGCATCTGTGAAACCGATCTGCCCCACATTTTCGACAAATTCCGCCAAGCCGACCAAACCACAAGCCGCCATTATCCAGGTACTGGTTTAGGACTAGCGATTAGCGCCTACTTAGTCAAGATGATGAACGGCACAATTACGGCCGAAAGTCAACTACAAAAAGGTTCGACATTTACGATCGAATTCCCGCGAAAAATTCGCCCTAACCAACTAGAGAAGGAAGTTCGGCAACGGATTCTGTAACGGATGTAACGGATGTAACGGATGTCACGGAGGTGGGGAAGTTCGGCTTTAGTTATCGTCGCGAGAGAAGGAAGAAGGCTTTAGTTATCTAGCGCCGTGAAGGAAGAAGGAAGAATAGTTCGCGATCGCACGGGCGGTCACTTCAGATCGTGTCTCCTCGTCGAACAACCGCAATAAAATTGGTTCGCAGCATCGGAATGCAAGTCCTCATAAAAACTGAGGACTTGCATTCCGATACTGCGAACACCCTACATAATTAGGTTCTGCCTCCAAGAACGATCAAGCAAGTATTAAAACCGGATTTGGTATACAAACCTGCGGACATTTCGGAGGTTTATTTATGTCCGCTTATTATACCAAATCAGGCTTTAATGCCTCCTTTATTCTTCAGTCTGCGGAGGCAGACTTCGTATGTGTAGTAGCGGTTTCAACCGCCGACTCTTATCTTCGTTAGACTAGAAGCGGTTTCAACCACCGAGTCTTATTTAAAGACTAGAAGTTTTGCCAACTTGGGCCTGAGTCTCAATTGGTTTAACATCGGTGTAGCCCATATTATTAGC
>JANYGO010000145.1 GCA_025362325.1 Cyanobacteriota bacterium | reverse complement strand
GTTACTGTTAGAGTTTGAAAGCAACCTCCAATGGGAAGGAGTCACAGAAGAATGGAAAGAGCGCCGGGAAAGTTGGGTGAGCGATGTGGCAGCATCCGTTAACCTGACATATCTATCAGAATTGCTAGTTGAATTGGAATCTAACTTGCAGTGGGAATCGGTGGATATTCAGTGGCAAGAGCGTCGAGACCGTTGGGTAGAAGAATGTCTGGCAGCATCGATTGTTCAAGAAGTATCAAGTTTATTGCTGGAACTAGAAAGCAATATAAATTCGGAAGCTATGGCTGATGAATGGCAGGAGAATCGCGAGAATTGGGCACAGCAAATGCACCAGTTTAACGAGTAGTTTCGACGAGTCTGAGCCTGTAGATATGCGTTCCCAGGCTCTAAAATTTCCTAATGACTAATGACTAATAACTAATGACTAATGACTGATGACTAAGATTTTTCTAAATTCCTGGTCATTTCCCACAAGCGATTCAGGGGAAAATAAATCACCGGAGCCCAAAGACTGCTGAGAATAGCAGAACACAAAGCCACACGCTGGTGATCGCTCCAAATTTCCAGTAAAGCCCGATCGCCCATAGCCAAAAATTGCAGTCCCATCACCGTTTCCGCTACCACCGCCATCCCAAACACAATTAACGCGATCGGAATCGGATCTCTCTCAACAATATCAGCCGGAATCGACCAGGTTTTCAGCAAAACAACTGTTAAGACTCCTACAACAACTAGACTCACAGCGTGGGTGGGATGAGGAGCAGTCATCGCATCTTGAAGAAACCCCAAAACCATGCCCATGCTAGCAGCTCCCCAAACTGTACGTTTCCGCTTAATGCTCCAAGCTACCAACCAAATTAACAGCCAGTTCGGGCTAATTCCCAGCAATTCCATTCCCGGGAAGCGAGTGGGCAATATCAGTATGCACAGCAGCACAGAAACAAATGTAACGCTGAAGTTGAGAAATTGGCGCGATCGTGCAGACATCCGAGGTAAAGACTTCATGGCTGCTTTACTCCTGCTTCTGGTGCAGAAGATTTATCCTGAGAAGCCTTTTGTTCGGCTTCCTTAGAGTGGGGGTAAACCACCGCCCACTCCAGAGAATTCATCGGTGCAGAAAACTCAACAACGGCTTCAGGAGCCGGAGTTTTATTCATATCCACCGAAACCACTTTTCCCACCGGCAAACCTGCAGGGAACAACTGACTGAAAGAAGAAGTTGAAACCACATCCCCAGCCTTGACATTGGGAACATTATCAAAAAACTCCATCACAGCCTGATTGCCGCCTTTCCCGCGCATAAAACCCATGTTGCGACTGCGGGTAATTCCCACACCCAATTGACTTGTAGGATCGCTGGCTAACAGCACCAAGCTAGTATTAGGAGTAACGCTGACAACCCGACCTACCAAACCGCCGGGGCCCATCACAGTAAAATCTGTTTTGATGCCATCATTACTACCGCGCCCCAAGGTTACTTGCTGCCACCAATGGTCAGCGCTGCGACCGACAATTGGAGCGACAGTCCCTTTAGCTTTCTTAGCAGAAACGTAACCTAAAAGCTCTTTTAGCTTCTGATTTTGAGTTTCTAATTCTAATACCTGCGCTTGCAATTCTTGAGTGCGCGCCGAGATCAGTTGCTCTTGCCCAGAACCGTTAGCGTGAAACGGACGAGACACCCAATTGTAAACTTCAAACAGTGCAGCACCTTGTGTTTGTCTAACTCCCCAAGCCGCAGTTACAGCTAAACCTAAAAGAGCAATTGGCAGACGCAGATCCCACCACCTGCGGAGTGTGTTTTTTAGCATAATCTTAGTAATGTAAAATTGTTATGTCAGGATTTTAGATTTTAGATAGCAGCCCTATTCCTAAATCCAAAATCCCAAGTTTGTTAACTACATATTGCGCGACGACTGCCCGCTGAAAACCCGTTCCAACTGTTTGTTTTCCAATACCCTACCAGTTCCCAAAACCACGCAGCACAGCGGATCGGCTGCCACGTGAGTGACAATTCCTGTTTCGTGACTGATCAGAGTATCTAAACCTTTCATCAGCGCCCCGCCGCCGGCCAGCATAATTCCCCTGTCAATAATATCTGCTGCTAATTCCGGGGGTGTGCGTTCCAAAGTACGTTTGACAGCTTCCACGATTACTGAAAGCGGTTCCGACATACTTTCGCGAATTTCTGGGCCTTTGATCGTCACAGTTCGCGGTAAACCGGAGAGCAAGTGCAAGCCCCGCACTTCCATGATCACGTCGTCATCCTCTGGAGTTGGATATGCAGAACCCACCTGAATCTTAATTTCTTCAGCAGTTCGTTCGCCGATCACCAAATTGTGAACTTTTTTCATGTATTGGACGATCGCCTCATTGAGTTCGTCGCCGGCTACCCGCACAGACTCGCTGATTACCGTACCCTGCAAACTCAAAACCGCAACTTCCGTCGTACCCCCACCGATATCTATAATCATATTGCCAGTCGCCTCAGCCACAGGCAGTCCAGCCCCGATCGCCGCAGCGATAGGTTCATCAATTAACCGAACTTCTCTAGCACCGGCCTGAGTAGCCGCCTCAATGACAGCCCGCCTCTCCACACCAGTGACACCGCTGGGGATGCCAATAATAATCCGGGGCGAAACTAAGCTTCGGCCTTCGTGAACCCTGCGGATAAAAGTCTTGAGCATGAGTTCGGCTGTATCGAAGTCGGCGATTACCCCGTCGCGAAGCGGGCGCAATGCTATGACATTCCCGGGCGTGCGCCCGAGCATTTTTTTAGCATCTTCTCCGACAGCCAGCGGTATTTTTAAGTCTTGGTCGATCGCCACTACAGAAGGTTCTTGCAGAACAATACCTTTGCCGGATACATAAACGAGCGTGTTAGCAGTACCGAGGTCGATACCCATATCTCTGGAAAATCGATTGAGAAGACCCACTGATTTGTACCCCCCCCAAACTAAAATAGTATTGTGTGCAATAATGTTGTTACAAAAGTGTAACCGAGATGGATTCTATTACGTTTTTCATCCTGAGTCTAGTCAGAAATGTACATTGTCGAGCATAAGTTGAACGCCGACTCGCCCATCATCCACAATAAATATGTTCTGGTCAGTGGGTGTAAAATCAGGATGAAGCCCTGATTCGCGCTGTTCCAAGTTAAGTTTGGAGGCGATCGCCCTTCAGGGAGAGTTTAACTACATCACCAATCGAGCACATTCCCGAAAAAATTTATGAGTCTTAATGTTGTGACTTTGGTCGGCCGCGTCGGCGGCGACCCGGACGTGAAGTATTTTGAGTCGGGTAAAGTTGTGTGTAATTTGACGCTGGCAGTCAATCGCAGAACCAAGAACAGCGAGCCAGACTGGTTTAATCTGGAAATCTGGGGGAAAACAGCGCAAGTCGCTGCTGACTACGTTCGCAAAGGCGCTCTAATTGGAGTAACTGGCTCTTTGAAGTTCGATCGCTGGCAAGACCGCAATACGGGTTCAAATCGCTCGAAACCAGTAATTAGGGTAGATCAGTTAGACTTGCTGGGCTCCAAGCGCGACAATGAGTCTGGTATGTCGCAAAACAGCAGCGAATTCTAGGGTTTGGGGAATTTGGGAACTAATATTTGTGAATTGGGTGGGGGCTGGTGACTTCAGAAAAGTTAGAAATAGTTCAAACTGAGTATCAAGCTGGTCGAGTAGCTTTTGAGAGCGGCCTGTACGGTCAAGCTGTGCAGAGTTTAGAAACAGCTACCGGTTTGGTCGATCGCACTTCCAGGTTAGGCGGCGACGTGCAGATGTGGCTGGTGACGGCCTACGAAGCCTCTGGCGATACAGAAAGGGCGATCGAGCTTTGCCGCAAACTCACCCACCATCCCCGCCAAGAAACCCGCCAGCAAGCCAAGCGCTTGCTATTCATTCTCGAAGCCCCCAAACTCACTATCCCTGATGAATGGACGGTAAAAATCCCCGATTTAGCAGCTTTAGATGAAAATCAATCAATCAGTTTTCAAGCCAATCCGAACGCTGATATCAAGTACGCTAAACCCAAGCCTCCCGTACCAGAACCTGTAGATTTGAGCCAGGTGAATACAAAAGACAATCAATTTATCTGGGTGTCTTTAATTGCGATATTTATTACCTTAGCCAGCTTAGCTTGGCTGAGTTAAGCAGAAAGAAGTGCGGCAACAGATTCGCTCCACGAATGTAACGGATGGGTGAAAGATTTTTGTAGTTATCGTCGCGAGAGAAGGAAGTTCGGCAACGGATTATGTACCGGATGTAACGGATTTAACGGATGGTGGAATTGGATAGAAGCAAGAAGAGACAAGATTGCATTCATTCACAAATTATCTTGAAATTATCTGCGTTAATCTGCGTTAATCTGCCTGACATCTGCGGTTGATATATTTAATCTAAAATTTATGCAATAAGTCTACAGAATCAGTCATTATAAAATCTAAAATCGTCAGGCTGCAGGCGAAGAAAGCTAAAATAAAAAAAAGACCAACCTGAAAGGCTATTATTATTGTGAGCGATTCAACCATAGAGCAGATTTTGAAATTGGCAAGTCAGCGAGCGGATGCTGCTGAAGTATACTACCTGTCAAGTCAAGACACCCCGATAGAATTTGAAAACAATCGCCTCAAATGCCTGCAAACCAAAGCACTGCAAGGCGTAGCACTCCGGCTAATTTACAAAGGCAAAATCGGCTTTGCTAGTTCCACAGACTTAACGCGGATAGACGACTTAGTAGATGCAGCGATTCAAACAGCCGAAATCGGCGATCCGGCCGAATTTGAACTCGCCTCCAACTTCCATCTAAAAGGCCCGGAAACCACCTACACTCCGCCCACAACTCAAGAATTAGTCGAAAACGGCAAAAACCTGATCGAGCAAGTTCACGCCTACAATTCCGATATTATGGTAGATGTAGGCTTCCACGTCCGCAGCGGTCGCGTCAAAATTGCCACGACGCAAGACGTTTATGCCGAAAGAAGCAGCCAAATAGTCAGCGGGACGATCGCAGGCAATTTGGTACAAGGAGAAGACTTTATGCAAGCATACAGTTACGATGTCGCGCGCGATCGGCCCCTCGACACCAACAGCATCCTGCAATCCCTCCTCGAAAAATACCGCCTCGCCGAACATCCAGCCAGCATCACCAGCGGTTCCTACCCAGTATTATTTACCCCCAGATCCGCCGCCAGCACATTAGGGAGCCTATTTGATACCATCCTTTCAGGTCAAACAGTAGTCCAAAAAGCCTCTCCCCTAGCCGACAAAATCGGCGAAACCTTATTTGACGAACGCTTCACATTTTTTGAAGACCCCACCCTAGGCCCTTCCGCTT
The DNA here is from genome assembly GCA_025362325.1 of Cyanobacteriota bacterium. GTDB lineage: Bacteria > Cyanobacteriota > Cyanobacteriia > Cyanobacteriales > Microcoleaceae > Microcoleus. The sequence goes on along the minus strand of JANYGO010000145.1, from coordinate 4,706 downwards.
GTCCCTTCGACGACGAAGGTACGCCCACCACCCGCAAAACCTTGATTGACAAAGGAACTGTTACCGGATTTTATTGGGATCGTAGATGGGCCGCCCGCGCCGGTGTACAATCAACCGGCAACGGTTTTCGTGGCGGATTGTCTCGCCCGGGCCCAGATTTGACCAACTTCTGCATTTCCCCAGGAAATACCAGCACTCAAGACTTGATTGCTAGCATGGACGAAGGCCTCATAGTAGAGCAAGTTTTAGGTGCCGGTCAATCGAATCAGTTAGCTGGCGAATTTTCTGTCAATTTGGACTTAGGCTATAAAGTAGAAAAAGGCAAAATTGTCGGTCGCGTCAAGAATACAATGGTGGCAGGCAGCATTTTTGAAGCCTTTAAAAATTTGGCAGATTTAAGCAGCGAAGCCGAATGGGTAGGCGGTGCGGCATATTTGCCGAGTATGCTGTTTCAACAGTTGGGTGTAGCTTCGAGGCAATAAGTTGAGTGCGGTTAATTTCAGGTGACTCCGACACTGCTGCTATCAAAATGTTAACACTCACGTCTTGGTTTGTAGTGAGGACTTTAGTCCTCTTATCCTAGTTGAGTCAAGAAGGACTGAAGTCCTCACTACAAACCTGGCTTTGCTAATTCATGCAAATAGGAAAAAACAGGGAAAAGGTACAATGAAAGAGCAAAATATCAAGGATGGAACTGGGAAGAGGAAAAAAAACTTTTTCTTTCTTTTACCTTTTGTTTTGTGCCTTTTAACTCTAGTGACTGGATGCGTTCAGTACGATGTCGGAGTCAACTTTGACAGCCAAACTCGCGGCGCAATCGTGCAGCACATTAAACTGGGGGAAAGGCTGACAAGCTTCAGCAGCGACACTGTTGCAGATTGGTTGAAAAGCGTAGAAAGTCGGGTGAGATTGCTGGATGGAAAAACTAAACGGCTTTCCGAGAGAGAAGTTATAGTGACGATTCCATTCAATAATGGAGCCGATTTAGAAAAGAAGTTTAACCAATTTTACAATCCGATCGCACCAACCGCAAAATCTCGGGTCGCCAGTCCCCTAGATACCGATTTGCCGAAGTTTGAATCTCACCTGAGTGTCAAGCAGAATAATTTGTTATTGGTGCTGCGAAATCGGTTGAGTTTGGAATTGGATTTGCGCTCGCTTTCTCTGCTTTCCTCAAACGGCAGTCCGCTGCTGAGTCCGGGGGGACTTTTGGAGCTAGACTTTAGCTTGAACACGCCTTGGGGTGCCGAAAGTATTGAAACTAATGTCGCCGGTGCGCTGGTTCCCGAAAGCTATCAGCAGGGAAAGCAGTTAGTTTGGAAGCTGAAACCCGGGGAAGTTAACTATTTGGAGGCGACATTCTGGATTCCCAGTCCCGTAGGAATTGGGGCGCTGATTATTGCCTTATTTGTGGCGGCCGGCATTGCTTTGAAATATCAAATATTGCCAGGACTCGGAATTGGCAAGAAACCGCAAAACCTCGGCCAAACCTAAAGAGGCTATGTTTGATAGGGGCGATTCATATGGTGTCCGGTTGATTACCATAACAAAAACGGTTCGTAGTGCGGACTGAAGTCCGTTCTTAAGTTACGGACGCTGACTGATGTACTACGAACTTTACTTAGGATCGAAAACTTAATAACTTAAGCACCTCCTACAGTTTTCTTTCCTGTAAGTTGGGAGATCATAAAAAGGCAGAGCCTCCGGATCTGCATTACCAGGCAGATCCTGGTAACGAGCAAATTTAGGAGAAAAAAATCGGTTTTTTTCTGGGTCGGCGTATCAGTATAAAATCTAAAATCTAAAATCTAAAATCTAAAATCGAATGGTTGTTTCCAGAGACCAAGATGGTTTAGAAACGATTTCTGAGGGAATCGCAATTTTAATTGACTTAGCAGAACGGGGAGAAATCGATCCTTGGGACGTTAAAGTCATTGAAGTGTTCGATCGCTGTTTGAGCAAGCTGACCAACGCCTGCGATGCCGATCAGAGTACGGATTTCTCCGATTTGTCCCACTCGGGCCAAGCGTTTTTGTACGCTTCCATGCTGGTTTTGCTCAAAGCAGAAAGTATCGTCCTCTCTGAACCGCCGGCGAATCCAGAATCGGACGAGGCCGCGCTCGAAGACGCAGAACACTCGGGAGGGCGACATTTGCCGCAGCATCTGGAGCGGCAATTGCGCCGTCGCGGTGTCGCTCAACTACCCCAAAAACGTCCCGTGACTCTCCCAGAGCTGATCGATCAGTTGCAGCTCATGAAAGCAGCCATGGAGCAGACAGTTGCTCCCCGCCGCCGCCCGAGCTCAAAAATGCGATCGCAAGCAGCCCAGGCTATCTTTGAGCTAGCTCACCAAGAAAATCTCGTGGAAACTGCTAGTGAACTGGAACGATTTCTGGCAGAACGGGGTCAGGAAATTGACGAGGGTTGGCTTGACTTGGACAAATTGCTGGAACTCTGGCATCACAACGGTTTGCACCCCTCTGTTCACCCAGAAACCCCGCTATCGACTGAGGAAGTTCACTTGCCAAATCATGACCGCGTGGGTATTTTTTGGGCGCTGTTGCTGCTGTCGGCTCAGTCTAAAGTAGAGTTGCTTCAAGAAGAGTTTTACCAAGACCTCAAAATCCGGGCGCTGTGAACTTGGAGGGGCATCAGATTCGGTTCCGGGGCGGGTTTACCCGCCCCTCGAACTCTTGAGAGATATCCGGGCTAACCCGCCCCTAGGGTAATTGTAGGTGCATTCACCCAGACTTGAGATGATTTATGATTTCTGATTCCTGGTTGCTTAAATCCAGGCGAATTGGGCTAAATGATTGATAGCCTGGTAGGATATCGCCTATAAACAGGTCAGGATGGTGCTGCGATCGATTCGATCGCCACCGCTAGCATCTAATTGTTGAGTTGATATCAATTAACAGAGGGTTGAGGAAGTTAAGAATGAAAGCGATGATTCTGGCGGCAGGTAAAGGCACTCGCATCCGTCCCATTACTCACACAATACCCAAACCGATGATTCCCATCCTGCAAAAGCCTGTGATGGAGTTTTTGGTTGAATTGCTTCGCCAGCATGGATTTGACCAGATTATGGTTAATGTTTCCCATTTGGCAGATGTAATTGAAAACTATTTCCGCGACGGTCAAAAGTTTGGGGTACAAATTGCCTATTCTTTTGAAGGGCGAATTGAGGACGGAGAACTGATTGGAGAGGCTCTCGGTTCGGCTGGGGGCATGAGGCGAATTCAGGACTTCTCGCCGTTTTTTGACGATACTTTTGTGGTGCTGTGCGGCGACGCTTTGATTGACTTGGACTTGACTGCTGCTGTGAAGTGGCATCGGGAAAAAGGGGCGATCGCTACTATTGTAATGAAGTCTGTTCCCCGCGATGAGGTTTCCAGTTACGGAGTTGTGGTAACAGACGATTCTGGCAAAATTAAAGCTTTCCAAGAAAAACCTTCTGTAGAAGAAGCTCTGAGTACCGACATCAACACCGGTATTTACATTTTTGAACCAGAAATATTCAATTATATTCCCTCTGATACGGAATACGATATCGGTTCGCAGTTATTCCCCGCGCTAGTAGCAGCAGGCGCACCTTTTTACGGGATTAGCATGGACTTTGAGTGGGTGGATATCGGCAAAGTTCCTGACTATTGGCGAGCTATTCAGAGCGTGCTATTGGGAGAAATTAAAAATGTTTCTATTCCGGGAATTGAGGTGCGCCCCGGCATTTATGCTGGTTTGAATGTAGCTGTGAACTGGGATAAGGTTGATATTACTGGCCCTGTTTATATTGGCGGGATGACGATCATTGAAGATGGAGCAAAAATTGTCGGCCCGACAATGATCGGGCCGAATTGTTGGCTTTGCAGCGGCGCGACTGTGGAAAACAGCGTAATTTTTGAGTATTCCCGTTTGGGGCCGGAGGTGCGGTTGGTTGACAAGCTGGTGTTCGGGCGCTACTGCGTTGATAAAACCGGGGCGGCGATCGATTTGCAAGCGGCGGCTCTCGATTGGCTGATTACTGATGCTCGCCAAGTTTTACCAACTGTACAGGGAGAAGAGCGGCGGGCGATCGCAGAAATTCTCGGCCATGCTGAATAATTGCTAATTGGTAATTGCTAATTGGTAATTGGTAAGCTTGTCCATTGGCATCCTACCTCATCAGTCATTAGTCATCAGTTGATAACTGATGACTAATGACTGATGACTCATAAATCCTGACTGATTAGGATTGAAGATAAGTATATTGACCGAGACTTCGCTCATAATTTTGCAGCAAAAGTTGGGCCTCGGAAAGAGTAATTTTATTTTGCTGCAAAGCTGCTTCTGTCTGACGGCGGATGCTTTCAACCAAACTTTCTGCATCGTATTGTACGTAGCTGAGGACTTCTTTCATAGTATCCCCTTTCACAACGTGTTCGATATGATAGCCAGAAGGCGTTAGCTGAATGTGAACTGTATTTGCATCGCCGAATAAGTTGTGAAGGTTGCCCATAATTTCTTGATAAGCACCTCCCAAAAATAGCGCCAAATAGTAAGGTTCTCCGGGCTTGAGAGTATGCAGTTCCAAAACCGACTTGACATCTCGCAAATCGATAAATTGGTCGATTTTGCCGTCGCTGTCGCAGGTAAGATCGGCTAAAATCCCGCGCTCAGTCGGTTCTTCGTCGAGTCGGTTAATTGGCATAATTGGGAACAATTGGTTA
>JANYGO010000133.1 GCA_025362325.1 Cyanobacteriota bacterium | reverse complement strand
ATTGCGAATCTTGCGGTAAACATCCGACTGCTGTTTGAGAATATTTTTGCCCAAAGGCACGTCGGCGGAATAGTCTACCGAAGACACCCACAGCCGCAAAACATCGGCGCCATATTCCTTGATGACTAACGCCGGATCGACGACATTGCCTTCAGATTTACTCATCTTCCGGCCTTTTTCATCGAGCACAAAACCGTGAGTTAAAACTGTTTTGTAAGGAGCAACGCCGTTTGTTGCTACACTCGTAAGCAAACTCGATTGAAACCAACCTCGGTGTTGGTCTGAACCTTCCAAATAGATATCAGCAGGATAGTTTAATTCCGATCGCCCTTTCGCCACCGCAGCCCAGGAAGAACCGGAGTCAAACCACACATCCATCGTGTCCGTACCCTTGCGGTAAGTGCGACCGTTATTGCGGTATGATTCCGGCAGCAATTCGGCGATCGACATTTCCCACCAAGCATCGGAACCCTTGTCTGCAAAGATAGCTTGCACGTGGGCGATAGTCTCCGCATTCAACAGCGGTTCGTTCGTTTCTTCGTCATAAAATACCGGAATCGGCACGCCCCAAGTCCGCTGGCGAGAAATACACCAATCCGAGCGATCGCTAACCATTGCGGTAATCCGATTTTCCCCTTGGGCGGGAATCCAATTCACACCGGCGATCGCCTTTAACGCTTCATCGCGGAACCCTTCAACGGATGCAAACCACTGTTCCGTCGCCCGAAAAATCGTCGGCTTTTTAGTGCGCCAATCGTAAGGATAAGAGTGAGGATAAGCTTCCTCTTTAATCAAACAATTTGCTTCCGCAAGGGCGTCAATCACCGCCCCGTTGCCGTTTCCTAGGACATTTAAACCTGCGAATACTCCGGCTTCTGCGGTGAAATTTCCGTTTTCATCTACGGGCGTTAAAACTGGCAAACCGCAGCGTTTTCCGACGATAAAATCTTCTTGTCCGTGGCCCGGTGCGGTGTGCACCAATCCGGTTCCTGAGTCAGCGGTAATGTAGTCGCCGCCGGCAACAATCGGGCTTTCGCGATCGAACAACGGATGTTTGTAGATGCAGCCTTCTAATTCTTTACCTGGGAAGGTAGCCAGTATTTTTAATTCAGTGTTGAAAGTTGCCGACAGTCGATCGACCGCATCGACAGCAACTAAGATAAATTGTTGGGCGATGTGGGAATTTGCCGGCGGTTCCACCACTGCATACATCAGTTCGGGATTGACTGCGATCGCCAAGTTTGCCGGAATTGTCCAGGGGGTAGTCGTCCAAATCGCCGCCCAGAGGCTCGGCATATAGCGTTTGAGCTTCGTTTGCAAAGCTTTTGACAACTTTCTGACATGAAAGCCCACGTAGATGCTGCGTGAGACGTGGCCTTCGGGATATTCTAATTCAGCTTCGGCGAGGGCTGTTTTCGAACTCGGACTCCAGTGCACGGGTTTGAAGCCGCGGAAGATGTAGCCTTTGAGCACCATTTCACCGAAAACGCCGATTTGAGCCGCTTCGTATTCGGGTTTCAGGGTTAAATACGGGTGTTCCCAGTCGCCCCAAACACCGTAGCGCTGAAAGGATGTGCGCTGCTGCGCCATTGTTTCCTGGGCGAAGGCGGCGGCTTTGCGGCGGAGGTCGATCGGGGTAAGATTTAGCCGCTCCTCCGATTTCATGTTCTGCAATACCTTAAGTTCGATCGGCAATCCGTGACAATCCCAACCGGGCACGTAGCGGACTTTTTTGCCGCGCAGCATTTGGTAGCGGTTGATAAAATCCTTGAGAATTTTGTTGAGGGCGTGGCCGATGTGGAGTTGTCCGTTAGCGTAGGGCGGGCCGTCGTGGAGGATGAACAAATCGCCCGGATTATCGTGGGAAAGGCGATCGTAGATTTCTTGATCTGCCCAAAATTGTTGCAATTCTGGTTCACGTTTGACGGCGTTGGCGCGCATATCAAACTTAGTTTTGGGCAAATTTACAGTGTCTTTGTAGGATTTAGCTTCCATTTTTGAGAAAGGTTTTTTGTACTTAGTTGTTAGTAGTTAGCGGTTAATTGAGAGTTGATATCAAGTCCGGTTAAATAATCATAATTAGTTTGTAGTAAGGACTTTAGTCCTCTCTCGTCCTTGAAGAGCTGACAACCAGATATTCCAGTATAAGCGATCGACCGCACATTCGCTCAAAGCAAATCCGTAACGTACTCTCTCTTCTCTAACTCTGCGCCCTCTGCGGCCTCTGCGGTTAAAAAATCATTCATAAATCCAGATTACGCTACAGAGCCAGCCAACCGAACATTTGACCAACAGTCAGATTCAAGGATTCAGCAAAGGCGGGGACGGGGATGCGATCGCCCGGTTCTTCAAAAACTGCTATAGTGCGATCGGCAAAATAGACAAATATCAGTTGTTCTTCCGGGTCAATCAGCCAGCCCATCTGAGTTCCGTGGGCGAGAGAGTGGAGAATGTTGCGGACGACTTTGGTTTGACTTTGGTCAGGGGAAAGAATTTCGATTGTCCAGTCTGGGGCGATCGCGAAAATGTTGGCTACTTCGCCGTTCTCGTCGCGAGGAATGCGTTCCCAGATAAAGACTGCAAGGTCGGGTACAGTCGATCGACAGCCAAAGGTACAGCGCAATTCTGGATAGGCGCGGGCGATGCGTTGGGGTTTGAGTACCCGGTTGATGTCGCCACCCAAATCGCTTTGAATTGTGCTGTGTTTTCCTTGCGGCATAGGTTTCTGGATAATTTGACCGTCGATGAATTCGCTGGCGGGTTTGGTTTCCGGCCGTTTGAGAAATTCATCGAGAGTCAAAGATTTTGTCTGGGTTTGAACCATCGAGTCCGCCAGTCCTAGTTTTTTTTAACTTAATTTAAGTTTAATTTGTATTAACCCACATTCTGGTTATGAGAATAGTCCGAACCCGCGGCTAACGGTATTTCCCATGCGATCGCACAATGAAGCACTCGGTAAGCTATTTCCTTGCTGTTCCCATTTTTCCACAAGTTGGCGGCCCAGCGGCGTGAGGCGAAAACTGTCGGTGATTCCTTGTCCGTCAACTTCGCGCCGCAAAACGCCGACTTGGATCAGCCACAGCAGGGAGTTTTCGGCTGCGAGTTCGGATACGGGCGATCGGGTGTAGCCGCTTTCGACACCTGCATTTGAGGCGATCGCACTGAGGAAAACACTGTGATCGCGGATGGTCTGGAAGAAGTGTAATTGAAAAGGGCTGCACCGGATCGCGCGATCGGCTCTTTTGACGGTGCGGCCGGGATAACTAATTGATTTAAACGCTTCCGATGGGATAAAAGTCATTGATTTGCCTCTGAATAGGTTGTATATTTTTGATGGTTACAGATATAAACAACAATTGACATTTGAAGCTGGCGATCGCTTCCTGTCTCCCTGGCAACGGGTACTCAAATCAGCGGACAGTAAGAGACATCAACCCAATCAATACTAATTTTACACTTATTATGACCGATACACTGAATAATATCAAGAGGTTTGTTGATTACGCCCGTACTTTGAAGGGAGACGAGAAAGGGGAAGCTCAGGTATTCTGCGATCGCCTGTTTCAGGCCTTCAGTCATGCGGGCTACAAGGAAGCGGGAGCCGAACTAGAATTTCGGGTAAAGGCGAAAGGCAAAACTACGAAATTTGCTGATTTGCTGTGGCGGCCGCGGTTGTTGCTGGAGATGAAAAAACGGGGTGAAAAACTGGAAAGACACTATCAACAAGCTTTTGAATACTGGTTAGAACTGGTGCCGCAACGTCCCAAATATGTAGTTCTCTGCAATTTTGATGAGTTTTGGGTTTACGACTTCGATCTTCAGCTTCGGGAACCAGTCGATCGCGTTAAACTAGAAGAGTTACCCGCTCGCTTCACAGCCCTTAACTTTCTCTTTCCCGAAAATCGCCAGCCTTTATTTAACAATAACAAAATTGATGTCACAAGAACTGCTGCTGACAAAGTTGCTCAAGTTTTCAACCGCTTAGTAGAGCGCGGCGAAAAAGTAGAAACGGCTCAAAGGTTTATCCTTCAGTGTGTTGTAGCATTGTTTGCTGAAGATATCGATCTATTGCCGAGAGGTTTATTCACGGAATTATTAGAGGTTTGCCAGAAAAATCGAGAGAGTTCCTATGATTTAATTGGGGGATTATTTCGGCAGATGGGAAGCAATCGCCCTGCTCCCAAGGATAGCCGCTACCGAGATGTATCCTATTTTAATGGTGGCATATTTTCAACTATTGAACCCATACATCTAACCAGAAGTGAAATCGATCTGCTGTTGGCGGCGGCAGCGGAACGTTGGTCTAAAGTGGAACCAGCGATTTTTGGCACGTTATTTGAATCCAGTATGGGCAAAGCAGAACGTCATGCTTTGGGCGCTCACTACACTAGCGAAGCCGACATTCAAAAAGTAGTTTTGCCTACCATTATCCGCCCTTGGCGAGAACGTATTGAAGCGGCGAACACGCTCAAAGATTTGCTGGCACTGCGGCTGGAATTGCTCGATTTTAAAGTGTTAGATCCTGCCTGTGGTAGCGGTAATTTTCTCTATGTTGCTTATCGGGAACTGAAGCGGTTAGAAGCACAGTTGCTAACCAAAATTCATGATAATTTCTCTCGTGCTGCTAATGCCATTGGTACGATGTCGCTAGTGAAGACAAGCCAGTTTTACGGCATTGACATCAAACCGTTTGCCGTGGAATTGGCAAAAGTGACGCTGATGCTTGCCAAAAAGTTAGCCTTAGATGAAGAAAACCAGTTGCTCAATGTCGTACAGATGAACCTGCCACTGGAACTCGATCGCGCTTTACCTCTCGATAATCTCGATCGCAATATCCGCTGTGATGATGCACTGTTTTGCGAGTGGACAAAGGCAGACGCAATTATTGGCAATCCGCCGTACCAGTCGAAAAATAAAATGCAGCAGGAATATGGAGCCGTTTATGTGCGTCGAGTCCGGGCACAATATCCCGGAGTACCTGGACGGGCAGATTTCTGTGTCTATTGGTTTCGCCGCGCCCATGACGAACTGAAACCCAATGGACGCGCCGGACTTGTAGGCACAAATACCATCCGACAAAACTATTCCCGTGAAGGCGGTTTAGATTACATTGTGGGCAATGGTGGCACGATTACCGAAGCGGTTTCTACTCAAGTTTGGTCGGGCGATGCCGTTGTTCATGTTTCTATTGCCAATTGGATTAAAGGCGAACAACCGGGCAAAAAGAAACTATTTACTCAAGTTGGAGATGATAAAGATAGCCCTTGGGAAATTGCCGAACTGGATACAATCAATTCCGCTTTGTCTACAAAACTTGATGTGACTCAAGCTAAAAAGTTATTAATTAATGCTAATTCAGAAGCTTGCTATCAAGGGCAAACACATGGACATGAAGGCTTTTTGTTAACTCAAGAGCAAGCTAGAGCAATGTCAAGAGATCCCTTGACTCAATCTGTAATACACCCTTACTTAATTGGGGGTCAGCCACAACAAAAAACCGATCTTCTCGGTCATCCTCAGAGTCTTCCCTCTCGATATGTAATAAATCTGAATCATTGTCAAGATATTTTCTCTGTGATGAAGCACAATAAGGCTTTTGAACATATTCAACGATACGTTTTCCCAGCAATACAAGCCAACGCTGAAAAAGAGAAGCAAGAAACTGATAAAGACACGGGGCCGCGTCAATCCCATTTCTGTCATTGGTGGAAATTCTGGAGAGATCGTTCTGAAATGATGGATAAAATTTCTCAAATGCCTCGATACATGGCTTGTGCGAGAGTAACTAAACGTCCAATCTTTGAGTTTATTAGTAGTAATATTCATCCTAATGATGCTCTGCAAGTATTTACTTTAAGTGATGATTACTCTTTTGGAATTCTTCAATCTAATATTCACTGGGCATGGTTTACGGCTCGTTGTTCAACTCTGACAGCACGATTTCGCTACACTTCTGATACTGTTTTCGATTCCTTCCCTTTTCCTCAATCGCCCACATTAGCACAGGCTAAAAAACTGGCAGCCGCCGCCGTGAATTTACGACAGTTGCGACGCAAAGTGATGACAGAAAATCAGTGGAGTTTGCGAGAAGTCTATCGCACCCTGGATTTACCGGGAGACAATCCTCTCCGCAAGGCTCAAGCAGAACTCGATGCCGCTGTGCGAGAAGCTTACGGGATGAAAGCTAAAGACGATCTGTTGAAATTTCTATTAGAATTAAATTTTGAGGTAGCCGATCGAGAAACTAAGAGCTTACCCATTGTTGCTCCGGGTTTGCCGCCTGTTGTAAAAAATGCCCGTGAATTCATTACAGACGATTGCGTGAGAATGCCGGAGTAATAAAGACAGGACTTACGCACACTCTAAGAGTTATATTTTCGTCAAGATGAAATTTTATCTTAGCCATGTTGACGATTTTTTAATTTTTGTTGCAATAGCGATGGGGTTTGAGCTTTCAATTGGCGCGCAAATTCTGCATCTGCTTCGATTGCAGAGCGAATTTCATCTCGACGATCGTGATAATATGCTAAAGCTGCATAGATATCAGATAAAGTAATACTCGGATAGTGATACAGAATTTCGTCTGGTGACATTCCCATTTGTTCGTGCCAAACAACTATATCCTGAACTCGGATGCGATGTCCGGCGATACGGGGTTTTCCCCCACAGATTCCTGGGGTGATTTCGATATGTTCTTTAATAACGGCGATCGACATGGTAGGGAATTAATATAGGATGTCTCTTCTATTGTATGACAGGTTAGACGAGTTTAGCTGTAAAAGCCATTTTAGGCGATCGCTTTTCTGAGTTGCAAAGACGACTACTCCAAATGTTGCAACAGCCAACCAAGGAGCATATTTATGCGGACTTAACTAATCATCCCCTCAATTTCTGGATCTGTAAACCCAAATTGTCTGAAAATCCGCAACACATAAGCTGGTGACATTTCCCCAGCACCGATATCAATCGGAACAATCCTTTTTCTGCCTTCAATTTCACGCATATACAAACGATGGTCTCCTTTCCCCTCTCGGTAAAACTGACATCCGTTGTGTTCTAAAATCTTAATTAATGCTTTAGGTTTTAAAGATGGAAGGTTTTTAGGCATAAACTTTCCTTAATTCATAAGTATCTGAAGCTTCTGCATCTTCTAAAGTCAGAAACTCGTGTAATTCATTAATAGAAAGAGGGCTGAAATAAACATCAGACTCTGATTCATATACTTCGGAAAATGACTCAATAGCTTGTTTGAGTTTTTCAATAGATTGTTCGGGAGTATTGCCTTGTCCAACCAATCCATTTTCCAAACACAAAGCAACCCAATAATCGGCACTTTTTCGGATAATCACAGTGTAGAAATCCATCATATTTTATTTTGTAAATTAAGTTTAATGGGGTCAGCAAATTTTAAGTACAGACCGATAATATAACATACGATCGCCCGCAAGTCAAGGCAAAAAATAACCCAGCCGAACTATTTAAAAGCGCGAATTTTCCGTTTCCCGCACTAAATCCCGAATCTCGCATTCAAAAGATTGACAGCAGCAGCCCAAAATGAATTAAAATACATTTATAAATCCCTAGAAAAACAAAACTATGACATTACCAGTTGGGTGCGCTGCCCCTCAGTTTACCGCCAAAGACACCAACGGCAACACAGTATCCCTGTCCCAATTTGCGGGTAAAACCGTAATCTTGTATTTCTACCCCAAAGACGACACCCCCGGCTGCACCAGACAAGCCCAAAGCTTCAAAGCAGCCCACGAAGAATACAAAGGCAAAGATATAGTAGTTCTCGGTGTCAGCCGCGACAACGAAGAATCGCACCAAAAGTTCACTGAAAAATACGGTTTGCCTTTTCAGCTATTAGCAGATGTTGATGGCGCGATTACCAAAGCCTACGATGTTGAAAAAGGCGATTATGCCAAGCGTGTCACCTTTGTCATCGACGGCACCGACAAAATTATTCAGGTTTATGAAGGAGAAAATCTGAAAGTTGACTCTCACGCTCAAGATATTCTCGTCACCATAGTTTAGCCGCGCTCAGCAAGTGAGTAAAAACCCGGTTTCTTCCGAGATGTCTCGTTGCTACAGGCAATACTCTCGTAGAAACCGGGTTTTTCGTAAGTCCTGACCGAGTAAGTGAGGGGTCAAAGGTACAGGGGGTAATAGCCTGCTCGAAACTAAATTTATTCCCTCCAAACTAGCACCACAAATCCTCTCAAGCAGCCGTATATTCGCGTCAGGTGCACCAGAAGTACCTGGAGCGTCAGATTTCTGGAATAATCCCGCCAACCATTAAAAATTCATGCTTTAAAATGCCTTAACCGCCCCTAGATTCAGTCTTGGGGCGATTTTTTCCGGGGATCGAGTCATTGTGTTTGATAAAATGAGAAGTTATCCTTGCTGTAGCTGAATAATTAAGTAGATAGGCAGATAGAGAATGACCAGCAACAACAGTATTTTGAGTTACTTAGGCCCACAAGAAATTGAGGCTAATCGCGCCGCTGTCTTAGTTGGTAGTTTTGACAAAAATCAAGTGGCGGCAATCTCAGCAGCAGAAGGCTCAAATGCCCTGAAGACCGGGATAAATTTATCTACCGGCATTTGGAATATCAGTTTAGAGAAAGGATTCGATAGCCCTGGAACTCGCACAGCGCAGGTGAAGGCAACTGACAAAACTGGCAAAGTTATCGGCGAACAAACAATTAACATCAAAGTTAATCCTGCTGCTAACACACCCGATCAATCTTTTACGTTAATTACTCTCCAATTTACCAGATTCAAAGCCGGAACAGTGCCGACGAGCAATCTTAACGATACGCAAAAAGCGGACATACCAGCAGGAACAACTTATCAAATTACCGACTACGAGTTAGAAGACGGACACCTGGAAGTTCAACTAAATAATCCAATTTCTCCGGTGGGCAAATCCGGCTTTTTTTACGAAAAGCACGTAGTCGTCACGAAAGGTGCAAAAATCCTGATATTCGATCGCACTCAACTACCGGCCCCAGCGCCTGGAATGCAGTTGCTGTGGGTAAATAAAAAAACCTGGTTAAAGCGCAACCCCGCAGATTCTGCTACTTTAGGACAAAATCAGAAAGTCCGATTTAACCAGGGAGAAACTTTCAATATTCTCGGCTACGCTTGCGTAGAAAATCATTTTCGTGTCACCCTCAGCAGTCCGATTCCTAACTTCGGAAATTCGGGATTTCTGTACTCGCAACACGTCCAAATTTTGCAAGACGGCAAGGGAATTTCGTTTGACAGAAATGCAGTTACCATGACTGTTGTCAAAACTACTGCGTTTAAAAAGCGGCCGGCGGCGGCTGCAAGCCTGCAACCGCCAGAAAAAATTAATTTGCCGGCGGGAATGATTTACGGAGTTTCTGGATTCTCTATAGAACAAGGTCACGTTAAAGTCTCACTGACTGAAAATTTGCCACCTTTTGGGAACACGGGTTTTGTTTTTCCCGATTTCGTACAATTCAGTCGCGGTGGCAAATCTTTTAACCCTGCCCCGAATTTAACTTATCAAGGGCCGACGGAAGTTTTGGTCAATCAGGCGATCGCACTTTCAGGCACTTTTGACAAGCAAGAAGCAGCAAAAGTTGAGGTGATAGCTGAGGACAAACTGCCACTAACCGTAACACTAAACCAAACTGCCGGCACTTGGCAAGTGAACTTGCCTAAAGGATTTAGCATACCCGGAGCTCGGTGGCTGAGGTTGCGGGCAACTGACAGTAAAGGCAACGTTACTGGCAGCCAAATAATTTATATTACCGTAAGTTCCGATCCGCTGACTGTCGGAAAAGGTTTGAGCTTAAAGATAGTTTTTGACACTTGGTTTAAGGTAGCTCCGGTTGATTCTTCCCGCCTAGACAATCAGCAAAAAGTTCTGGTCAAAGCAGGCCAGAGTTTGGCAGTTAGCAAGTACGGATTTATTGACGGGCATCTCAAGGTGGTTCTAGATTCGGCAATTTCGCCACTGGGCACTTTTGGCTATTTTTACGAACCAGACGTTCAGTTGGCCAAAGGTACAAAAGTCCTGAAATTTGACCTGGCTGACGTACCCAACAGCAATG
>JANYGO010000102.1 GCA_025362325.1 Cyanobacteriota bacterium | reverse complement strand
CGCGGCCGAAGATCCTGAGTTTGAAACGTTCTACACTAAGAACATTCTGCTTAACGAAGGCATTCGTGCTTGGATGGCTCCGACCGACCAACCTCACGAAAACTTCATCTTCCCTGAAGAAGTTCTGCCTCGCGGTAACGCACTTTAAAAAAATCAGGATTTGGATTTCAGATTAATTTAATTTTTTTCAATTGAAATTTAAATTGAAATCCAAATCCCAATTCCCCGGCGCAGGCGCGGTACTCCCGTGCCCTACTAGGGAACAAAAAAACCGAAATCCAAAACCTAAACCTAAAATCGTTGGAGGTTCTACCGCGTGGTAACGCTCTCTAATTCCTATGCAAGCGGTCGCGACCAAGAATCCTCCGGATTCGCTTGGTGGTCTGGCAACGCTCGTTTAATCAATCTCTCTGGCAAACTGCTGGGCGCACACGTTGCTCACTCTGGTTTGATCGTGTTCTGGGCCGGAGCAATGACTTTGTTTGAAGTCGCTCACTTTATCCCAGAAAAGCCCATGTACGAACAGGGCTTAATCTTGATGCCCCACATCGCTACTTTGGGTTGGGGCGTCGGTCCGGGCGGTGAAGTTACGGATATCTTCCCGTTCTTCGTAGTCGGCGTTCTTCACTTGATTTCATCTGCTGTTCTCGGTTTGGGCGGCATTTATCACGCCGTTCGCGGCCCGGAAGTTCTCGAAGAATATTCTTCATTCTTCGGCTACGACTGGAAAGACAAGAACCAGATGACCAACATCATCGGTTATCACCTGATTTTATTGGGTGGCGGCTGCTTGCTGCTGGTGGCTAAGGCCATGTTCTTCGGCGGTGTCTATGACACTTGGGCTCCGGGCGGCGGCGACGTGCGTATTATCACGAACCCCACTCTGAACCCGGCTGTGATTTTTGGCTACTTGGTTCGCTCTCCTTTTGGTGGCGAAGGCTGGATTGTCAGCGTCAACAACATGGAAGACATCATCGGCGGTCACATCTGGCTGGGCCTGATTTGTATCGCTGGTGGTGTTTGGCACATTTTGACCAAGCCTTTCGGCTGGGCTCGCCGCGCCTTAATCTGGTCTGGCGAAGCTTACCTGTCTTACAGCTTGGGTGCTTTGTCCCTGATGGGCTTCATCGCTTGCTGCTTTGTCTGGTTCAACAACACTGCTTACCCCAGCGAATTATACGGCCCGACGGGCCCGGAAGCTTCTCAAGCGCAAGCTTTGACCTTCCTGATCCGCGACCAACGCTTGGGTGCTAACGTCGGTTCTGCACAAGGCCCCACCGGTCTGGGTAAATACCTGATGCGTTCTCCTACTGGCGAAATCATTTTCGGCGGTGAAACGATGCGTTTCTGGGATTTCCAAGGCCCTTGGTTGGAACCTTTGCGCGGTACTAACGGTTTGGACTTGAACAAAATCAAGAACGATATTCAGCCTTGGCAAGCTCGCCGAGCTGCTGAGTACATGACTCACGCTCCTTTGGGTTCTTTGAACTCTGTGGGCGGCTTGGCAACTGAAGTTAATGCCTTTAACTATACTTCTCCCCGTTCTTGGTTGGCCTGTTTCCACTTTGTGATGGGTTTCTTCTTCTTAATCGGCCACTTGTGGCACGCTGGTCGCGCTCGCGCGGCTGTCGCTGGCTTTGAAAGAGGTATCAATCGCGAAAATGAAGCGGTACTTTCTATGCCTGATTTAGATTAATCGATCGAGCTTATGCTGATTTGATGGTCTAATCGAAAAAGGCTCCTGCTTAATCGCAGGAGCTTTTTTTTGAGCAAATATCTGGAAAAAGTGGCGTTGCGGTCGATCGACCTTTATCTGAATGATTCTGCCATTATTGAAACTTGACAAATTTAATAATTTATGGTATGAAGCTTGCAAGGCCGGCTCTACAAAGTTTATATTTGAACTAGAAAAGTTTTAATTGCACAAAAAAATTGAAAGTTGTAATAGAAAGTTGCAGTTTGAAGGCAGCTTGCTAACTGTGCAAAACTCATCGACCATCGCCGTCAGGGTATTCATATTTTATTAAATCGCTGTGCTTGCTGAATTTTATAACACGCACAAAAATTTTCAGCCGGTTACTGTTATTGCTGGGACAGCAAAAGATTAATGGACTCATTAAAGAACCAAAATGTCAAGGTGAGGCACGATCGAGAAAATTTGCTCGATCGCATCACAAACCGCATTCGCCGCTCACTAGAACTGCCGGAAATTCTGAGCGCCACAGTAGCGGAAGTTCAATCGTTCTTGGGAACAGACAGGGTAAAAATCTACAAATTTCATAGCGACGGCAGCGGTGAAGTGATTGCCGAATCAATTAACGACAACCGCTTGCCATCGCTATTGGGGCTGCATTTTCCAGCAGACGATATTCCCCCTCAAGCCCGCGAACTGTTTACGCAAGTACAAGTGCGATCGATCGTCGATATAGATTCCGGGCTGCTAGGCCAAAGTCCCCGCCGCGATACGGTTTCCGGCCAACTGCTGCCCGATGAAGTGCGGTACAGGCCGATCGACCCCTGCCACGCTGAATACTTGACTGCACTGGGCGTCAAGGCTTCCTTGGTAGTACCAATTTTTCACGGCGAAGAATTCTGGGGGTTGTTGGTATCTCACCACTCCGAGTCTCGGAATGTCGCAGAACACGAACTGCAAGGCGTTCAGATGGTGGCAGATCAACTCGGCGTCGCCATAGCCCAATCAACCCTCCTCGCCCGAGCGAGGGCGAAAGCTCAGCGGGAAACTGCCGTCAACCGCGTCGCCGCAGCCCTTCACTCCCAGCCGGCGATCGAACTGCAAGCAGCTTTGGCAGAATCTGTAGCTGCACTAGGCGCAGCCGGCGGCAGGCTGTGCATTTTCGCCGCACCATTCATTGTTGACAGCAGCAAGGTAACGAGTTTAGTACCCTACTCGGACAATTCCACTCCCACACTCAAAGTCTACACTTGCGGCTCCGGGCCGAGGATGCAAATTTCGGCAAAATATCAGCAGGTAGAGCAATACAGCGTCTGGCACGAATATTTTAAATCCGGCCAGCAACAGGTTTGGGCAATTCCCGACTTGTACAAAATTAGCAGTTTGAGAAGCCTGCAACCTGCATTTCGATCGACCAAAATTCGCAGTATTTTAATCGTACCACTCAGAACCAGCCAGCAAATATTCGGTTATTTGAGCATTTTTCGAGAAGAATTTGACACCGAAACTCTCTGGGCCGGACAGTTGGATGCCGACGGGCGGCTCGCCCAATCTCGGATATCTTTTGAAATGTGGAAAGAGTCAAAAACCGCCCAAATTCGCGAATGGAATCCTGAAGAAATTGAATTAGTAAAAACTTTTGGCAGCAACTTTTCTCAGACAATTCACCACTCACAGCTTCAAAAACAAATAGAGGAACTTAATGTTAATTTAGAAAATCAAGTTCAAGAGCGCACCGCTCAACTGCACCAGTTGACCCAACAGCAGCGAGTGCTGTTTGAAGTCGTGGCAAAAATGCGGGAATCCCTAGACTTGAACAAGATTTTTAGCACGATGTCTCAGGAAGTGCGGCGGGCTTTAAATGCCGATCGAGTTGGGGTTTACCGCTTCGATCCCGCATCGGAATTTAAGGATGGCGAATTTGTTGCCGAAGATGTTTTGCCAGATTTTCTGTCAGCAATGGCAGTTAAAGTACACGATCGCTGCTTTGGAGAAACCTATGCAAATCTCTACTCTCAGGGGCGAGTTCACGCAATGTCCGACATCAGACAGGTCGGACTCTCCAATTGTTTTCGGCAAATATTGGAGCAATTTCAGGTGAAAGCTACTTTAGTTGCACCGGTAATGAAAGGCAACGACCTTTGGGGGTTGCTGTGCGTACACCAGTGTTCGGCTCCCCGCAACTGGGAATCTTCGGAAATTCAGTTTGTTACCCAGATTTCCGATCAGCTCAGCATCGCCCTAGAACAAGCAGATTTACTCGCTCAAACTCAGCAGCAAGCAGTTGATTTGCAGCGGGCAGCCGAGCAGGAGCGGATACTATTTGAGGTAGTTGCTAAGATTCGACAATCTCTCGATTTAAATACAATTTTTCGCACGACAACTACAGAATTGCGGCGGATTTTAAATGCCGACAGAGTTGGGGTTTATCGCTTTGATCGCAGTTCAAAGTTTAATGAAGGCGAATTTATTACCGAAGATGTTTTGCCTGGTTTTGAATCGGCAATTAATGTAAAAATTCGGGATAAATGTTTTGGCGAAAACTACGCGAATAAATACAGTCAGGGACGCATTCAAGTGCTGCCAGATATCGAAACTGCGGGACTCTCAGACTGCCACGCTGCTATTTTAGCTCAATTTCAAATTAAAGCTCAAGTAATTATGCCGCTAATGAATGGCAGCGAACTTTGGGGTTTGTTGTGCGTCCACCAGTGTAGCGGTTCGCGCGATTGGGACACTTCAGAAATCCAGTTTGCTACGCAAGTCGGAGCGCAGTTGAGCGTAGCATTAGAACAAGCAGATTTGCTCGCTCAAACGCGGCAGCAAGCAGTTGATTTGCAGTGGGCCGCCGAGCAACAGCGGATACTGTTTGAAGTTGTGGCCAAGATTCGAGAGTCTCTCGATATCGACGCCATTTTTAAGACGGCAACTCAAGAAGTTTGTCAGTTTATGCAAGTCGATAGAATTGCTGTCTATGGCTTTAATCCTGATTGGAGCGGTGAATATGTTGCCGAGTTTGTGAAAGATGGCTGGAGAAAATTGGTATCGGAAGGTATCAGTACGGTTTGGCAAGATACTTATTTGCAAGAAAACCGAGGCGGCAGGTATCTCAATAATGAAACTAAGGCGGTTGACGATATCTATCAAGCTTGTCACTCGGAGTGTGTCGTCGGTATTTTAGAGCAATTTCAGGTGAAGGCTTATGCGATCGCCCCGATTTTTGTAGGACAAGAACTTTGGGGTTTGCTGGCAGCCTATCAACATTCTGGGCCCCGCTGTTGGGAAAGTTCAGAAGTTAAGTTTTTAGCTCAAATTGCCAATCAGTTAGGCGTAGCTATCCAACAAGCCGATTTGCTGGATGAAACTCGACACCAAGCAGCACAAATCGCTCAAAATTTAAAGGATTTGCAGCAAACTCAAGCTCAATTGATTCAGACTGAAAAAATGTCTGGTTTGGGGCAACTGGTGGCCGGCATTGCTCACGAAATTAACAATCCAGTTAATTTTATTTACGGCAATCTCAATCACGCTAGTGATTATACTGAAAATTTGCTAACTTTGCTGGAACTTTACCAGCAGCAATATCCAGATTCTAGTCCTGAAATTGCTGATTTGACCGAAGAAATTGACTTGGAATTTCTGCTGGAAGATTTGCCGAAATTGCTATTGTCGATGAAGGTGGGAGCAGATCGCATCCGTCAAATTGTTCTGTCTTTAAGAAATTTCTCTCGTCTGGATGAAAGTCAAATGAAGGCTGTTGATATTCACGAAGGTATTGACAGCACGCTGTTAATTTTGCAGCACAGGTTGAAGTCTAATCCGGACAGTGCAGATATTGTGCTAGTTAAAGAGTACGGCTCTTTGCCTCTGGTTGAGTGTTATGCGGGACAGTTGAATCAGGTGTTTATGAATGTTATCGGAAATGCGATCGATGCTTTGGAATCTGACAAGTTTGTCGATCGCAAATCAGTGACTCCTAAAATTAAAATCTCTACTGCTGTCGGTCAACTTCAGGGCAATGTTCCTAGCGCGGTGATTCGGATTTCTGACAGCGGCCCGGGAATTTCCGAATCGATGAGACAACGCATATTTGACCCTTTTTTCACCACTAAGCCGGTGGGAAAAGGTACTGGATTGGGACTGTCAATTAGTTACCAAATTGTGGTAGAGAAACACGGCGGTGTTTTTAATTGTAGTTCGGAACTGGGGAAAGGTACTGAGTTTGCGATCGAGATTCCGCTCCAACATCAGCTAGTCAGCCGGTGCGTAGTAGAATATCCGGCGGTTGAAACCGCGTCTACACAAACGAAACCCGGATGGTGCGCGGGTTGAAGACCCGGCGGTTGTACGTTATCTTCGACCGTCGGCGTCCGGCGGAGTTGGTTTCTGTAGGCGCGGTTTCAACCGCCGTCTTACCTTTTAGCGCCTTAACATGGTAAATTCAGTCAGACAGACTTTTGTCAAAATAAAAAACAGAGCGCTTGCAGTCTATCGCCCGATACGCCATGCCAGATTCCGAATTCTCTGACGATTTAAAATGGACACCAGAAGCCAAAGCCAAGCTCAAAAACATTCCCTATTTTGTCCGGGGGCAAGCTCGCGTCCGCATCGAACACCTAGCCCGCGAAGCCGAAACCGAAGTCGTCACAGTTGACTTAGTTGAGCAAGCTCGCATCGAGTTTGGGCAATAAGGGATCGAAATGTACCCTAAAGCTTTAGACTATAAAATGCGTTGTAAGGACAAGGATTTAAAAAAGTAGTGCGCAAAATAGTTATAGCTGGCAACTGGAAAATGTACAAAACTAGGGCAGAATCCCTAGAGTTTCTTCAAGGATTCATGTCCTGCCTGACGGAAACCCCAGAGGAACGGGAAGTCGTGCTTTGCGTTCCCTTCACTGATTTGAGTGTCCTCTCGAAAAACCTGCACGGCAGCCGGCTCAGACTCGGCGCTCAGAACGTGCACTGGCAAGAGTCTGGAGCATATACGGGCGAAATTTCCGGGCAGATGCTTGCAGAACTTGGGGTTCGCTACGTCATCGTCGGCCACAGCGAGCGCCGACAATATTTTGGGGAAACTGACGAAACGGTGAATTGGCGGCTGAAAGCTGCTCAGAAATCTGGTTTAGTTCCGATTCTGTGCGTGGGAGAGACAAAGCAGCAGCGGGATGCCGGAGAAACTGAATCTCACATCTTATCTCAGTTAGCGCAGGATTTGGTTGGTGTTGACCAAAGTAATTTGATCGTAGCTTATGAACCGATTTGGGCGATCGGTACTGGCGATACTTGCGAAACGAAGGAAGCTAACCGAGTTATTGGTTTGATTCGCAGTAAATTGATTAATCCTGACGTGCCGATTCAGTATGGCGGCTCTGTGAAAGGCGAGAATATTGATGAAGTTATGGCAATGCCTGAAATTGATGGGGTTTTAGTAGGCGGTGCGAGTTTGGAAGCTGCTAGTTTCGATAGAATTGTCAATTACAAATAATTGGTAATTGGTAATTGGTAATTGGTGGTTGTACGAGGAGTTTTGATGTTGAGAAATGACTATCTGTACGAGTTACCCCAAAATCTTCCAGTACCAGTTGATGATGGGGAAACTAACCACATTTTGGGCTGACAACTTCCTTCAATTCCATTGATGTCAACGGCTGGAATTCTTGTAGATTTAGCAAGCATTTGAATTGTCGATAGATTCACAGCTAATGTGTACTTTATTGATCAAGTTTGTTTTCTATTAATCCAACACAATGAACTAGCTTCTTAATGCAACGCAATGGGCTGCAACAAGTAAGACCCGACAAGACGAGATTGTTAATGCCCTGGTTTCCCTACTCAATGGCTTTGAAATTGTTGAGGCAAAAACTTATACTTCAAAGCAGCCCATTCGTATTTTCTCTCTACGCGAACAAGCAACAGGTATTGTGTTTATACTGATTCCTGGCGGCACCTTCATGATGGGATTGGATGAGACCCAGGAGCGGGCACTGCTGGAGCTTCGCAGACAACTAATGGAAGACGATGAACAAGATGATGTAGATATTATTGATCGCTCCATCACCGGCATTGACTTTTGGTATCCAGTTCATCTGGTGGGTCTTGCTCCCTTTCTCTTGGCGCGTTTTCCCTTGCGCTGGAGCGAAGCCAATAAGTTGATTTCCGTTGACGAAAGCAACTTTTTATACAGAGATTATTTAAACGGCGGCCCCTTTCCTAACGCAGATGTAGCATATTTATCGATGGAGGAAGTAGAAGCCTTTTTACAAGCCTCGGGACACGTTCTTCCCTCAGAATCGCAGTGGGAATATGCTTGCCGTGCGGGAAGCAACACGCTGTTTTTCTGGGGTAACGATTCAAACCTTTGCTTGGTAGAGAATTTCGACGATGAAACTGCCAATGAGGCCGCCAGCAACGGCTTTGGCTTGGTGAACATGGCTTTTCACGGCGATATCTGTGCAGACGCTTGGCACGACAATTATGAAGGCGCTCCCTCAGATGGCTCACCTTGGCTTAGCGAAAATAGCAGTCATGGCGAGCAAGTCGTGCGGGGTGGTGCGGCAGCTTGCTACCCTTGGCAGGGCTGCGGCGAATGGCTCAGTATGCTTTCAGCTTTGCGCTCTGGCTCTAGTGATTGCGAATCGCTTGGTGTCAACGTGCGTCTGGCACATCTGCTACCCGTACTCTAACTGAGAGTATTATTCCTACGATCGTGATTTAGGGAAAAGTATCAGGCAAACAGCAACTAAATCCCTAGCTAATTGAGCAAGAAACAGCCCGTAGGGTGCGTCAGGGGAAATTTTTGAGTCTGTGGGTCGTCACATTAAGTCCTGACGCACCCTACAATAACTTATAACGATTTAAAATAACTGATGACCGATCGCAAATTAACCATTAGAAATAAAGCTTTCGAGTGGGGGAAACGCACTTATTTAATGGGCGTTTTGAATGTTACCCCGGATAGTTTTAGCGACGGCGGCGATTTCAATACCATAGAATCTGCTTTAGCGCAAGCTGAAAATATGGTAAAATCGGGGGTAGATATTATTGATATTGGCGGTCAATCTACGCGGCCCGGTGCAGCAGAAATATCCTCTTCAGAGGAGATCGATCGCGTTATCCCAGTCGTACAAATACTGAGACAAAAAGCCGATATTTTTGGCTCAGTTCCGATTTCTGTCGATACTACCAGAGCGCAGGTTGCCCGAGCTGCTGTTGAGGCGGGGGCTGATATTGTCAACGATGTTTCGGGAGCAACTTTTGACTCGGAAATGCTGTCAACCGTTGCTCAGTTGCAAGTGCCGATAATTTTGATGCACATTCGGGGAACTCCCCAGACGATGCAAAAACTCACAGATTATCGAGATTTAATTGGAGAAATTGGGGAGTTTTTGGAGAGTCGAGTTGCGGCGGCTGTTGCTGCGGGGATTGACAAATCTCAGATAATTATCGACCCCGGTATTGGCTTCGCCAAGACTTACAGTCAAAACTTGGAAATTCTACGGCAGTTGCCAAAATTCCGTGGTTTGGACTGTCCGATTTTAGTCGGAGTATCGCGCAAAAGCTTCATCGGTCACATTTTGAATCAGCCGTCCGCGAAACAACGAATTTGGGGGACAGCGGCGGCTTGTACAGGTGCGATCGCCAATTCGGCAGATATTTTGCGAGTTCACGATGTCACAGAAATGCACGATGTTTGTCTGGTTGCCGACGCCATCTTCAGAAATCAATCTTGAGACGTTGATTGATCGATTACTTTAAGTTCTCCTCCCCCGTGATGATGACCCTGCGACGGGATATCCGGCATGGAACCCATCAACTCGTTGAGGGCTTCTGTCATGTTTCTCGGGTCCATAAACAGAATTTTGG
Source organism: Cyanobacteriota bacterium (assembly GCA_025362325.1). GTDB lineage: Bacteria > Cyanobacteriota > Cyanobacteriia > Cyanobacteriales > Microcoleaceae > Microcoleus. The sequence continues at coordinate 12,505 of JANYGO010000102.1, read as the reverse complement.
CGTTGTCGCTTTCACCCAATTTTTGTTGAGCGTCTAAGTATTTTTCAGTTACTAAGTAATTCAAAACTTGTTTGCTATTCGGATGGGAGTCTAAAGCTTCAACGAGGAGCCTCATGTATTCCTTAGTGCCGATCGCCTTATTGACCATTGCTTGCCATTCGCTCTTGGTAGCGCGCTCCAATTCCATAGCTTCTTGCACCCTTTTCGGAGGTGTAATGCTTTGAATTTCTACGCGAATTACTTTGACACCCCAAGTTTCCGTAGCTTCATCCAACTTTTTGAGTAACTTTTTATTCATGTCATCTCGGGAACCCAAGATGTCTTGCATGGGCAACCGACCAATTTCAGCGCGAAACGTAGTTAAAACTAAGTTGGCGATCGCATTTTCAATTTGATCGATTCCATAATAAGCTTTCTGCAAATTCACAACCCGCCAATACACAACGGCATCGACTTCTAGGGCCACATTATCGCCCGTGATTGCTGATTGAGGTTTAATGTCTAAAACTCGTTCGCGGCTTGTGTCCACGCAGACGACTTTTTCGACCAGGGGACTGATAAAGTGGAATCCCGGCTTGAGGGTGCGCTTGTATTGACCCAAACGTTCGACTAAAGCTTCGTCGCCGCCGCTGACTATTTTCACGCTTGAGTTAACAGCGTAGCCGAGGATGAGCGCAAACAGCATGGTGAGAATAGACTGCCCCATTTCTACTTTCCTGCTAAGGTTGACTGAGAATCGATCGGGAATACACTCTAATTTAACTCAAAATCAGCCGATCGCGTGCTAAAATATCTCGACTGTTAATAACTATCTCTATAGTGGGCCCCCTGTGCTGGGACTCTCAGCGCGAAGCAGTGAAACCTAGGATATCAACAACACGTTTCCCCAAAAGATATGAAAAACGATCGAGAGTTTCGCCCTTTCAAACCTTTTACCTGGATGGGCCCAAGCCTTTGGGCGGCGGGAATGTGCGCCTTGGCAGTTGTCCAACCGGTACAAGCTGAATCTAGCACGGTGCAAAATTCCCCAAACTTGCAGTCGCAAAACTTGCAGCCATCGCGCCGCGGCCCAGCAGTTCCGGAAGTTATATCCTACGAGATGAAGGGAGACGATCTCAGGATTTGCAAGCAGCAAGGGAACTCCGAGAAAAAGTGCGAAGTTGTAGGGAAAGGCTACACGCTGGGTTTGAGAACTGCTAACGACCTTTACGGTCAAGGAAATGCTGTCAATGCCGAAGCTTTGTACCGGCAATTGATCGCTCGCTATCCCAAACAAGCGGATATTTATTACAAATTGGGAACTATGCTGTCAGGGCAAGGTAAAATGAGCGACGCGATCGCTCAATTCCAAAAAGCAATTGAAGTCAACCCGCAACACGCCAAAGCTCACAACGATTTGGGCGTGGCGATGGCAAGTCAAGGAAAGTTGCCCGAGGCGATTGTTCAGTGGAGACAAGCCATTAAAATTAACGGCCAATATCCCGATGCTTTAAACAATTTGGGAGTCGGTTTGTACCAGCAAGGAACCAAGGAAAACCAAGCAGAGGCAGTAGACAGCCTCAAAAAAGCTAAGGAGTTATTTCTCAAGCAGGGTAGAACTCAATCGGCTACTAGGGTCGATCGAATTTTGGAGGAAATCAATTCGCAGTCGAGCGGGTCTTAAATTTAAACAATGTCCGAAAAGGTTTGATCGTTCGGACTTGAGTCCGCATCATTACTAGGACTCAAGTCCGAACGATCAAACCAATCTTAATTATGGTCATGCGGGCGCAGATGATATCAATAGTCGAGCGAAAGTTCACAGAAAAAACATGATTTGCGACCGGCGTCAATCGACCTTGTGGAGCGGTCAAACTGCCCCAAAAACATCCAACTAAAGCATTTCCTTCAAAACTTGTAAAATCACATCTCCATCCACCCGATCGCTCACAGCGGCCTCGCCCAAGCGCACCGGCAGCACAAACCGCACCTTGCCATCCTGCACCTTCTTATCGAGTTGCAAAGTATTCAAAATTTCCTCAACATCAACACCTGCGGGCAACTTAGCAGGTAAAGCAGCTTTTTCAATCAAAGCAGACTGGCGGCGATCGCACTCAGCATCCCACATTCCCAACTCCACAGCCAACCGACTGGATGCAGCCATGCCAATTGCCACACCTTCCCCGTGATTGATGACCTTGTAATTAGTCAAACTTTCCACAGCATGACCGATCGTGTGTCCATAATTCAAAATAGCCCGCAAACCCGATTCCTTCTCATCCTTGCTAACCACCTCAGCCTTAGCTTGGCCAGACCTGATCAAAATTTCAGCCAACAAATCCGCCTTCACGTAGCGCATTTGATCCAAACGCTTGCAATTCTCCAACTTTCCGAAAAGTTCAGCATCCCAAATCACCCCATACTTGATGACTTCCGCCATCGCCGAACGAAACTCTCGCGCCGGCAGAGTTTTAAGTACATCCGGGTCAATTAAAACCAAACGCGGCTGATGAAAAGCCCCGATTAAATTCTTCCCAGAAGGATGATTTACCCCGGTTTTGCCGCCAATAGAAGCATCAACCATCGCCAGCAGCGAAGTCGGAACCTGCACGACATTAATTCCCCGCAGCCAAGTCGCGGCCGCAAAACCGGTGATATCGCCAACCACCCCGCCGCCCAAAGCCACCATTGTCGAGGAACGTTCTAAGCGGTTTGCCAAAGCCTCATTATAAATTTTCTGCACCGAATTCAAAGTTTTGTACTGTTCTCCCGGTGGTAGGATGCAGGTACTGACTTCAAACCCAGCGGATTCGAGGGATGCTGTTGCTCTTTCGCCATATTGCCGAAAAATCGACTGATTCGAGACCAGCAGCACTTTTTTGCCCAAACTTAGATCGCCCATCAGGGTGCCGAGTTCGTCTAGACCGCCCGAGCGCACGCAAACATTGTAAGATTGTGGCCCCAAGTCAACTTTAATTATCGATTGCATATTTATCTAATTTAGATTATAGATTTTAGATTATAGTTCTTATAGGTCTTTTTATTGATTATTTTGGAGAAATTGCAATGACTCTTAGCGGAGCAATAACTTATTTTGGGATTTTCGGCGGCATGGTCGGCTTGGCGACAGTGCTGATGTTTGGTCTGCGCGCTGTCAAACTCATCTAGCGCCCGAAATTAGACGCGGTTCGTAAAGGATGAAACCTCGGGAAAAAGTACCGGGGCGGGCGATCGCATTTGTACAAAAAAGCTCTAAGTTTACCTGTAGATTTACGGCGCAAATGCGATCGACCATCACCAAATAATCGCAGCTCATCAGTATCGCACTCAGCCTCCCATTTCCCGTAAAAAGAAAATTGTACTTTGGCAAAATCGCCAATTCCAAATATTTAATTTAAAATCGCAGCTCCTCACTCGCGCGACAAAATCCCTCTTTCCCCTAAAATAATTTTTACTACTCCCCCCAATCTAAAATCCCAAATCCCAAATCTAAAATCTAAATGACCCATTCTACCGATATCGTCACCCTCGCCCGCTGGATGGCCGCCGACTTCAGCAATCAAGCCCAAGCTTTTGAAAATCCGCCCTTCTTCGCCCACATCCGCGTCTGCATGAGACCTTTGCCCGTGGAAGTCCTCGACGGGATAAGTCTGTACCTCGAACAAGCCTATGATATCGAACTGCACGTCCCCTACCGAGTGCGAGTTTTGAAATTAGTCCCGGCGGGCGATCGCATCGACATCGAAAATTATGCCATAGAAAACGAAGAACAATTCTACGGCGCATCCCGCGACCCGCAACGGCTGCAAGAAATCACAAAAGAACAACTGACACTGCTCCCGGGATGCACCTTTTTTACGCACTGGACAGGCAACAGCTTCAAAGGGTCTGTCGAACCCGGAAAAGGCTGCACGGTGGTCAGAAAAGGCAAAAAGACCTATCTAGACAGCGAATTCGAGATTGATGGCAACAAATTTATCAGTCACGATCGCGGACGCGACCCAGAAACCGACGCCCACGTCTGGGGAGCCCAGGCCGGCCCCTTTGAATTCACCCGCTGGGCTAGTTTCGCCGACGAAATTCAGGTTTGACAAAAAAAAACTAATTCCATCGAAGGCGAATACGCTTGATTTAAGGTTCAGAATGCACCATAACCTGGTACATTAACCCAGTATTGGCAAGCAAGATTCACCGTTGTTGATTTATGAAAGTCCTGGTTATTGGTGGCGATGGCTATTGCGGTTGGGCAACCGCACTCTACCTTTCTAACAAAGGTCACGAAGTTGGCATCCTCGACAGCTTCGTGCGGCGGCACTGGGATCTGGAACTGTGCAGCGACACCCTCACTCCCATTGCACCGATTCAGCAACGACTCCAGCGATGGCAAGATTTAACGGGTAAGTCGATCGACTTGTTTGTAGGTGACATCACCAACTACGATTTTCTCAGCAAAAGTATGAGAAAATTTGCACCAGAGGCGATCGTCCATTTCGGCGAACAGCGTTCGGCACCCTTCTCAATGATCGATCGCGAACACGCAGTCCTCACCCAAGTCAATAACGTCGTCGGGACACTCAACCTGCTGTACGCCATCCGCGAAGACTTCCCCGACTGTCACCTAGTCAAACTCGGGACAATGGGCGAATACGGCACGCCGAATATTGACATTGAAGAAGGCTACATTACGATCGAACACAACGGCCGCAAAGATACACTACCCTATCCCAAACAACCAGGCAGTTTCTACCACCTGTCAAAAGTCCACGATTCCCACAACATCCATTTTGCCTGCAAAATCTGGGGTTTAAGAGCCACCGACTTAAATCAGGGCGTCGTCTACGGCGTGCTCACAGAAGAAACCGGCATGGACGAACTGTTGATCAACCGTTTGGACTACGACGGAGTATTCGGTACGGCATTGAACAGATTTTGCATCCAAGCTGCGATCGGTCATCCCCTGACAGTTTACGGCACAGGCGGACAAACCCGCACCTTCTTAGACATTCGGGACACCGTGCGCTGCGTGGAATTAGCAATCGCCAACCCCGCCACCGCCGGAGAATTCCGCGTCTTCAACCAATTCACCGAACAATTCAGCGTCGGCGATTTAGCCTCATTGGTGCAAAAAGCAGGCACGGCAATGGGATTAAAAGTAGAAATAAACCATCTCGAAAATCCCAGAGTCGAGAAAGAAGAACATTATTTCAATGCCAAAAACACCAGTTTGCTAGACCTCGGTTTGCAGCCGCACTATCTCTCAGATTCTCTGCTCGATTCTTTGTTGAATTTTGCTACAAAATATCAGCACCGCGTCGATAAAAACCAGATTTTGCCGAAGGTTTCTTGGCACAGGTAAATTCTGGCATCTAGCTGCGGGGAAAGAGTTTTTTTTTACGAACCGCGAAGGCGCGTTAGGCGAAGCCGCGCGTAAGCGCTAGGGCGCGAAGTAAGAGAGGAGAAGGGAAGAGAAGGGAAAGGTTCACTAATTCTGATGGGAGTTGGCTGTATATCAATACGGTTCAGTCAAGACAGATCTCCCTGGCACACCCCTTAAAAAGGGGGGAACAAGAATCTTCTCTTGCGTCCCCCGACTATCCGGGGGATGCGAGGGGGATCTCCGGGAAATAAACACAATTAACTGAATCCTATTCCGTTATATATTACTTTTTTAAGGTCGGAACACGATCTATCTCTTTTCTCTTTTGCTTTGTGTCTTCTGCTTCTTCTGCGGTTAATTTAACAATCACCTCAAGTTTTTTCGGCTGGCTTGTTTGGGCAGAAATACCGTGAAAAGTCGAATTCTCATTTTGTTGCTTTTAGTTGTTCTGCCGGGATTTTTGGCTAGTGCAGTTTGTGCTTATTATTTAGTGCCGGAATGGGCTGCACTGACGGCGAGTTATCAAAATTACCGCCTAGTAAGCGAATCGCCGAATGCTGCTGAAAAGAAAATCTTAATTGCCAAAACTGCACAGGAAATTCACCGAATTAACTGCTTTGCTGAAGGTGTGGGATTGCTTTTAGGTGGAATAATTGTATCAATTGGCATTCAGGGAATTTGTATCTTACCTCAGAAACCTCTCGATCGCACTTAACTTAATTAAACAGTGAATCCTGTTACTAACCGCGAGATTTGCCAAATACAGGGAATATAGATTTCCTAAACAATAATATATAAAGAATAACTACAACCTTCTTGCTTCTTCCCTCTTCCCTCTTCCTTCTTCCTTATTCCCTCTTCCTTCTTCCTTCGTTTTATGAAAATTGCTCTGTTCACTGAGACATTTTGGCCGAAAATAGACGGCATTGTCACGCGCCTGATTCACACTGTAGATCACTTGCAGCGATCGGGCGAACAAGTTCTGATCTTTTCTCCAGATTACGGAATTACAGAATACAAAGGCGCCCGAGTTTACGGTGTTGAGGGTTTGCCTTTGCCGATGTACCCGGAACTGAAAATGGCACTGCCAAGTCCGGCGATCGGCCAACAATTACAGCAGTTTAAACCGGATATTATTCATGTTGTCAATCCCGCTATTTTGGGATTGGGCGGCATATATTACGGCAAAAAATTCAATATTCCGATTTTGGCTTCTTACCACACGCATTTGCCTAAATACTTGCACCATTACGGTTTTGGAATGCTCGAACCTTTGCTGTGGGAATTGCTGAAAGGAGCTCACAATCAAGCTGAATTAAATCTGTGTACTTCCACAGCAATGGTCGAGGAATTGAGAACTCACGGCATTGAGCGAGTAGACTTGTGGCAGCGCGGTGTAGATACTGAAATGTTTGTCCCCGAATTGGCGAGTCGAGAAATGCGATCGCGCCTTTCTGAAAATAACCCCGATAGTCCTCTGCTGCTGTACGTCGGCCGCCTCGGTGCCGAAAAAGAAATCGAACGCATCAAACCAGTCCTCGCAGCCATTCCCGACGCCCGCCTCGCCCTCGTGGGAGACGGCCCGCACCGCCAAACCCTCGAACAATATTTTGCCGGCACCCCCACCAATTTTGTCGGCTACCTCAAGGGGCAAGAATTGGGTTCTGCTTACGCATCTGCCGACGCCTTCATTTTTCCCTCCCGCACCGAAACCTTGGGGTTAGTGCTCCTAGAAGCTATGGCTGCGGGGACGCCTGTAGTGGCGGCGCGCAGTGGCGGAATTCCCGATATCGTCACTGACGGCGTTAACGGATATTTATTTGACCCCGCCGACGAAGAAGGAGCACTCGCCGCCACCAAGCGTCTGTTTGCGAATCCCGAAGAACGGGAAACCTTGCGCCAAAACGCTCGCTCTGAAGCCGAACGCTGGGGTTGGGCCGCCGCCACCGCACAACTGCGGCGCTACTATCAATCGGTGGTATTTGCCCAGTCCATGCCCTCTGCTGCCTAAATGCTAACCTGTCACCCCTTTAAAGGGCACCGACAGCTTAGGTCGTTTTAGCTTTTCGATTTGAGATGGGAATCACTGATGGCGATTCCCTGCGGGATAGCTCCGCTTCACGCGGTTTTCATTTGATATAGCGGTTCTCAAGCGTGGTGAGGTATGCCCACGGAGGCCTATGCCCACGGAGGCCTATGCCCACGGAGGCCACGGAGCCCTATGCCGTTCGCGTACCTCATCTTTCTGAGACTCGGCTATATACAGTTTCCAAAGGAATGCAACTATAGATCGGCTTCAATCGCCCGATGTCGGTTTGCAGCCGGGACGGATGCCCTGCAAAACCGATGAAATTTCTTGCTGCTGAGACTCGCCGCAGGTATCATGCTGTGGCGTTTACGATTAAACTATGAGTAGCTTTGTCGCAATGCCTCGCCCCCAACAGCGATAGCGCCATTCACAGTATCGAGGTTGTAAAAAAAACCTTCGAGCATATGTAACCAGTAAACTGAAGTAGCGCGCACCACCTTGGAACTCGCCATTCACCAAAGTGACAAGCGAGTGCCGACACGCTAGCAAACAACTTAAACAGTTTGCACCGCCGCAGCATCTAGTGCCGATCGACCTGCGGGTCAGTCTACCCTCTGAGCAAGCAGTTAATCATGACATTCTCCAATACTGGTAGCGTTCTGGCTACACTGACTCAAGTCAATTTTATGGGGGCATTAACCTCCCGTGTTAAGAGCCTGCCAGTTCCTGAATTAGTGTGCCTGCTGGACTTTATCACGGCTGAATTTCAGCAATTTATCCGGGCGATCGACCTGATCAACAATGAAGCACTCGAAACTCTCTTACAGCAACTCTTAGATGCCTTCACTGTCAAAATTGGTCAGATTCTGCAAGCAGACCGGACAACAATTTTTTTGGTTGACTCTAGCAAAAATCAACTTTGGCACAAAACAGTCGATGCGCTCACGGGCGAAGATGTAGAAGTTCGCTTGCCAATGGATGCAGGCATTTTGGGCTCCGTAGCAACTACCGGAAAATCGATAAATGTGGCCTCGGCTAGAGAAAACGAGCATTTTAATTCCGAAGTAGACGAACCCCCGGGCTACGCGATCGAGACAATTCTCTGTATGCCGATTTTTAGCAGCAAGAGCCAACACGAACCCGTAGCGGTGGTGAGGCTGTTAAATAAAGCTGGCAATGTCGCCTTTACCGAGGAAGACGAACAACAGTTTCAGACTTTTGCAGATTCGATCGGGATTATTCTCGAAAGCTGTCAGTCTTTCTACGTGGTGGCGCGCAACCAGCGAGGGGTTGCCGCACTTTTGAGAGCGACCACGACTTTGGGTCAAAGCCTTGACTTAGAAACAACTTTGCGCTCTGTCATGGATCAAGCTCGCGACTTGATGCAAGCCGATCGCAGCACGCTATTTTTGTTAAATAGGGAAACCAACGAACTCTGGACAAAAGTTGCCACAGCCGACGACAAAACGATGGTCGAAATCCGCATTCCTGCTAATAAAGGAATTGCGGGCTACGTGGCTTCGACCGGTCAACCTCTAAATATTACAGATGCTTACGACGATCCCCGCTTCGATCCCTCTACAGACCAGAAAACCGGATACCGCACTCGCACTGTCTTGTGTATGCCGGTACACAACGCTAAAGGTGAGCTGATCGGGGTAACTCAGCTAATTAATAAGACTCAAGGCACTTTCACTACTTCCGACGAAGAGTTTTTGCGAGCGTTTAATTCCCAAGCCGGAATGGCGCTGCAAAATTCTCAACTGTTTCAAAACGTGATGGTGGAAAAGCAGTATCAAAAAGATATGCTGCAAAGTCTTTCAGACGCAGTGATTTCCACCGATTTGCAGGGGCGAGTGGTCACGATTAACGAAGCGGCGCTAGAATTGTTGGGCTGTCCGGTAAATCAAGATAAAAGCAAACACCATCTCCTGATTTGGGAAGGTAAACTGATCGATCGCTATGTTTGGGAAGTTGTGCCGATCGATAATTTGCAATTTCGACTCGAAGACAGTCTCCTCAATGCTGCCAGACATTACGTTCCCGAACAAAGTTTAACTATCGGACTTTTGGTAGAAACAGTACGAAATTCCGAAGAGGAAGAAGAAAATTATATTTTGGCTGTCCCCGTGAGCCACGACCCGAATTTATATTACGCTTGGGGCGAAAACCGCGCGTGGACTGAAGAAGTAGCGCTGGCAGAATTAGCTAATTCCCAATCTCTATTTTCGCTGCCCAATTCTGCCCTCTATCATCCTTATTGTCCCCTGCCCATCCCCGCCTCACAAATTAAAGTAATTGAACGCAGTTTGAATTTGACAGTCAACCCGTTGATCAATCCAGAAGGCGGCGTGCGTGGCGGTTTAGTGGTACTCGAAGACATCAGTCGCGAAAAGCGGATGAAAAATACGATGTACCGTTACATGACTCCCGGAGTCGTAGATAAAGTCATGGCCCTGGGCGAAGGCGCCCTGATGGTGGGCGAACGCAAAGAAGTTACTATTTTATTTTCCGACATTCGCGGCTACACCACGCTGACCGAAAATCTGGGAGCGTCCGACGTGGTATCCCTACTGAACCAGTATTTTGAGACGATGGTGGAGGCAGTTTTCCACTACGAAGGCACTTTAGACAAGTTTATCGGCGATGCTTTAATGGCCGTGTTCGGCGCGCCCCTGCCGCTCAATCCGCCGGAAAGTCACGGTTGGATGGCCGTTCAGTCGGCTTTAGATATGCGCCGGCGTTTGAAAGAGTTTAATGATTCTCGCCCTGGCGAAGATCCGTTTCGCTTTGGAATTGGGATTAGTTCTGGAGAGGTGGTTTCGGGAAATATTGGTTCCGAAAAGCGGATGGATTACACGGTAATCGGGGATGCAGTGAATTTGAGTTCGCGCTTGGAACAGCTTACAAAAGAGTACGGCTGCGATATAATTTTGAGCGAATTTACTTACAGTTTGTGCCGCGAAGGGATTTGGGTGCGAGAGTTGGACAAGGTGCGGGTTAAGGGCAAAAATCAGCCGGTGGGCATTTACGAGTTGCTACAAATTAGTTCTGATCCCATTGACGGAGAAACCGAAAGGTTTTTGGAACTTTACAGCAACGGTCGGGATGCTTATATTGGTAGAAATTTTCACAAAGCTATTAGTTGTTTTGACGAGGCTTTAGCGATGCGACCGAGCGATCGACCTGTGGAAGTTCACCTACAGCGCTCCCTCAGCTATTTGGAAATACCCCCGCCTGACGATTGGGACGGCGTGCATACTATGACAACAAAGTAGTAGATTATATCACATCCGAGTGCCCAAATGCAAAAAGATTGGATAAAGTTTTGAGATCTTCCTTATGACAGAGTTAAGAAGTAGAAAAATGTGAAAACATAAATCGAATGCCAAATTAAAGTTAGTATTTATTTCCAAGCCAACAATAAAATGAACTATTTATCTGTTCCCAATGCCACAAAAGCCGATCACATTCTGGTTGTAGATGACGCACCAGATAATGTTTTGTTGGTGCAGACAATTCTGGAAGAAGAAGGTTACGAAATTAGCACGGCCGAGAACGGCTTTTATGCCTTGAGCCAAATTGACAAGTCAACCCCCGATTTGGTACTGCTAGACGTAATGATGCCGGGAATGGACGGTTACGAAGTCACCCAGCGAATGCGACAAAATAAAGAATTGCCCTTTATCCCGATTTTGCTGATCACAGCTCACGACAGCGCCAGCGTAGTCCAAGGACTGGACATGGGAGCAGACGACTTCATCCGCAAACCCGTGGAAATGGACGAACTGCTGGCGAGGGTGCGATCGCTCCTGCGGCTCAAACACAGCGTAGACGAACGAAATTCCATCGCCCTCCAGCGCGAAGATTTTGTCTCGCGACTCGCTCACGACTTGCGCACGCCCCTGGTAGCAGCCGATAGAATGCTCACCTTAATGCAGCAGGGAGCTTTGGGAGAAATCTCCCTCCCCATGCGCGACGCTTTCGGAACAATGGTTCGCAGCAACAAAAACCTGATCGCGTTGGTAAATATGCTGCTGGAAGTCTACCGCTACGAAGCAGGCCGCAAATCCCTCAGTTTCGCTCCCGTGGACTTGCGCCAGCTCATTACCGAAGTAGCTGAAGAACTAGCTCCCCTAGCCGATGCTAAAAATTTATCGCTGAATCTAGACTTGACAGAAAGTGCAGAAAGTGCTCCGATTGCAAAATATCCGGGCGATCGTCTGGAACTGCACCGCTTGCTGACAAACTTAATCGGCAATGCGATCAAATTCACCGACAGCGGCTCAATAGATGTCCGCTTAAAAGCTGCCAATTCACCTGCTTATACCAGCTTCAAAAACCAACCGCTGGCATGGGTAATTATGGAAATCCAAGACACCGGCGCCGGCATTTCTCCCACAGAACAAGCCAAGTTATTTGAAAGGTTTGGCTCGGGAACTCACAAGAAATCCAGCACAGGTTTGGGACTGCACCTCTGCCGCCAAATAGTCGAAGCTCACCGCGGCACCATCGAGGCAAAATCCGAGTTGGGTAAAGGCAGTTTGTTTACTATTCGCTTGCCTTGTTAGAATGCTGCCTCATCTCAAATCAGGTCATCAAAGTCAAAAAATAGGTTCGATCGTTCGGACTTTAGTCCTTCTTTCGAGCGGACTAAAGTCCGCACTACAAACCTGTTTTACAGTGGTGGATAGAGCGGAGATGGGGATATCGGAATTAGATTTTATGTCGGTCGTCGAAATCAACTTTCGTGATGCGCCCTACCGCTGAATTTGGCTGGTAGGTCTGTAGATCTGATAAATTCGTGAGTTCAAATTCGTAAAAAAGTGCTAAGCCAACCGTGTTGCATCATATAATTACTTGGCAACCGAATTTATGGCAATATGTCTAACTGTCCAGTGTGCGGTGCCCAATACACAGAAGAAAAAGCAGAGTTTTGCTCGATTTGCGGCTGGGATTTGACTCCCTACCCGCCGCGTGCTACTCCCTTCCCGCTAGAAGACTATAGAATGAGATTATAGATATGTTGAATCGTGTTGGCAATTTGGATTGGAGTCTGCAATTGTTGAGTTTCAAAAAAGGTTTTAATTCGCAGTTCAACCTGCTCGATACTTTTGTCA
>JANYGO010000100.1 GCA_025362325.1 Cyanobacteriota bacterium | reverse complement strand
GTTCAACTGGAGGATGCCATAAGGGAGGACGCATAGGGTTTCTTTCTTCTTCCTAATTGTGAGAATTTAACAGGCTTCTCAATTCACATATCATTTCCAGTTTGTTTTGTCAACTCCTAATACTGAACCGACGCCCTAGCAGGGGTGCGTTTCCTGTCGCGCCGCTAATTTTAAAGATTAGGTCATTGTAATCTCTGTCTGAGTTGGCGGCGGACATATCTTCGAGGGCGAAGGTGTTGCCGGTGCCCGTAATGTCGGCTATTTGTAGCAGATGAGCGGTATCGCTGGGATTGGCTGTGGCGATACTGAATAAGGGACGGTTTTCGGGGAACAAATTTCCCGAATATGAGGATTGGAAGGATGATTGTATTGTAGCGTTGGGGACTAACATGACGGCAAAGGTGTCGCCTGGTGTCATGTTGAAAGTTTTGATACCCTGATATTCGCCGCTGCCCCAATCCCCGTCGAACGGCATCGCACCGGTGAATTTGGCTCCTTCTTTCGAGTCGCTGATTACAACGTGTCCGTCGGTGGAATTGCTTAAAACTCTACGGGATGCTTCGGCAATGAATTCAGGAGTTCCTGGTGTAAATTCTTCCATTCCCACAAGGCTGAAAATGCCTACTTCGCCAGTATAGTAGCCACCATCAAACTGATAGTCAAATTTGACTTTTCCTTGGTCATCTACAAGGAAAGTGCCGGGAATGGGTGAGTTGGCTGCTGCTGTTATTGAGGGATTGGTATTCCTTTGGAAGTCGCCGGTACGCTGTGTTGAATTGGGTTGACTGTCTGCAATATTGTCTGAAAGTTGAGCAGATTCTTCGGTCGCCCAGGGTAGCAAACCGCTTGTCATCTCTGCGGTTTTTGGCGAAATTTCGGTATCAGAATACGCGGGTAGGACGGCGACAGTTTCTGTGGAATTTGAATCGCTATTATGATTTTTTAAATTTGGTTCTGGTGCGAGAGAATTAACAGCAAGTGCCGGGGTTTTCTCGGTTTCTAATTCGGCTGCTGTGAAGGAAACAACGATGTCCCGTTCGATTGTACGAGCAGTGAATTCTGCTGGATATAGCGAATCGGTTTTTGTCGGCAATTGTTCGCCTTCAAGTTCTGCTGTTCTTTCAGGAAAAGCGCTCTCATTTTCCACCGTACCCGACGCCTCGATTTCTGTGGGAATAATCGACTCGTTTTTTGTTGGTAATTGTTCGGCTGCGGTAGAAACGTTTAAGTTGGTTTCTTTTGGTGATTCTTCGCCAACATTAGAGCCGAGCGAGTCGGTTGTTGCCGGAGAATGTGACGCAATGGGAGCGATAATTGACTCTGTTTCTGCGGGCGGTTTAGAAATGCTTGGCGTTGCAGTTGTGTCGGTTTTAATTGATTCAGCACCTACTGATTGGCTGACAATAGATTCTGTTTTAACTGGCTGTTTATTTTCCGAAACTGAGTCAGTATTGTTCGGAGATTTTTCTGGGGTTTGAACTGCTGCTGTTGCTGTCGTCACCGCTACATTTTCACTGGCTGCTGTTTTTGGTATTGCAGCAGGTTCGGTTTTTAATGGGTCAACTTTTCCTGAATCATTCTGTTTGTCAGTTAAAGCTTGACTAGCGGTTTGTACTGGGTTTGTTGAATCGGTTGAGTTGACTTCTGCGCTGATATTAGTGTCAGATAAAACAGGGTTAGATGTGGCTGGAATTAATGAGGCTGTTGGGGGCTGTGTTGTCGGCGGCAGTTGAGAATCTGAACTGGGTTTTTCGGTCGGTGTTGCATCGACTGTTGGGGATTTTTTGTCTGAGTCTATTTTGGCGGCAGCTTCGGCAACAGGAAGCTGTTTTTCTGAGTCTTTTATTTCGGAATTTGAAGGAAGTGGAGCTTTTTTATCGGAGTCTATTTTGTCGTCAAGTGTGGCAAGTGGGGACTGTTTGTCTGTAGAGGTTGTATCAGTCGAGGGTATGTTTTGGCTAGCCGCAACAGTTTCGGTTGAATTTGTTACTGCAATTTTATCGGATTTTTCTGATGAAGTTGTACTGCGATCTGGTATTATGGTTGATGCAGTTGCAGGTGATGTTTGGTTTGGTTCTGACTCGCTTTTGAGTGTCGCCTCTGACGATAATGATGTTTTTGTATCTTCTGGTTGTGAAATTGTTTCAGCGGTTGCGGGTAATGGTGTTTTGTCGGAAGCTTTTTCGCTCGTTGTTGATGTAGTTATAACGGGTGAGGTTATTGGATTCGGGTTGGTGGGGGTCTGCTGAGTCGGAGTCGAGTTTACCAATTAGGGGGTCAATTTCAGAATTTGCTGCATCTCTGGGGTTGCTGTTAGTTCTGGGCTCGCTGGTGTTGGCAGAAGGTATGCTGTTAATATCGGAGGCTTTGTTAGTAATAAAAGCATCGGTTTCGGCTCGACTGAATTCGGATTTGGGCGGTTTTGCGGTTGCTATTAAGTTAGGTTGTTCGGAGTTTTCAGAAGAGCCGGGAGTTTGATATAATAAGGTTTTGTTAGTCTGAATTCCCGGCAGTTGTGAGGCAAGTCCGGGAATTAAGGATTCCACTTCTGTTAAAGGTTCTCTAATCGGGTCGGTTAAAGGCACTCTGGACACTCCTTGAGAAATGGTTAATTTCTTTTAAATCATTATCGCTCTGTTACTCATCGTTATTATTGGATAGACTCAAGGATAAAGATATTCGGGAAAATACAGAATTCTAGAGTTTTTGTGTGTATTGCTAGTTTGTTTTATTTCCGTAGATTTACTGATAGTTTTTAAATTTATGCTAAATATTTATGAATGTAAGTTTTTTCAGGCAGGAAAATACTTAAATAACCGATCGCACACACTCTCATTCTCTCTCTCTATTACGATCGGCTTGAATTACGATCAATAGTCCTGGACGCACTCCTACCAAAGAAACCGGGTTTTTTACCTAATCTGCTGCTGGCAGTAAAGTATTCTCGTAAAAAAACCCGGTTTCTAGACCCCCATCCTAAGCCCCGATCGATTAACGGAACTGCGATCGCCCGCCAGATGAAAATAGAAGGATCTAAACAACCCAAGATACTCACCCGTTAAAAAATCGAGCTCTTGTTTAACGATGGTTGGCCCTGGGTCGCGCCTTCTACAGTTAATTGTCAGCTTCTTCCCCGATCGCAAACTTTCTTCCCCGAACCCTTCCCCTTGCTCTCGGCTTCCTGTAAAGTAAATAATTGTAAAGAAATATGAGTTTTCTCTTATCCTCTGGTTAAGACCGCCAGCTAAGATTCACAATTAAGACCCGAATTAGAAGTTCCTATGTCACAGCTTTTCCCGCGCAAATTCCTAGCATCTGCTGCTGCATTTTTTCTGGCTTTGTGGGTGTGGGCGATCGCACCTGCGGCCCACGCTTTCAACAATCCCGATTTGTTGCCCCAAGTTCAGACACCAATCATTGATTTGGCTAAAGCCCTTACGGATATTGAAGAAGAGGATTTGGCAAAAAAATTAAACGCCTTTGAAGCCGAAACCGGTTGGAAGCTGCGAGTGCTGACTCAGTACGATCGCACGCCCGGTTTGGCTGTGAAAAGTTATTGGGGCTTAGATAAAAAGAGTGTATTGCTAGTTGCTGACCCCCGCGGTGGCAATTTGCTCAATTTTAATGTCGGCGACTCGCTGTATCCACTGCTGCCGCGTACTTTTTGGGTGGAACTGCAAACCCGCTACGGTAATCAATTTTTTGTGCGGGACAATGGGGAAGATCGATCGATTATTGAATCTTTGGAGTCGATACAAGGCTGTTTGCGTCAGGGCGGGTGCAATGTGGTTCCTGGTTTGCCGAGGGAACAGTGGGTGCTGACGTTAATTAGTTCGATCGTTGGCGGTGTGATCTGCGGGTTTGCGGCTCAGCCGCGGAAACCGGGACAGGGTGTGGCTTGGCAGTGGGCGCTGATTTTTTCGCCGCTGTGGGGCATTTTGTTTCTGGCCTTCGGAGTTGGGCCTGTGGTGACTCGGACTTCGGAGTGGTTGCCTTTGGCTCGGAATGTGGCCGGTTTTGCGATCGGGGCTTTGGTGGCATTCTTGACTCCAGTATTGGGCAAGTCTCCTTCAGAGGAAAATTAGTTTTTAGGAGTCAGTTGACAGTTGGCAGTTGGCAGTTGGCAGTTGGCAGTTGGCAGTTGGCAGGGCGGGCTGTTGAGGTTTAGTTCGCGATCGGGTGGCGACTCTTAGAAAGCTGATTTTTCACGAGAATCTGCGGGCCAGAATCAAGTATTGCTGTGGAAAAACCAGGTTTCTAGACAGCCTGGGTAATTTCTGAAACCCTTGATTAGACTGCTTCTTCCGTCTTCCGTCTTCACTTCTTCCTTCTTCCTTCTTCCTTCTTCCTTCTGTATATGACTAAAAGCTGGTAAGCTGATACCTAACAATTCACAGGCGACAGCTATCCAACAAATGGAATGGCACGTAAGCGATGCCCAGAGTCTGGGATTAATCGATAACGAAATTGGCGACCACAGTTTTTCTGCGGCGGAGTACGAAATAGTCCGCCGTGTGATCTATGCGACTGCTGATTTTGAGTACAAGTCTTTAATTAGTTTTTCCGATCAGGCTTTGCAAGCTGGGGCGGCTGCTTTGGCTGCTCGAACTACGATCGTGGTAGATGTGCCGATGGTGCAGGTGGGCATTACGCCGCTGATCCAGAGTACCTTTGCTAATCCGGTTTACTGTTCGATGGAGGCTTTGACGCGCCCTCAAAAGGAACGAACGCGGGCTGCTTGGGGGATTGAAACTTTGGCAAGACGCTATCCTGAAGGGATTTTTGTGGTTGGCGAGGCTCAAACTGCTTTGTCGGCGCTGGTGGATTTGATTGAGGCTGAGGAAATTCGGCCGGCTTTGGTGATTGGGACTCCTTCTGGGTTTGTCGGGGTTGACGTGGCGAAGTCGCGACTGCACGATTCGATGGTTCCTCACATTCGGATTGAGGGGCGCAAGGGTTCGGCGGTGGTGGCTGTGGCGATTATGAACGGGTTGGTGGATTTGGCTTGGCAAGCCTATGGCCAAGAGGGGAATAGTTGATGCGGTTTGTTATAGCAGTTGACAGTTGACCGCTCGACAGTTGACAGTTGCATAACCCGAATCAAATCATTGATGCAGTACGGCTATCGGCTCTATTCATTCCGGTTATTTATGTCCTCACCGATGTGGCGGTTGCTATACATGAATCGGGGCGGGCATTTTTGGCACGGCCCCTACAGGAATTGGTTTTTTTGTAATTTATAGTGCGATCGGCAATTGCAGCAGATTTGCGTTTTAAGGGCTTTGTGAGGTGCGTCGCTATGAGAAAAGTCAATTTTTTTGATAGATTTTTGATCGCGACACACCCTACTAATCTTGCTGTCAACTGTCACAGGTCAACTGTCACAGGTCAACTGAAAGGCAGCCGCTGCTTGATTTTAGGTAGGATTTTCTTGAGTTGTGCGATCGCCCATACCGACATCCACACACCAAATCCTGCACCGAGGCTAATCAGCAGCACGAGTATAAATGACGGGATTTCAATGTTGCTCAATGGCAAGTAAAATTTGCGATCGGGC
>JANYGO010000087.1 GCA_025362325.1 Cyanobacteriota bacterium | reverse complement strand
CGAACGGTTATGTCCTGCAAGTTGCCGCCACTAGGGAAATTTTAGCTAATGTTTTTGGGGCTAACAATGCGATTACTGCTCTGGATTTCGTGACTCTTTCCCGGTAATACAAATCTCATGCCAATCATGAAAAATCTTGCTACTAACGCAACTAGAGAATCTCATCTTTAGGGAAACGGCTTTGCCTGGTTCGGCGGCGAATTATAGCGTTTACCAGGTAACGTATCTAGGCTGAAACCCTTTATTATCAAGTTTTGTAGGTAAATAATATCCGCGAAACTTTTTGATAAAGGCTATATGCTTAGCACTGATAATTCCTATAGAATTTATAACTGTAGCAAGATTTTTTAAAATTGGTATCAAAAAGGTGTGGAGTGAGGACTTTAGTTTTTTAATTATGCGGACTAAAGTCCTTACTACGAACCTAACTGTGCGATTATTGTAATTTCCATTCAGTTAATTTTTTCGTGTTAATTACTCCTACTTCGGGTAACTACTACCAGTTTTTCTTCGGGTGTTTGTGGCGCACTTATTCTAGTTGAAGGGGAAGCAAAAGAAAAGAATCATGAATGCGTGTCTGTTGGCATCAGGCAAAATGTTTTAAATGACCGTTCCGAAATTACCAATTAATGCTAAACTTTCAGCGTCAAGCCGCGCTTGCCTTAACGATCGCGCGCAGCTACCCCGAGCAGGAATCGCCCGCAACACCTCTACCAAAAAAAAATTATCCTCAAAGCTAGTTAAATTCTAAGTTTTCACGCAGCAGCCATGCAATACCAAAAATTACCGCCGAAATTTGGGGCCGACTTACAAAAATTGAGTGTTAAGTGTATTTTACGCTCATTGTTAGGCTCTGTGTCGATCGGTCTGAGTGTAGCCGTCACCGCCACCGCAGGTGCGACACTGCAAATAACACAGCAACCAGCAAATGCTTCTACAGTCACAAGTTGGCAGTTCGATCCCGCCACAAATCAGCTAGAAATTACTCTCCCAGATGGCACAAATCCCACCTATTCTCTACTCAACCCGTCTCAAATTGCTGTGGATTTGCCCAATACCGAGATCGGAGTAGATGCCAGTCAGCTATACCCGCAAGGCCCTGTGCGTTCTGTGGGCGTGACTCAACTCGAATCAGGAAGCGCGAGAATTTTGGTAAACTTGGCTCCGGGAGTGGTTTTCAACGGTGAACAAATTCAATTCCAAAAAGTGGCAGAAAATCGCTGGGTGTTGCATTCGCCGATCGCACCTAGTGCCGTGGAAACTCCCGAAATGCAAGCCCAGCCTGCAATAGCACTACCGCAAAATCAACCGCTAACAGATGCTAACTCAACTGGTGCAGCAGAGGTCGATCGACGTGAGTCTCTTGCTTCCTCGAATCCCCCTACAAATTCGGCGCGGCAGACCCCGGAGAATGACCAAATTCGACCGCTAACAGTGCCTTTAGTCAATGTTCGCCTTGATGAACGTCGTGGTGTACGAGCTGCTGCTGTACCCCGCCTAGCTCCTCAAATTACGGCTGCTGCTGCACCCCAACAGCGGACTCTCACCTTTGGCGAACCGCTTCCGGGCGATCGCTAGAATCCTGCTTTGCAAGCCGCGACTGGGGCGAATGTGTTGTTACCTGCGGGCGCAAAGCTGAGTTTGTTGTACCCGGGCGATCGGCCGGAAGCGCCTGCAAGTGAAACCCAGCCGGCAGGAAGTGTTGCTGTTGCAAGCGGGAATTCTCGACAGTCGCGGCAATACGATCGTACCTGCGAATACGCCGGTCATCGGCCGCTTTGAAACTACTAACCTCGGCAGTAAATTTGTGGTGGAAGCGATTAGTCTCAACGGCCGCAATATCCCTCTCTTGGCTAGCTCGCAGCCGCTGGGAGGCCGCCGGCCCCAGCCGAGCGATCGCAGTGTGTTTCGCAATAGTGGCATTGGCGGCTTAGCTTTGTTCTTGCTGAGCGGCTTTTCTGGCATCGGTTTGCTGGCTGGAGCGGCCGCAGGTGTTGCTACAACTTACGTCGCTGCTCCTCAACCTGCTACTATTCAACCTGGCCAAATTGTGCAAGTTCAGTTAACTGAAGATTTCCCTGAGTTGGGTTTTTGATGTTAAAGGAAGTTCGTTGACAGTTGACAGATGACCGCTTGAGGGCGAGCTCTACCTGGAAGTCCGAGGATTCGAGTAATGAATAGTCTTGTTTTAATTTCTGCCTAGAAGGGTGGAGGCTTTAAACCAATTCTTTCTGGTAAGCAGCAATGTACGGGATTGTAACGCATAGAGGCAGATGTTGAAGGAAGACGGAATCAGGAACTTTTCCCTCTTCCCTCTTCCTTCAACATCTGCTGAGCGGCAATTTAGAAATTTTGACTTTCAGTCGCTGGAACTCCCGAACCCGGTTGGTTGAGAAACAGGTTTTTAGCGCCGTCGTTTTGGTAGATACAGTTAATTTGTGGTTGACTTTCCAGGGCGCCGGTGAAGCCAAAGGTGTTCATGCGATTTTTACACTCTCGCACTTGGTTTTGGTCGATCAGTTTTCTTTGTTCGAGAATTGCCCAGTTATTGGTTCGCAGCACGCATCCGGGGCGCATACTCGGCTGCGAGATGTACACGTTGAAGGGGTTGAGGGTGACGTAGAGGCGCATATCTGTCACCATCGCGCTGGCTCCAAACTGCACGCAAAGTTCGGGGTTCGGGGCGCTGCGATCGATAAATTCGCGCGATGCTACGTTTTCTGGGCTAATTGTAGCTGTGGAGCTAAAGGCAATGCCGATCCCAATTCCCAAAATAAAAACGGCTGTTAAAATCCCGATGGTGGCCGAATTGAGGAAAGAGGGTTTACCGGACTGAGGTTGGCGCCGCGACTGTCCGCCAAATGAGCCGGAGTCTTCGTCTCCCCGGGGTGCCTCGTCGCTGAATCTGTCGTTGTAGGAGTTAGGTTTACGTTTCATATAAGATGCCGTCAGTTCTGGAGACTCAACAGGTAGTAGTTTTTTATTTTTAACCGATCTCGCCTTTCTAATTATGGCGCGAGAAAGGTTGTGGCTACAGTCGGAGGATACCGCCCTCTGGGTTGGGTGTTGGGTTCACAACTGGCGATCGCTCTTGGGCGGCTGCCTTGTCTGAATTTGGAGATTTCAATAAAATAACTGAAAGTGAGATACTCTTGCACAGCGGAGCAATCCGGCTCAAGATTATTGACAAATTTTAACATCCTACAAGTCAGGAGGTATAGATTAGTGTCTGTCGAAATTATTGAAAAGCGTTCTACAGTCCGCAAGCTGGCACCGCGCTACCGCGTTCTGCTGCACAATGATGATTTCAACCCTATGGAGTACGTGGTGCAGACTTTGATGGCGACAGTACCCAGTCTGACTCAGCCACAGGCTGTGAATGTGATGATGGAAGCCCACACTAACGGAATGGGACTGGTGATTGTTTGCGCTCTCGAACACGCTGAGTTTTACGCTGAAACGCTCAACAATCACGGATTGAGCAGCAGCATCGAACCTGATGATTAAAATCTGATGGCACTCGCAGCGCTGCGTCCAGATTGTTTCTGACTCAAACCCTCATATCTTCATACCAAAAAGCCAAGGGTTAGGCCCGTGGCTTTTTGGTATATTTACGGAGGTAGAGGGGGAAACTTGAAGAGCAGGGGTTGGGAGCAACCGGGCCGGAAATGGTTCGGACGGTGGTTCAAAGCTAGAGTTCGCAGCCAAAAGGCTTCGATCCCCAATTTCAGCTCTCCAATCTCAAATCTTTATCCTCGGAAATTAATTAGGAAATTAATAACGTCCGCCGCCGCCGCCACCGCCGCCACCGCCGCCGCCGCGAGCAAATTTGCCTGGGCCGCCGCCGCCCCGGCTGCCGCCGCCCCGGCCGCCTTCATCTTCGCGAGGCTTGGCTTTGTTGACTTTGAGGTCGCGACCCATCCACTCTGCTCCGTCGAGAGCAGCAATTGCTGCATCTTCTTCGGCATCTGTTGACATTTCTACAAAACCAAAGCCGCGGGGGCGACTGGTTTCTCTGTCGGTAGGTAGATGTACTCGCTTAACGGTTCCGTATTCGGCGAAGACGGTGGTGATGTCTTCTTGGGTAACTTGATAGGATAAGTTACCGACGTATATCGACATGAGGAATAACTCCAAAATTTAGACAGTGCGAAGATTTCAGTTTCGGAGAGTTCCCTGCCGATACAGAAGGGCAAGTTTTTAGACAATTCTGTAGCAATGAACAAAGCCTGCAACCGAATCTGATTCACAGTTTGTATTTTAACACAGAATAGCGTCTTTTGAGTAGCTTTCAGCAGTTAATTAGGTCGCCACAATTAAATGTGAAACTTTTAGGGTATTCCGACAGCCGATTTCTACCTGTGATGTTTTGGCAAGCTGGAACCCTCCTAAAGTTGCCGCGCCGCCCGCTACCGCAGGAAGGATATGTCTACTTTGCCAAAATTGGTACTCAAAGCTAGATTCAGGTTTTCTAGGGCTTTGACTAACCACACCAAGCTTTCTCGGGTACAGAATTCGTAGTGACCGAACAAAATTGCCAGCCGCTTTTCTAGGTAGGGCTTGACTTTGCCGCAAATTAGCACGATTTTCAGCAGCAAACCTGTGGTTTGCGTGGGCCCGAGGTTTGAGATCAGGTCGATAAACACAAAGTGGTTGGGCCGCGCCGGACTCTCTACTACTAAAAAGTTCAATAACTGGCTGCAAGTTCTGATCGTGAGAAATTCGTTTAACTTCTGACCTTCGCTGTCGGGTAAAGTAGATTGTAGTTGCTTATACAATTTTTCGTTAAATTGACACTTGCCGTAGCGATCGTCCG
>JANYGO010000059.1 GCA_025362325.1 Cyanobacteriota bacterium | reverse complement strand
ATATGATTCCTATTGAGTAGCTATTGATTGCTATTATTCAATAGATTTCTAGTAAGGTCAATTCATAAAATTCATTGGTTTAGTTCATAAAAGTCATATTATGGTTTTGTCACAAAGATGAGACGGCGGTTGAAACCGCATCTACACAAAGGATGTCCGAGATGATACGGCGGTTGAAACCACGTTTATACAAACAATGTCCGAGATGATACGGCGGTTGAAACCGCGTCTACACAAACAATGTCCGCCGACGCGGACTGAAGAAAATAAGATGGTTTTAACCGCCGATTCTTTAACCTGCGGAGGCAGGTTTTGTCTGTATAGACGCGGTTTCAACCGCCGATTCTTCAACCTGCGTCGGCAGGTTTTGTCTGTATAGCCGCGGTTTCAACCGCCGATTCTGTATAGACGCGGTTTCAACCGCCGATTGTTCTTAAAATACTTAACAGGGTTAAAACCGTGCAGCCAAACACGGCTTCAAATGTATATCTGCGCGAGGGTTTGTAAGGGTAGGAGTTCCAAACGCGGAGTTCTCCGTTGAAGCCGCGCGAGGCTAAAGTCAGGGAAACTTGACGGTAGTTTTCTAAAGTTCGCAGCAGCAATTGACCGATTAAAATGCCTAAACTGTGCATTCCCCGCTTCCAAGTGCGGTAGCCGCAGCGGGAGTTTTGGGCTGTCCAAAGTTCGTCGGCGATCGCCAATAAGCTAAAAATAAAGCGGTACATTAGTAATAGCAGTTCTGTGACTAATTCTGGACAGCGTAATTGTCTCAGAATTTGCAATATTTCGGTAAATGGTACTGTCAACAGGATGAAGTACATACAGCTTGTGGATGCGAAGGCGCGGGCAAACAGCAAGCTCACTTGGTATATGCCAGTGCGACTCACATAGAGATAAAAAGTGCCGATGCTAATTCCCCAACCTTGCCAAATATCCCACTGAATTGCCGGGATTCGATCGCCCGCAACCGCACCCATCGCCAACGCAGGCAAACTCGTCAGCAAAAACACCAGCGGTAGCCAGAGCAACCGCAGATAGAGTTTCGCCGGAATTCCCGCATAAACGACGATCCAGATTGTCAACCATAGGGCGATCGACAACTGTACCGCTACATGGGAAACTAGAGACAGGATTAATAGGGCGATCGCAAAAGATAACTTGTGAGTTGGCGGCAACCCCCGCAAGCGATTTGTATAAGCCAGACTATCAATCTGATGGTTCATTCCGAGGATTTGTTATCAGATTGTTGCCGAGATTGCGATCGGCCTTTATACAACCCAATCACGTAGCCAACTACGCCCGCCCCCAGCGCCGCTTGAGACGCAAATAATAGACTAGCAATTTCTCCGCTAGCAGGTTCAAACAAATGATTGAACCAAGGCTTATAACTCGGTTGAATTTCCGTAATTGCTTTCTTAGCTTGGTCATCGGAACCGCCGTATTCACCCCGGACAAAAACTAGGGGAATAACAGCAAGAACAACCACAGCAACCGCCAATAACCAATTTTGACGCGAGCTAGCTTGCTGATTTTTTGTAGGTTTTTGATTCACAGTTTATGACTCCTGTCTCAATAATTTCAAAGTTTCCAACTCCGGCTTTCCGTAAGAATGTAGCCAATTCCACACCAATACAGTCAGTAATCCCTCACTGATTGCCAGAGGTACTTGAGTGATAGCAAAGATACCAGCAAACTTGAGAAACGAAGCCATAAAGCCGCCGCTTGCTGCGGGAAAAGCCAATGCTAATTGAATCGAAGTCATCACATAAGTCAGCAAATCTGCCAAAGCCGAAGCACAAAAAATTGCCGCCCGCTGACTACCAGTTCGCAACAGCAAATGATAGACAAAATACGCAGCAAAAGGGCCAACAATTGCCATCGAAAACATATTTGCTCCCAACGTTGTCAAGCCGCCGTGCGCTAACAGTAACGTTTGAAACAACAGCACTAAAGCCCCCAGTACAGCCATCACCGAAGGGCCGAACAAAATCGCACCCAAACCCGTACCCGTCGGGTGAGAACAACTCCCTGTTACCGAAGGAATTTTTAAAGCAGAAAGCACAAAAGTAAACGCACCCGCCAAAGCAAGCAATAATTTAAGTTCCGGGTGTTCTTTGGTAATTAGGGCGATCGATCGCAAACCAAAGGCAAAAAAAGGTAACGCCACTATCCACCAAAACGCCGCCCATTGCACCGGCAAAAAACCTTCCGAAATGTGCATAGCTGCGGCAGGCGTTGCCGAACCGAGGACAATATAACAACTCAAGCCAGCCATCAATCCCAGGCTGACTAATTTCCGATTTCTGGCCTTCACGCTGAACCTCGCAGATGAGACTATGTAAACAAACACATCGGCGGGCATCCTGACTCAGAAAGCGACATGGCTTTCATTACAGTTGCGGGACAGCGCCGGACTTACACCGAACTTTCCCCGTTTCCTCTAATGGCTGCTCCCCATTAGAACCGAATGATTCGCTTAGTATAGTCGATCGCGCAACTCTCAGCCGAATACTTTACCAAAATTATTTCATATTAACTAGCTTAGATTGTGTCCGACAGCTTCAAGTGTCATTGCAAAGAACGAAGAAATCGCCAAGACCTAGGATTGCTTCGTTCCTCGTAATGACAAACAATAAAACTGCCAGCGAACACAACTTAATCTATCTTCCTTCGCGTCCTTTGCGTCTTCGCGGTTCGTTAAAATTTTTACAAAATACAAAATTATAGCTAAACAACTAAACGCTATAATCTTAAGTAAGTTTTGAGGAAAGCCGCCATGTTAAATTACAATTTTCCGACGCACTGGCCCTCAGCCGACGAACTACCAGACTCAGATGAAACACCAGTGGATAACGAACTGCAAGAATTAATCCCAGGATTGCTAAAAGCAATATTGCTCATACTTTGGGCAGAACGCATGGACTGGTTTTTTGGTATAGATATGGGTCTTTACCATCACCCGGAAAAACCTCCGATTGTGCCTGATGCTTTCTTGAGTTTAGGGGTGCAACGGTTTTATGACGAAGAATTGCGTCCCAGTTACGCGGTGTGGGAGGAAAAAGTGATGCCAACTTTTGTCCTCGAAGTTGTTTCCCCAACTTATCGCAACGAATATACCGCAAAATTGGAAGAATATCAAAGTTTAGGCGTACTTTATTACGTGATTTATGCTTCTCGCCGCCGCCGTAAACCCCGTTTGGAAGTGCATAAGTTAGTCAATGGCAAGTATGAGTTACAGCCAGGAAATCTAGTTTGGATGCCAGAGATTGGTTTGGGAATTGGCTGTGAAAGGGGCAATTATTCTGGGGTGACAAGGGAGTGGTTGTATTGGTACGATGCAGAGGGTAAACGTTATTTGACTCCTGAAGAACAGGTGAAAGAATCAGCGCAACGCTTGCAACAAGAATCCCAACGCGCCGATCGCCTAGCTGAACGTTCTGAACAACTAGCTCAGCGATTGCGACAGTTGGGGATAGATCCTGATAATATCACCTAATTGCAGTCAAGAGTACGACACAGACCCACGCTGCGGGCGATCGCCAATCTGATTTTTCCACGCCCGATCGATCGCCCCCAACCGATAATCTTCCCGAAAAAACCCGTTTCTGCGTCTAGGAATATGTTAATATTTATCATAAAAATCCGGAAATATGCGGCTAGATTTGGCACAAAAAGATAGTTTGACAGCAAACATTGAGATCCAGATCGACAAAATGGCGGGAGAGGTAATTAAATAATGCTCATGGATCTGCGTTCTTACGATCTCATCTGCTTTGGTGATGAAGTTCCAGGAGTTCTAGCCGTTATCTCAGCAGCACGAGAATACCGTCGCCGGACAAAGCTTTATCCGCGAGTTTTGCTGATGTCTAAAGGAAGCTTGCAAGAAGGAATTGGCGGGCATTTAGTCAGAGGAGGATTGGCTTATTTAGATAGAAGTCAGGTAAGTCAAGAACTGCAACAATCTTTAAATTTAGATACCTTCGGTTCACCGCCGACAATCTATCAAGAATTCCTGGAAAAATCCGGTGTCACCGCGATCGCCCTTGACCCCCGCAAATCCAGTGCAGTCCTAAAAGAAATGCTGTTACAAGTTGAGGTCGATCTCCTCAGCAAAGTAGAAATTAAATCAGTCAATAAAGAAGGCCAAAAAATTGCCAGCATCACCACCTCTAAAGGCGCAGTTTATGCCGGAAAGCAATTTATTGATGCCACTGTTAATGGCGAATTAGCTCAAGCAGCAGGTGTCAGAAAGTTGAAGGGATTTGAAACCTTTGGTTTGCCTAACTCAGAACTTCCAGTCACCATTGTTTTTGAAACTCAAGGACTCAGTGTCAGAAGACTAAAAGAACTCGATTATATTTATCTAAAACGCTTCACAAACCTTGCAGATTTTGAGGCTCAAAATTTTTTGCTGTACGCGGCCGGCAAGGATGCCAAACTAGCAGAAGAACTCCGACTCGAAATGATCGACACCAAAGGAAATCTCAAAACACTGTGGGCTGGTAACGATTACATCGATGTGCGATCGCCCGCTCTGTCCGTAGCATACCACTCCTTTAGAGGAAGAAAGCTATCTTTTCCTGAAACTGGCATAGTTTTAGATGAGGGAAATATCGCCATACTTCCCGATCAAAGACTTTCGTGGAATGCGCTGTTATTTGCAGTCACCGCCAGCGAAGCAGAAGCCTTAGCCAGAAGCGGCAGCAAACCCACGGCAAATATGCAAAAAGAGATGTTATTTGTGGCAACTTGGCTGAGGAGTTTGGGGGCTACTTCTGTTACTTCTGCCTCAGAAATTTATATCAGACACGCCGGGAATGTGACGGGAGTTGTAGAGCCTTTAACAGGTGCACAAATGCTGCTTGGTGGCGTACCGGCTAATGAGGCACTGGCAACATTTAGCTATCATTTTGATGTGCGCGGAGGCATCCCGGGTATTGGCGCGAAAGCCAACAGTCGAGGGTGGTTTAAAAGTCTGAGTTTCAAACAGCCTACCTTCAATATTGGCATCCGCCACGCATTGATAAAAAACGTTCCTAACCTGGCAGTTGTCAGTCCCTGTTCTGGATTTGAAGGATTTGCCTGTTCTGTCGGCCGAATTGTGGAATTTAACGCCGCAGTTGGTCAAGGTGTCGGTATCGCTGCCGTTAATGCCATTCTCAATAACAAAAATCTAGCCGATGTATCTAACCGAGAAGTGAGACAAGTGCTCGCCGAAACAGGTCAGTTACCTATAATTTTTGGCGTAGCAAATAATGCTGATGGAATGCTATTGGCGCAATTCGAGAATCTTGTCGGTGCCGATGCTATTGCGTAATCTCCTGGTTCGTAGTGAGGACTTTAGTCCGCATCCTGGTTCGTAGTAAGGACTTGAGAAATTGGTAGGGTGTGTCGCCATCCCTCGTACCAAAAAAAAGACAGAAAATTGAGCGAGCGACGCACCAAGGATAATAGTTGAGTAAACAAACTCAACTAAGAGTATTGTAGCAAGGATTTTTTAAATTGATATAATTTTTGGGCTTGCTTGCTCTACTCATGTGTAAGGTGCGTCGCCATGAGATTTACGATTGAATGCTAGAGATTAAAAATGGCGCCACACCCTACGATATTGCATCTCGAACGATCGAACCAACTCTTATTTTTTCGGCGGGCACTTCGGATGACTCCCCCCTTGCAAACAAATGTAAGCAATTTGACTTTGATCTAAATTCTTAGCCTCGGCAAAATTAACTCCTTGGAATCGACCCGATTTGCTACCGGCAGGACTTTGAATAAATTGCTCGGAAGCCGCCTTCCCGAGAAACACAGCGCCTTGAAAATTCGCGCCCGCTAAATTCGCGCCCCTAAAATCAACCGAACTCACGTCCGCATTCTGCAAATTAGCATCTTGCAATCGAGCATCTTTTAAATTCGCGCTGGCGAGTTTAGCCGAACTCAAATCGGCATTTTGTAAGTTGGCACCGCTCAAATCAGCACCCGATAAATCAGCACCTTGCCATTCCGATTTAGACAAATTTGTCAAGGACAACTGAGTGCCTTGAGCCTTGACTTTGCCTAAACGTGCACTTTCCAAATTTGCTCCCGAAAAATTCGCGCTTCCTATATCTGCACCAGTAAAACTTGCTTCTTTTAACATTGCTTGCTGCAAATTAGCCCCAATTAAAAGAGTGTTGCTAAGATTAGCTCCATTCAAATTTCCGCTTGACAAATTAGCTTTGTTCAGGACAGCGCGCACAAATGTAGTGCGGATCATGACAGCACTGTTCAAAGATGCTCCGGTTAAATTTGCTCCTTCAAAATTAGCTTCGCTTAAGTCAGAAATCCAATCGTCAAAGGTACCCGGACGCCTGTCTTCGCCGGTGCCGTAAAAGCGAGTTCCCTGCAAGCTGGCATTAGTTAAATTGGTTTTTCTTAGCTTAATTCCTGACAAGTCAACTTTGTCTAAAACTAATGTAAACTGACCAGGGCCGGCAGGACTTTGACCTAAATCTGTGCGGCTCAGATCTGCGCTGTTGAGCTGGCTGCTATACACTGTGAGGATTTTGCCGATCGCCCTTTGCACTGTTCTCTGGCGGGTAGCAGCTAACTCACGTTCGGCAGTCTTCCCCCCGTAGCGCAGGGATTCCAAGTCATTGCTGAGGGCTTGATTCAACCGCTGCAAGTCAGGTAAAGCTTTCGGGCCGGTACTGACTAAAGCTTGCTGGATCGCGTCCAGCATGGCCTTGCTGTCTTCTTGGGCCAGCAAATCCGCTAGCAGCGGTACGGCGCGGGAGTCTTCCACCGCCCCCAAAGCCAAAATTGCCGATCGCCTCCCCGATGTTCCGCTAGCCGAAGTCGGAGACAATTTATTCACTAAAGCCACAAATAATTCGTCATTCCGCTGCCGAGAATCCCGCATATTTGCTTGAGTTTGAGTGTAGATCAAAGTGCCAACAAACAAAGTTAAAATCAATCCCGCGCTGCCAATAGTAACTATCACTAAAGTTGTGCCTGGATGTTGGCGAATCCAATTCCACAGACTGGGATCTTCTTTCATGTTGGCTTCCGGAGTCAAAACCAAAGCTGCAATTTGCGCATCTTCCTCAGTCCATTCTTGACTTTTGATAGGATTGGCAGACAGTTGGTGCGATCGACCATTGACCACCAAAGTATTCGCGAGGCGATCGTGTCCCGATTGCCGCTTGTAACGCAATCCAAACGCGCCATCTGCGAGCACTGCCAAGGCGCTCAGCCCCCCTAAAATGATTAAATCCGGAAACGCGCCACTCAAGCGCCAAATGCCGTAAGCGACGCCCAGAGGCACTCCCCAGCGTCCGAAACTTTCGCGAATTAGCACTCGCCGAAAACCCGGAGGAATACCCGACGCTGTGACGACTTTGACGCCGAACCAGCGTTTGGGGAGAGTTTGACCGGTTCTGGCGAGCAAAAACAACTGCCACGCCGCTAAAACTGCCGGTGCCAGCAGCGCCCCAGACCAGAATAGATTAGTTAGGGGTGCGACTCTGGGGTTGCGATCGCGCACGGGGATGCCCAAAGTACGGGCGACAGTTTCCGATGCTGCTGCTACCGAGGGATTGAGTGGCACGGTTTGAGATTCCTTGTTGACCAATGCCCCGATACTGAAGGGAACGAGGGCGCCCGCCGCAATTAACGAAATTTCAACGGCCCAAGCGCCACACCTGCGAACCAGCAGTGGCATTTGCTGGGATTGTGTCTGCCAAGACGGATCGGGTTGATTGATGCCACCGGGTGCGGTTGGGCTAGCCATATTTAGAATTTCCTATTGTTAGTCGTTAGTGTTTGAGGAATCAGGAGAAATTGCCAATTTATACGCTATGTAGATTAGCACTCCGAGAACGGCAAGAGTCATCAGCGCGGAAATTAGCTGTACGATGCTATTGAAGACTGTCAGGACAATTATCGCTCCGACGGCAAAGACTGCCACCTGTCCCGGTTTGGGGAGTCTTTGAAACTTGTCCAGAAATTGATTGTAGAAGGTTCCGACGGCCTGATAGCTGTCTGAATTCTGTTTTATGAGTGGCGATCGCTCTAGTTTAGCTTTTAGTTCTCCGATCGCTTGCTGCAAATTGAAGTTATTTTGAGGATTCATAAAAAAAATTGGAGTTAGTTTAGCTGTACATTAATCATTTTAGGGCGGTCACATTAATAAGAGTCACATTAGCGTGTTCGGAACCCCTCATTATCTTCTACTGTCAAAGAAGTAGAACCGAAGCCATTATGTTCCGATAAATTTCGGATAAATAAGGATAAAAATGAAAATATGCTATCCCGGCGATCGCCCCAGACTACGCTTTGGCTCGATCGTAACCCTAGCCTTAGCAATGATTTTAGCGGATGCCGGAGCCCTTCGGAGCCAACCGCTGCAAATTGCTCCGGGATTTCGCGAACCGCTGAACGTTTCGGGAGTCTCCGGCGGCCCGAACAATAGCGGCGACTGCGGTTTCGTCGCCCAAGGGCCGAACCAAGTCATCGAAGTAACGCAGGACTTGCCTTACTGGCGGATTGCAGTACAAACGGCGGGAGCTCCGAGTTTGATGATTCAGGGGCCGAGGGGGCGTTTCTGCGTGCTGCCGGCGAATGCTGCTGCGGGGAATGTCGAATTTTCCGGCTATGGGGACAAAGGGACTTATGTTATTTTTGTGGGCGATCGATCTCAAGGTCAACACCCCTACTCTCTCTCTATCACCCAGCAGCGAAACTAAAGCCTTCATCAGTTGACAGTTGACAGTTGACAGTTGACAGCTACCTCTTCCGTCGATATAAGAAAATTGAAGCAATGAATCATTTTGTTTAATTTCCCCCTAAACGGGGAGGCTTCAGGCCCAATATTCTCGATGAAAACCAAGTCCGGTTAAAGAATTACAGTCAAGTTTGCAGTGAGGACTTCAGTCCTCAAGGCGCGATTTGTTCTCTAACCCACTTGCGAAACAATCTGAGAGTTTGACTCGTCCCCACTGTTTGACTTTCTTCGCAATACTGAGAAATAGCTTCAATAATTGGCAGATTGGGAAATGTTGGACTAATTTCTGATTCAACATATTTCCCATCTTCAAGCACATTAATCTGAAGCCTTTTATTTTCATAGCGCCAAATTTCAGGAACTCCCAACGCCTCGTAAGCATCCAGTTGAGTTTTAGAAGTTAAATCAACTTCAATTGCTAAATCGGGTGGCGGATCGACACTTAAGTCGATGCGCTTTTTGCCGATCATTCGAGCATAATTTTGAATATAAAAACATTCATCAGGCTCAATTCCTTGCAACATACTCTTTCGCTTAAAAGTCGTCGAACCAAACGGTTCAAACTCAATTTCAAGCTCCTCAAACAAAATATTCACTAAATAGCCAATAATCGTTTTAGCTTTCTCATGTTCTGGTAATGGCATCCTAATCTCCAAAGTTCCTTGACTGTAAGCTATTCTAGAGGCGCGGTGTTCTCCCAACTCTTCTAAAATTGCTTCAAATTCCTGCCAGTTGACATCATGGAACAGCACTCTGTGTCCAGGCGGTACACTGATTTGTCTTAATTGCAGCGTTACCATTTCAACCTCCGATTTTATTTAAACTTATTATAACTTGTGCATTATTTTTAAGTATCTGTAGGGTGCGTCGCCATCAAAAATCTTAAAATAATATCCACAATCTTTGAGCGACGCACCGATGCAGAATAGTATATGTTTAAACTATTTTCTGCTGTTTGTAAAGTTCCTTAAACTTGCGCTGCTGCTGGTTGTGGTCTACGATAGGATCGGGATAATGAAGCAGCCGCCGTTCTAAAGGCGAAATATTTCCTGTTAGCAAAAGTTTAGTGTCTACTCGGCGCAATTCGGGAACCCACTGCCGAATATATTCCCCTTCCGGGTCAAATTTTTGAGATTGACTGGCGGGATTAAATATTCGCAAAGGTTTCGGGTCCATCCCGCTTGATGCGCTCCACTGCCAGCCACCGTTGTTAGCAGAAAGGTCGCCGTCTATCAAGTTTTGCATGAAGTATTTTTCGCCCCACTGCCAGTTAATAATTAAATCTTTGGTGAGAAAACTAGCGACTATCATGCGGCAGCGATTGTGCATCCAACCTGTCTGATTTAACTGCCGCATTGCCGCATCGATAATCGGATAACCAGTTTTGCCCCTACACCAAGCTTGAAACAGCTTTTCATCGTTCTCCCAAGGAAAGTCTTTGAATGCTTGACGGTAGGGGCCGTCTGCTAATTCTGGGAAGTTATACATGGCGTGTTGGTAAAATTCCCGCCACGCTATTTCCTGCTGCCAAGTGCGGATGCTTGTGCAGGCTTCTTCGCTGCGGCAAGTGTCCATTACTATCTGGGTAGCTTGCCAAACAGTGCGGATGCCTATTGCACCAAATTTGAGGGCGGCACTGAGTTGGGATGTGCCGTTATTTGCGGGGAAATTGCGCTGTTCTTGATATTGGTAAATTGCCCGATCGCAAAAATATTCCAACTTGGCTCGCGCCGCATCTTCTCCGGGTTCTATTACTAATGGATTTTCCCAAATAAATCCCAAACTAAAGGCAGTTGGCAGTGTTTCCATGGCACCTGCTTGGTTGGCGATTGCTTGTTCTTGTGCGGTTAATCCAGTCATTAATTCCAGATAAGTTATCGGCAGTGTCTCTACAGGTTGGGCTTTGGGTTTGCTGTTCCATTTTTTCCAAAACGGGGTATAAACTGTGTAGGGTTGTCCTGTCCCGCTGCGAATTTCATCCGGCGCGTGCAGGATTTGATCCCAGCAATTTTGAACTTTAATTCCTGCTTGTTGGAGGGCGTTTGATACGGATGTATCGCGCTTTTTTGCATAGGGTTCTACATCCAAGTTCCAAAAGACTGCTTGAGCATTAACCGCTGTTGCTAACTTGGGTATTCCTACAATCGGGTCATCTTGAATTATCAGTAATTGGCTGCCCAATTCGACGTAACGCGAGGATAGTTTTTGCAAGCAGCCGATCATGTAGGTGACTCTGGCTGGCGCTACATCGTCGAGATTTAGGATATTGCTATCCAGACAAAAAATCCCGACTACTTTCTGGCTTTGCTGGCGCGCTGCCGCCAATCCGATGTTGTCAGAAATACGCAAGTCGCGGCGGTGCCAAAATAAAATTAAATCAGACATTTTTTATATTTTAACTTCTTACAGTTCCCGTAGGATGCTCTTCGGCGCACCTTACTAATATACATTAAGTAAGGTGCGCCGAAGAGCACCTTATAGATAAATTATGTGCGTCCAAGACTGTTTGCTGAAGTTAAAAATGGACGCGCCAAGAAAAAGCTAGAAATTGATTTCGCGTCAATTGGTTCGCCAGCTAAGATCGCTTTTTCTAATTCTTCGGGAGTAAACAAAACTGTCTCCATGTCTTCATCATCGTCTTGTGCTGGGGGCTTTTCCAATTTTTCCAAATCTTGTGCTAAAAAAGCATAAATTATTTCATCGGAATAACCGGGGGCGAGCATAAATTTGCCTAATTCCCGCCATTTTCCGGCGCGATATCCGGTTTCTTCTTCGATTTCGCGTTTGATAGTTTCGGCGGGGCTTTCATTGATTTCGACTGTACCTGCGGGAAATTCTAAAATCCTCCCTTTGGCGGCGAAGCGGTATTGTCGCACCAAGACGAGTTTGCCTTCGGGGGTGACGGGAACCGCAAGTGCTCCGCCGGGGTGGCGAATACATTCCCATTCGCCTTCGGAACCGTTGGGAAGGCGGAGGCTAGCTACGTCAAAGTTGAATTTGCGCCCTTTATAGAACAAGCGCTGTTTGAGGAGTTGGGGTAGTTCTTGACCGATCGACATAAGCGAGAAGCGAATAATGTTTGATGGCACCGATTTAAGACATCATAGGCGATCGCAGCCCGGAATTTTGCTCAATTTCTACACTTTCATTTTTTCCACTCCTGAACAGTTTACCGTTTCCAGGAGTTGTGCGATCGCACTTTTCGTCACTGGATGCACCCAATCCGGCGCAATTTCTGCTAAAGGTACTAATACAAACGCTCTTTCGGTCATCCGAGGGTGAGGTAAAGTCAGTGTCGGAGTATCTAGGATTAAGTCATCATACAACAGCAAATCCAGGTCGAGGGTTCTCGGCCCCCATTTTTCGCGGCGAATCCGATTAAATTTTATTTCAATTTCTAATAAAGTTGCTAGCAATTGTTCGGGTTCTAGTGCAACTTCTAGGATGGCACAGGCATTGATATAATCGGGTTGCGGCGGCCCGACGGGGGCGGTTTGATACCAGCTAGAATGAGATTTTACTGTGATTTCTGGAGTATTGTTGAGAGTTGCGATCGCACTTTTGAGTGTGGCCAGGGAGTCGCCTAAGTTGCTGCCGAGGGCGATCGCGCATTTTGTTAATTTCATTGGTAATTGGTAATTGGTAATTGGTAATTGGTAATTGGTAATTGGTAATTGGTAATTGGTAATTGCTTTGTCAGTAACGCGGGGGCGGGTTTATCGATTTCCTTCGCTACCCAAAACGCTTGAGGTGAAACCCGCCCCTACCTGCCCTATTTTCGGCCGAATCTGATTATACAGAATAATTTAATCAAACCTTAACTTGGGATTAAATGTTATTTATTATCATTGACAAGTGTCAGCATTTAGTTTCAAAAATAATGAGTTTGCATCGGCGCTTATTTTCAACCTTTATTTTAGCAACGGTCTTTTTTGCCGCAAGTATATCAGTATCTTTAGCAGAAACTAAGGACAGCTATCTTACCCTAGATTCGGACGACAGTCAATCTTTTGCAAGTTTAGTGCAGCAGGCGGAAGATTTAGCCGCATTGTCGATCGCCCGATCGTTTCAAGAAAATCCGGCAGTAACAGAAGTTACGATCGTCATTACAGCCGATCGCAGCCGGCAAAGAGTTCCGGTTTTGCGATCGAGAGTATCCCGCAGCCAGTGGCAGAAAGATGCGAGCATCGAACGGTGGACGAGATATTTTGCAGATGCTAAATTGCTGCTGGGATTCAGAGATTCTAATATCTCGCCCGCAAATTCTGGCCCGGGACAAATTATTAATGTACCGGGGCCGAGCCGGCCGGCATCCCGACAAAACGATCCGGCTTTTCGAGATGATTGATATCATGTCCGGTCGATTACCATAATAAAAACGGTTCGTAGTGCGGACTTGCATACGCAATAGGTCAGGGACTAAAGTCCGCACTACGAACGTTTTTATTTAACCTGTTTTTAACTAAAAGATTCCCCTAATTTAATTAACCAGAAGTTTAACTATCCTTAATTTAACAGTAGTAAATTTCTCTAAAGAATCGTTTGACTAGGGATGTTGGGTAGAAAAGGAATTTATGTCTAAAATAACTCGCCGACAACTGTTAATTTTCTTCGGTAGCAGTGCAGCTACTACTGCGATCGCTCCAAGGCTAACTCAAAAACTGTTCGGTATCAATTCCAGCGATGCCAAAGCTGTAGTTACAACATCTTTCACTCCTCTAAGACTGCCCCACCCGCTGCCAATTTATCAACAACTGTCGAGTTTCATGCCGACTGCGCCGGGGGGAATCGGCACTGTGATGAGTGCGTCGGGGGATACTAAATTAACCAGCTACAACGTGGTTGACGATGTGGTTGTGCCACCGGAATACGAACGTTATGTGATTCTCCGTTGGGGCGATCGAGTTTTCCCCGATTTGGCAGATTATTTCGGCTACAACAACGATTACACGGGCTTTGTAGGCCTGCGTGGCAGCACTGATGACGGGTATCTCTGGGTTAACCACGAGTACATATCTTTCCCGATGTCGAAAGTGGCGCCCGAAGCTCCGGCAGATGTGGCATCTTTTCCAGCGAGCGATCGCGCCGTCCTCGGTATAGACTTGTCTGTAAAAAATCGCGATACCCTCGGCGAATTCCTGTACAATCTCGGTGGTTCGATCGTCCGCATCACCAAACAAGCTGACGGACGCTTTGGGGCCATTCCCCGCGACCCCCTCAACCGACGCATTCACGGACTTTCCGGCCTCGGAATCAACAGCCAGCGTTCAGATAAATACAAAGATGTCACCCGATGGGGAAGCAGACTAGGGGACAATAACTATCTCACAGGAACCGGCCCCGCAGCCACCCAAGTCTTCGCCACCGTCAACAGCGACGGACTCGGCAACCGCATCATCGGCACAGCATACAACTGTTCCGGCGGCACAACCCCTTGGGGCCGGGTCCTCTCCGCCGAAGAAAATTTCCAAGGCAGCGAACTATTCTTCGTGGGAGTTCAGGAAAACATCAAACCCAACGGTGGCCAAACCGGCTACGCCAAAGGTACAACGGGTGAAGAATTCGGTTTAGTCGGCGAAAAATACGGCTGGATGGTAGAAGTCGATCCCCAAGATCCCAACTTCCGCCCCCGCAAACACACAGCTTTAGGCCGTTTCCGCCACGAAAACGTCGCCATTCGCGCCGAAGCCGGACGCAAGTTAGTAGTGTACATGGGGGACGATCG
>JANYGO010000057.1 GCA_025362325.1 Cyanobacteriota bacterium | reverse complement strand
TGATTGACATTTTGCCTACTAAATGTGCTGTCACTATTTTTTCTCTAAGATCGAGTGAATATGCTTTCATTAGCTTTGATTACATAATGATATTTCATTATTATTAATTGTACCTCATAACAGCGGGAACCGCTGTATATTGCACTCTGTGGATTTTGCGTTGGGTGGGGGCGGGTTTTGCCTGTAGATTGTTTGTGATTTCACAATTTTAGGGCTAAACCCGCCCCTACCGTTTAATGGTGGAGAAAGGGCGGGTTTTGCCTGTAGATTGTTTGTGATTTCACAATTTTAGGGCTAAACCCGCCCCTACTGTTTAATGGTGGAGAAAGGGCGGGTTTTGCCTGTAGATTGTTTGTGATTTCACAATTTTAGGGCTAAACCCGCCCCTACCGTTTAATGGTGGTTGATGGTGGATGATTTGGATTAATTGCGGTGATTGTTGCTGTACTTAATTCGGGCTCCGGCCCACTGAAGTTTTTCCCTCAAAGTGCCGTAATAAGAATAGTTTTCTCGCAAAATGATAAATTTGGCTTCGCATTCTGCCATCCGCACGTCTACGCGCTGTCCGGGCCAAATTGCTGTAGCTAAAATGCCGTCCATCCAGAGTTTTGTGCTGAGTTCGTAATCTGCTAAGGGCCAAATGCTGACGACTGAACCGGGTGGCAAAACTACAGCCCGACTCGATAAGCTTAAAGGGCAAATCGGAGTAACTGCGATCGCATTCATCCCTGGATGGATAATCGGCCCGTTGGCGGAGGCGGTGTAGCAAGTTGAACCGGTGGGAGTTGCCACAATTAAGCCGTCGCCTTGATATTGATCGACGACTTCGCCGTCAACTTCCATTTCGAGAATACAGCTAGGCATTCGATCGGCAGAAGCTGGCTTAATGCACATTTCATTCAGTGCCAAAAATCGATCGCTCTCCGGTTCCAGATTAGTTCTGTTTCCCTCAAAAACCGTCGCCTGCAACATCATCCGCTTTTGGACAGCATACCTGTCTTCGGCTAGTCTGTCCCAAATCTCCTCAGTATTTTGGAAATCCTCAAAAGACTCGGTTAAAAAACCCAGATGTCCCCCCACATTCACGGCCAAAATCGGGATGCCGTCAGCAGCTAAATTCCGCGCGGCAGCCAGGGCCGTACCGTCGCCACCGAGGACTACTGCTAGATCGATAGGGCTGTTACTAGAAGCTAAAAATACTGGATATGGGTTATCTTTTGGGCCGCTGGGGCCCATTAAAACTTGACATCCGCGACTTTCTAACTGGCGGGCACATTGTTCTGCCCACCGCTGGCTGAGGATGTCTCGGGCTTTGTGGGCGATAATTACTTGTTTTAGTTGCACAATGAATCGATTTGAGATTTTAGGTTTTAGATTTTAGATTATTGAGATTTTAGACTGATTCTCCGCGAGCGGGGATGACATGGCCGCGAGCGGGGCCCCTCGCACTGCAAAGAAGGAAAGCTCCAAACCCTTATCCGATCGTTCCTAATCGCAAATTGCCAATCTAAAATCGCATCATCCGTCGGTGATTCGGGATTTGGGGCGCGGCCAGATAATGCTGGTATCGGATGCTAGCAGGCGAGAAACGGCGATCGCCCCAAAACGGTTGAGGTGGCTTGGATCGAAAAAAAAGTCGTTGCGGCCTGGCCACCGCTGCGACAAGTCGCGGAAAGCGAAGCCTTTTTGCTGCGAGAGTTGCTGCATTCGCTGCCGGAACTGCTGTTCTGCCCGTAGCCGCGCGGGATCTAAGTAGTCGTTGGTGAGGGGTAAATTGACGAAAATTAGGGGGATTTTGCGCGTTTTGGTAAATGCTACGACTGAGTTAAAGGCTGTTGCTTGTTTTCCGCCGAGGTTGAAGTCTTCGTAGTCGCGATCGTACATACCTGAAACGTAGGGGCGTTCTTGATAATAGGTGTTGGGATTGTAGCGGGCCGATAGGGGCATGAATCCGTTGGAGTCGATCGAATTTGCGAGTGCGCTGACTTGTCTGCTTGCTACTGTTGTCGGCTGCGCTGCATCATAGGCAACGGGCAAGATGTCGGTTCCAGCAGACAGGAATTTTATTGTGGGGCCTGCCTGTTGCCCGCCTCCTGCCTGAACTCTGCGGAAAATATCACCGCCGCCGCCACCACCGCAGGGCTGCGGGAATTCGTAACACTGGGGAATCACGCTTGGTTCACCAGACGGGAGTTTGGGGCGAATGCCTGCTGCTAAAAGCTGGCTGCCTTGAGAATCGACGATCGAATTAAAAGTGCGATCGTCCCGGCCACTGTTAAATGCGCGCACACCGTCCGCCCAGACAATCATTTGAGGCAAATAATCCGGCTTCAAAAGCCGCCGCAGTTGAAAGTCAACTACTTGGGCAGTTGCGCCGTTGACGGCAAAGTTAAATACCTTTAAACCCGGACTCCCGTTAGCGGCCAAAGCTTGTTTTAGCTGTTTGGGATCGACGCCCTGCAACGCCCGGGAACTGCCGACAATCAAAACATCTGGCGGCCCGACGGCTGCAACGTAGGATAGGTATAGTTCTAGCTGTTCGTCGAGTAAATCGCTGCTGAAACTGACATTACTGGCTAGCGATCGAGTTGCGCCCGCTTGCTGTTGGGAATAAACCAGGTTTTTCATGTACTCGATGACTTTTTTCTCAGCAAACGCCCGCCTGGGACTGCCGGGGGGAACCGCTTGCATCCAAGCGACGGCTTGCACCCACAGGCCTGCTACTTCGTCCCAGTCTTCTTTTGAATTGGCTGATTGAGCCAAATTAGAAGCTTGGGTGGCAAAGTTAACTGACTCCGCAAATGGGTCGTTTTGGGTGCAGGAGGGAGCGCTGAGGGATTTTCTGGTTTTGTTGGGGTTTTGAGCCAACACAGAGGTTGGCGGCTCTGCTAGGGCTGCGGATGATGCGATCGGGCTTGATGTCGCTGCGGTGTTGGGCGGCTTGGAGGGGGAACATCCGGCTGTTAGCGCGATCGCAGCGACTACGACGCAGGTACGTTTTAAGATGTTAGTGCTCAGGGTAGCAAGGTAGCGGCGAATCATATAGCTTTCACCGTTGGCGAAACATTAGTAGATATTACCGCAAACGGTCTGATGAGGTTAATTGCGTATTTCTGTGTGAGATTCGATGACTGCTTCGGCTTGCAGGGCGATCGATCGCAATTTATCAAGAGTATCCTGATTAGCGCTCTGCCACAATCCCCGTTGACGAGCTTCTAGCAATCTTTCCGCCATATCTCGCAGCGCCCAAGGGTTATTTTCCTGAATAAATCCCTGCACTTTTTCATCAAAAATGTAAGCCTCAGCAATTCCTTCATACATAAAATCTTCTACACAATTTGCCGTCGCATCATAAGCAAACAAAAAATCCACCGTTGCGGCAATTTCAAAAGCACCTTTATAACCGTGGCGCATCGCCCCTTCAATCCATTTCGGATTTACCGCCCTGCTGCGATAAACTCGCGCAATTTCTTCTTTCAGTTGGCGCACTTTCGGATTCTCGGGAATTGAGTTATCGCCAAAATAGGTTTCAGGATTTTTCCCTTGCAAATTCCGAATTGCCGCAGTCATTCCGCCTTGGAATTGATAATAATCGTCGGAGTCGAGGATGTCATGTTCGCGGTTGTCTTGGTTTTGCAGAACTATTTGCATTTGTCCGAGGCGTTGTGCAAATGCTTCGGGTGCGGAACATCCCCATTCACTTTGTTGAATTCCTGCTACATCTCCCGGCAAATTTGAGGAACTAGAGGAAGTATAGGCGTAACTGCTCCAATTAATGTAAGCTTTTGCTAAATCAGAATCGTCTGTCCAGTTTTGAGCTTCAATTATGCCTTGAAGTCCCGCGCCGTAAGCCCCCGGCTTTGAACCAAAGACTCGAAATTGCGATCGCACTTCTGCATCTTCCCGACTCAAACCCGCCAATTCCCAATCCAAAATCTCTTGCTTAACTTGCGCTGCTAAAGGATTATCTTCTGCCGGTTCGTCTAAATTTGCCACAGCTTTTACCGCACTGTCAAACAAATCAATTAAATTAGCAAAAGCATCGCGAAAAAAGCCAGAAATGCGCAAAGTAACATCAACGCGCGGCCTCCCCAAAACAGCAACTGGCAAGATTTCAAAATCTACAACTCGTCGCGAAGGCCCATCCCATATTGGTTGAACTCCAATCAGCGCCAAGGCTTCGGCGATGTCGTCTCCCCCTGTCCGCATTGTCGATGTTCCCCACACTGACAAACCCAAAGTTTTGGGATATTCGCCATTTTCTTGAGTGTATCTTTCGATCAAAGTTTCGGCTGCAACTCTGCCAACTCTCCAAGCGGTTTCTGTGGGAATGGCGCGGATATCTACTGAGTAGAAATTGCGACCGGTTGGCAATACATCGGGTCTGCCGCGGGTTGGTGCGCCGGATGCGCCGCTGGGGATGTGTCGCCCATCTAGTCCGCGCAACAGGTTGGTAATTTCTTGGTTTGTTTGGAGGAGTGAAGGTAAAAGATAGTTGGCAATCCAATCTAATTCTTGTTGGGTTGCTTCTCCGATTACGGGATTTGTAACCGCAGATGGACGCGGAGGAACGCGGATGTTTTCGATTAAATTGTCTACTAATTCAGCGGCTTTTTCTTCTAATTCTGCGGTTAAATCGCCTGCTGTAGTTAAGGGATCGAAATCTAAGTTTAAGTCTTTGGCGAGGGAGCGGGTTAAGCCTGTGCGATTTTTGCTAGGATGGCGGGCGATCGCAATTATCAAATCTCGCAACTGTCTACCTTGGGGACATTGCCCAAAAATGTGCAATCCGTCGCGGATTTGGGACTCTTTGAGTTCGCAAAGATAGCCGTCGGTGCGGGTTATAAACTCGGTAAATTCCGATTTATTGAGTTGGATTCCTAAGTCTTTATCTAGATTTTCCTGGTTGGTGAGGGCTACAATGCGATCGCGAATCATCGGTAATCTGGACGGATCTAAGCTTTGGGCTTCGCAATATTCGTCGATTAAGGCCTCCAACTGCTGCAAGGGCCCGTAAAGTTCGGCGCGAGTCATCGGCGGGGTCAGGTGGTCGATTATCACCGCTTGCGATCGTCTTTTTGCCTGAGCACCTTCCCCCGGATCGTTAACAATAAACGGATAAAAATTCGGCATCGCGCCTAATGCTACTTCGGGATAACATTTGTTAGACAAGGCGATACTTTTACCGGGAAGCCATTCTAAATTGCCGTGTTTTCCCGCATGAATTATCGCATCAATTCCCAATTTTTCGCGCAGCCAGTAATAGTAAGCTAGATAATTGTGGGTAGGTTCCAAATCTGGGGCGTGATAGTTTAAGGCTGGGTCGAGTTCGTAGCCCCGCGATGGTTGAATTCCCACAAATACATTGCCGAATTGAATACCCGGAATCGGAAAAGACTTGTTATCAGTAATTAAATCTTGTAAGTGGCTTTCTGCTAATCCCCATCTTTTAGAAATTCCATCTTGTACTTCCGGCGGCAAAGTAGTAAAATATTTCTCATATTCTGCCAAATCCAAAGATTGACGGACAGGCCGCAATTCGCGTCCTTCCGGGTCATTTGTCACGCCAGAAGTCAGAAGTTCAATTAACTCATTACCGCTAGCCGGGATATTTTCAACTTGATAACCGGCTTCCTGCATAGCTTTGAGGATTTCCACACAGCTAGCGGGCGTATCTAAGCCGACACCGTTGGCTAAGCGGGCGTTGCGAGTGGGATAATTGGCGAGAATTATGGCGATGCGTCTGTTGGCGGCTGGGGTTTGTTTCATCTTCACCCAATTCGCCGTTAAGTCTGCTACGAATGAAATGCGATCGCCCGCTGCGACATATCCTACCACATCTGTTTCTAATTCACTGTTCCAAGTTTGTACAGCCTTAAAAGAAACAGCCCGAGTAATGATTTTACCATCTACTTCTGGTAATGCCACATTCATCGCCACATCGCGAGGCGAAAGTCCTTGTAATTCAGTTTCCCACTGTTCTAAACCGCCGCCACTGAAGATTGCTTGCAAGATAGGAACATCTAAGGAGTTTAAACTATTTTGTTCCGGTTCTGGACTGTTGAAACCGGAGACTGCAAAACTTGTTGTATTGATGAGTAATTGAATTGGTTCTGAGTCTTTGGATTGAAAATGTTCCAGCAATTCCACTTGCAAATCTGGTTCTCGCAGCGAAGACACAAAGACGGGAACTGGTACTAACTTTCGCTCTGATAAAGCTTGACAAAGTGCATCGATTGGCGCTAAGTTTCCTGACAAATAATGAGCGCGATAAAATAAAATTCCGACTTTAGCCTGTGGTGATAAACCCGGATCTCCCCCCCAGCCCCCCTTAATAAGGGGGGAGCAAGAACTTGTCAAATTCCTGTTTGCTAAGGGGGATTTTAGCCCGCCCCAATCATAAATCCCGACGCGGGAAACTGTTTGAGGAAGAGGCGGATGGTAAGCAGTTTTTAAACAAGTATCGGCGGCAAACTTGAGTGCATTAACAAAATTTAGGACGCCGCCTTCTGTAAAATAGCGCCATAGTTCATTTACTGCTGACAGCGATACATTGGAATGACTGATTAAATCTGGATCGGGACTGTCTTCACCGGGCATAACAATCAGCGAGCCGTTGTTTTTCTGCACCGTTTCTCGCAGAATTTCTAACCCGTAAGACCAATAAGAACGCCCGCCTAACAGCCTTAAAATTATTACCTCTGCGCGTTCTAAAATCTCCTCTGCATAGGTGTCGATGGTTAATTGTTGCTGCAACTGAAGCAGATTTACGGCGCGCACTTTCGGGAAGTTTGCGGGCATTTTTGATGAGGCGGCCGCGAGTGTTTGAATGTCGGTGTCAGCAGCACTAATAAAGACTATTGGTGCTGGGGTTTGCTGAATAAAAATTACTCCTTCTGATTGAGGGTTCCAACCTCCGGGTGTGGCGGCTATTTTGTGCATTATTTTTTCCTCTATAATAAGTTCAAATCAAACAATTCTTTAGAGACAAACGCTCTCGCTTAATTATGACACGAAAAAAGTGTTTGTAGTGAAGACTTTATTCCTCTGATTTGG
Organism: Cyanobacteriota bacterium; assembly: GCA_025362325.1. GTDB lineage: Bacteria > Cyanobacteriota > Cyanobacteriia > Cyanobacteriales > Microcoleaceae > Microcoleus. Next base: position 23,816 of record JANYGO010000057.1, on the reverse strand, counting down.
GAGAGGACTAAAGTCCTCACTACGAACCTAGAAAAGTCATAATGTGATAAAGAAAACTCCCAGAATCATGATAGCCGATCCCAACAATCTTTGCTGAATATCTTTTTCCTTAAAAATGAAATGACCGAACAATACACCCATTAATACGCTGGTACGCTTAACCGCTATTACTTGCACTACTAAAGTCATTGTCAAAGCTTGCATCTGAAAAATCACTCCTAAACCATTGGCAAAACCCATGGCGATTAGCATCGGTAACTGCTGCATAATTTTGCGGCTGGGGTTAGGGGTTTTGTGCAGTAAAACTGGCAGCAATAACACACTCATGGTCGTAAATAAAGAAAATAACCAACAAATAGGGGAAGAGTGTTGCACGCCTATTTTGTCAAAATTTGAGGTGATACTCCACAGAAATGCGACGATTAACATTAATTTTGGCCCTGGTTGCTGCAGGATTGCTTTGAAAGGGGCGAGGTATCCTTGAGATTTTTCTTTGATGTTTAATAGATAGGAGCCGGTGACTATGAAACAAATTCCAATACAATCAAAAAAGTTGGGATATTCGCCGACAATTAACGGTGAAGTTAGCAGCATGAATAAGGGTGTCAAAGCTACCAGCGGCACGGTGAGGGATAAATCCGACAGTTTGATTGCTTTAATGTAGAGGATAGCTGTAACTGAGTTGAGGCTTGCTCCGATTAACAAAGCTATCCAAAATTGTGGGTTGAGTTGCGGGTTTAATGGAGGTATTTCTATAAAAAATAGAAAGGGAGCTAAAAAGACTGCTGAAAAAAAAGCTAATGACCAAGCTACGACATATTCGTCGTTTTTTTTCAGGTTTTGTTTGCTAAAAACGTCTTTTACGGCTTCAAAAAAAGCGGTGAGAATTCCAAAAATTAACCAAGTCAACCTAAATATGCGCTCCTGACTCGCTCGTCGTTTAGCAAATCCGATCCTATACCTGTAATGGTAATGTTACCAGCTTCTAGTACGTAAGCCCGATCGGCAATTTGGAGCGCCAAATTAGCGTTTTGTTCGACTAACAGGATTGTAACGCCCGTGGAGCGCAGGTTTTGAATGATCGCAAAAATTTCTTTGACGATCGCAGGTGCTAACCCTAAACTAGGCTCGTCTAATAATAGCAGTTTCGGGCGGCTCATGAGCGCGCGGGCGATCGCCAGCATTTGCTGTTCCCCACCGCTGAGGGTTCCCGCCAGTTGAGTCCGTCTTTCTGCTAGGCGCGGAAATATCTCGAATTGGCGGCTTAAATCGGCTTTGATGGCTGCGAAGTCCGATCGAATATACGCCCCTAATTCCAAGTTTGTCAACACCGTCTGCTGCGCCAAAACCCTACGCCCTTCTGGACTGTGGGCGATTCCCAATTTTACCACTTCGTGAGCTTGGCGGCGCGTAATATCGCGCCCGCTGTAGATGATTTGTCCTTGTCGGAAATTAACTATTTTAGAAATTGCTCTCAGCGTCGTACTTTTCCCCGCACCGTTAGCGCCGATGAGGCTGACAACTTCGCCTGCATTTACCGTTAAATTAACATTTTGTAGGGCTTGAATGCCTCCGTAATTTACACACAAATTTTTGAGCTCTAAGAGAATGTTTTCATTTGTTTGAATTGGGCTATGTTGCCTTTCATTTTGTATTTTTTTCATCTTTCATCTCCCAAATAAGCCTCAATCACCGCCGGATTATTCCTCACAATCGCAGGCTCACCCAAGGCAATCATTTGACCGAAATGCAAAACAGCAATTCGATCGCACAATCCCATCACCAGCGGTACGTGATGCTCGATCAATATTACAGTCAAATTGAATTGTGCGCGCACTTCCCGGATGAAATCACTTAACTTGTGCTTTTCGCTGGGATTCATCCCCGCCGCTGGTTCATCTAACAGCAATATTGTCGGTTCTAAGGCTAAGGCGCGGGCAATTTCTAAGCGCCTCTGGTCGCCGTAAGGCAGGTTTTTGGCTTGTTCGCCCCCGCGATCGCCCAAACCGACCAAATCCAACAATTCCCTGGCTTTCCGCTGGGTTTGGCGCTCCATTGCGTTAGACTCTGGTAAGGCGAAAATCCCCGATAGTAGCGATAATACCGGATTTCCAGAGCGACTGTGGATGTGTCGGGCGATCGCCACATTTTCACTAACAGAAAGTTCCCCAAACAACCTAATATTTTGAAAAGTGCGCGCAATACCTTTATTCGCAATTTGATAAGGTCGCAATTTAGAAATATTTTCATTTTGATAAATCAGATTGCCGCTAGAAGCAGGTATCAATCCAGTCATGACATTAAATAGAGTAGTCTTGCCCGCGCCGTTAGGGCCAATCAATCCAAAAATCTCGTGTTTTTGAACTGTAAAAGATACATCGTTTACCGCTACTAAACCGCCGAAGCGACGAGTTAATCCTTTGGCTGCTAAAACCGGGTTGCTGGTTGAGAGAGTAAGGGGTTCGGAAATCATCAAATACGATAGAATAGTGATTATCTAATTATGCCTCAAATTATGGATGCTCAAAAACTTTTAGAAAGAATCACAGTAAATCCCCAAATATTTAGCGGAAAACCGATTATTCGGGGTCGCCGTCTTGCAGTTGAGCACATTCTAGGAATGTTAGCCGCTGGCGACACTCCTGAAACTATTCTCGAAGGCTATTCCTGGCTAGAAAGAGAAGATATTCAGGCTTGTCTAGTTTATGCTCATCGGTTGATTAGTCACGAGCGCGTCGAACCGCTATTGATAGAAACTAGCAAATGAAAATACTTTTGGATACTTGTGTTTGGGGTGGCTCTCGCCAACAACTAGAAATTGCTGGGCATGATGCAATATGGACGGGAGATTGGCCAGAAGATCCAGGCGATGAAGAGATTCTTGCTCCTGCGTATAACGAGGGTCGTATTCTAGTAACATTAGACAAAGATTTTGGCGAACTTGCAATAGTCAGAGGGATACCTCACTGCGGGATTATCCGTTTAGTTAATCTAGGGGCTAGACAGCAAGCAGAAGTTTGTTTGCGGGCGATCGGACTTCACGGACAAGAACTCCAGTCAGGTGCTATTATCACTGCTGAATTAGGCAGATTGAGAATCCGAAATCCCGGATAATGAGGATAAACTCATGCGATAAATCCGACCGACGCTGGAAACCAGTGTGATGAGAATGTAGATACAATTATTCAAATGGCTGAGACGGCTCATCAAATACAAGGATTCTGGCCCATGACGACGCACTACCGAAAAAAAAATAGTTGCCGTAATTGCCCTCTCGTTTTTATCTTTCACATCGCCTTTGCTGTTGATTCGCAGCGCTGTGGCTGAAATTCCGAACACATCCAAGGCTAGTTATCAAGAGATTAACTCATTAATCAAGCAGTTAAAGAGCAACGATGAAAAGGAACTTGATGCAGCTATGGAGAAGTTAGGAAAAATAGGTGAACCTGCTATCCCCGCTTTGATGGAATCTTTGCAGGATAAGAATTTGCTAGTCCGCCGCAGTGCTGCCCAGATTCTGAAAGAAATTGGTGTTCCTGCTATTCCAGCCCTTGTCAAAGCATTGAAAGACTCGGACGTAAAGGTACGCCGTAATGCTGTCAACGTGTTAAAAGAAATTATTAGATATTGGTATGTATTGCAAGAGTTATCAGAAGCTAAAAATGCTGTGCCGCAGCTAATTCCCTTGCTGAAAGACTCTGATGCAGACGTGCGTAGAAGTGCAGCCTCTACCTTGGGGAATATCGGTGCAGAAGCTAAAAATGCTGTGCCGCAGCTAATTCTCTTGCTGAAAGACTCCGATACAGACGTGCGTAGAAGTGCCGGCGATGTCTTGGGGAGAATCGGTGCAGAAGCTAAAACTGCTGTACCGCAGCTAATTCCCCTGCTGAAAGATTCCGATGCAAACGTGCGTAGCAGTGCCCCCGATGCCTTGGAAAACATTGCTCTTAGCCTTCAAGAAAAGGCAAATACCCTAACCCCATCGGAGTTAAATCAGGCGGTATCAAGCCTAGAATCTGCCTTGAAAATTTTGGAAGAGTCTAAACCTGAAGGTGATAATTCTATTTTATACATAGACTCAGACAAAAAGAGACAAATCGGAAATCTCCGTGTATATATCAAGAATCTCAAAGCCGAACAAAACGCCAACTTATTCAATTTAATTCGCCAAAATCAATGGGTAGCAGCAACAATAATTTACCTAATCTTCTTCCCCTCCCTGTGGTTTGCAATCCTCCGGCTGCGTCCCCTATGGCTGCTGCGAATCAACGACGCACTCAAACCCTACGAATTTAAACTACCTGAAACATGGGGCGGTGCTCCCGTGCGAATTCGCGACCTTACCTTTATCAGTATTTTTATTTACCGTCCCAGAGTCCTAGATTCCTGGGTTTTGGCCCACATCGAAACAGTCCGCGAACAATTTGTTCAACGAAATACAGTCAAAAGCCGCGCCACTTACATCCCAGTTTCTTTTGAATTAGACGACAAAAAACTACCTCAACTTAGAGGTCAAGATTTGCCAGCAATTTTTACCAAAAAGCGAATCTGTCTGCTCATCTGGGGTGAAGGCGGTATCGGCAAAACTAGCATCGCTTGTCAAATTGCCGATTGGGCAATGGAACCCGATAAAACCCAACGCCTCTGCAAACACCTGATGATTCCAATCTTGATCGAAGAAGAACTAGACAGTAAAGTCGCCGCAGGCAAACATCCCTTTTTTGAAGCCATACGCGGTCAACTAAAATCTATCACCAACCATCCCACCCCGATTGCAGAAGAACTGCTGCAAAAATTGCTACAACAGCGCCGCATCCTAGTAATTGCCGACCACTTTTCAGAAATGGCAGAAACAACCCAAAAGGAAATTGACCCTAATGCTGCCGATTTTTCGATCAATGCTTTGGTTGTGACTTCGCGACTTGATTCCACAATGGGTAAAGCCAATAAAAACACGCTTCATCCGTTGCGAATTGAGGGATCGGAACTATCAGCTTTCATGGAAAAATACTTAGACAAGCTAGGGAAATTGATTTTTTTTAACGGTTCGCAATTTCATTATGCCTGCGGCGATTTGGCTAAACTCTTAGAGGAAATCAGAATTCAAGGCCGAAGTACAACTGTATTATTTGCCAAACTGTATGCCGATGTGTTAGTCGCTAAAATGGAAGGCAACAAAACGGGTAACTTGCCTGAAAATATACCAGATTTAATGCTGTCCTACCTGAACGAACTAAACCGGGACATGGTAGAGAATAAATTGACAGATATCACCGTTCACGAAGATGCTAAATTGCTCGCTTGGGAATGCCTGAAACTCACTTATCGACCCACTAGCACGAAGATGAACGATGCCATAAATGCGCTGTCTGCATTCCATTCACAAGATGTGGAGAGACGTTTCAACTATCTCCAAGAAAAACTCCACCTCATCCAAACGAATGTTCCTAGCAAAGAGAATGTCCGCTTTGTACTTGACCCCGTAGCGGAGTATTTAGCAGGATTGCATTTAGTCGATATTTATGGTGAAGATGAAAGGAAGTGGCGCGATTTTCTAATAGATGCAGACTTTCAAAATTCGCCTGAGGCAATTAAAGGTTTTATGTTAGCAGTTCGTGATTGTTATTTGGCCAAGATTCCCGGTGCAAAGGATACTAACTTTTTGCCGAAAGCAATCGCAGCGCGCTATAATGTCCTAATTACCGTACCGCCTCAATCTCCTTAAGCCGTCTCGCCAGGGTAATCCTATGACTGCATACAAACATGACTCGCAGCATTCCCAGACAAAACTGCTCCCTACGATGTATGATTTACCCAGTGAAGACCCGGAGGAGCCCGGTTTGCCTGACGAATATCACGACTATCAACCCCAACTGTTGCGCCTAACCTGCCGCCCTCGTAACTATCCGCTAGACCAAATCTTTATAGCGACAGACCTCAATCTATACTATGATTCCAATCATCTCAATTGGTATAAAAAACCAGATTGGTTCGTTGTTTTGGGGGCTTCTAGATTTTATCGCGGTGAGGACTTGCGACTCAGCTACGTGATGTGGCAAGAAAATATTAGTCCTCTAGTAGTAGTGGAACTGCTGTCACCTGGAACTGAAGATGAAGATTTGGGAATCACACCAGAAGTGCGAAATAAACCGCCTACTAAGTGGCGAGTTTATGAAGAAATTTTGCAGATTACTTACTACTTTGTTTTTAGTCGCTACACGAATCAATTGAGAGTATTTCAATTGATTGACAATCTTTATTGCGAACAACATTTAACCGATTCGCGCTTCTGGATACCGGAATTAGAGTTAGGTATTGGTTTGTGGGAAGGTTGTTATGAAGGTTTTTCGAGGTTGTGGCTGCGTTGGTACGATGCTAGTGGTGATTGGGTTTTGACTCCCGAAGAATTTGAAAGACAACGCGCCGAATTAGAAAGTCAACGCGCTGAATCAGAGAGTCAACGCGCTGAATTAGAAAGTCAACGCGCTGAATTAGAAACACAGCGAGCAAATCGTTTAGCCGATCGCCTCCGAGCAATGGGCATTAATCCAGATGAACTGTAGTTTTATGCTAATCATATAACAATGTACATACCAGATTCGCAATCTTCCCAAGCAAAAGCGTTGCCGACGATGTACGATCTACCCAGTGAAGACCCGGAGGAACCCGGTTTGCCTGACGAATATCATCAGTGGCAAGCACAAGTTTTGTGCGATAGCTGCATTCCCCCTAATTATCCAGCCGATCGCGTATTTTCGGCCAGCGATCTCAATCTATACTATGACTCCAACCACCTCAATTGGTACAAAAGACCCGACTGGTATTTAGTTGTAGGCGTTTCGAGATTTTACCAAGACAGAGACTTGCGCCAAAGTTACGTGATTTGGGATGAGCTGGTAAGTCCTTTAATTGCGATCGAATTTCTGTCACCAGGTACGGAGGATGAAGATTTAGGTCTCACAGAATCCGAACTAAACAAACCGCCGACTAAATGGCAAGTTTACGAGAGAATTTTCAAAATTCCTTATTACTTTGTTTTTAGCAAATACAACAATCAACTGAGAGTATTTCGCTTAATTGGCAACCGTTACCGCGAACAAGTGTTAACAGGTTTTCGATTCTGGATACCGGAAATACAGTTGAGTTTGGGTTTATGGGAAGGTGCTTTTATCCAAAATCAAAGGTTGTGGCTGCGCTGGTATGATCTTAATGGCAATTTGGTTCTGACTCCTGAAAAATTTGAAAGACAGCGAGCTCAATTGGAAAGCCAACGAGCTGAATTGGAACGCCAACGAGCCGAGTTTGAAAGGCAGCAAGCTGAAATTGAAAGACAACGTGCTGAATCAGAAAAGCAACAAGCTGAATCAGAAAGGCAACGTGCTGAATTTGAAAAACAGCAAGCTGAATCAGAAAGGGATCGAGCAAATCGTTTAGCCGATCGCCTGCGAGCAATGGGCATTAATCCAGATGAACTGTAAAATTAAGTAGCAGCCTGCAATACGGCTCGCGGTGTCAATAAAAATTTATTAACTAAAAATAACTTATGCCAGAATCTACTTCGTTGCGCGATCGCTACCTAGCACTGATCGATAAAATTGTCGAAATCACCCTCAAAGGTCAAATTCGCTCCAAAGAACAAGTCTATCAAATGCTGGTGCAAGACATTGGCACCGGCACCGGCGAAATCTTTGAACGCTGTTTCGGCGAACGCCTCGATGCCACCGAAAACCTGCTGAGAAATGAAAAAGACGAAATCAAACAAGCCAAGGCAAATCGTAGCCTCAGAGCGCTTAAAACCATCCAAGGAGAATGGGAACGCTGGCAGAAAGATAACCGAGTCGATCGCGCGATCGCATCCTCCATCCAACAAATCCTGACCGCCGAATCCAACGGCCGCCTCCTGGCATTATTGCAAATAATCGATCCCAATAAAGAACATCCGCTGACTTTAGAGCAATTGCAGCAGTTGTCCAAATCCGTGCACCAACAAATGCTGCAAACTACCAATCCCGAAACCGAGCGAGATTTGCTGCAAATCACCGCCGGTATTGCTAAAGGTTTAGAATCTTGGCAGCGCTTGGAACCGGAACTCGTGGGCTGGATTTATCAGCCGCAGCAGCTAGGATTCGCTGGGAGTCCCGAACAAAATGGGCCTTGGGCTTTTTGGGCAAAAAATGTTAATAGTCCGTTTCCCCACGCTCTTTTGCAGACTATTGCGAGGGGTGATTCTATCGTTGAACTGGCAGCCAAGCAGTCTAATGTAGAATTAGGTACATTGGTGGAATTGGCAATTATTTTGCAGTGCTTACAGCGGGCTTTGGCCACATGGTTCGACAAGCAAGTTTATGATTCCAAAGTGTCAACAAAAGCTTCGATTTCTACTTACATTACTTTTGCGGTAATTTGGAGTCAGCTAGCTAGTGGATTTAATAATTCTACCAAGAGCGGGGAGCAGTTGGCAAATGCTTGTTTTCAAGTCACTCTGCAAATTTTACGGGCTTTTTCTCAGCGGGAATACTTTCCGCTTTATGGCGGGATTTTTGCTTCGTTTGACGGTAAAGCTCTGCGACATACTTTGGATTATTTAGATGAACCGCTGCGTAGAGTTGAAGGTACTCAAGCAAAGGCTCGGATTCTGACGCTTTTGGGTTATTCGATGCAGGCGGCGGGGGCCTACGAGCGATCGATCTTATTGCACAAGGAATCGCTGGAAATTGCCCGTCTGGAAGGAGATAAAGCTTGCGAAGTCGCTAATCTCAATCACATCAGCCGCAACTATGTTGCTCAAAAAAATTATCAGGAAGCGATTAATTACAGTCAACGGGCTTTAATTATGGCACGGCAAGCGGGAGAGCGGCAAGGTGAGGCGAATGCGCTGGCTAATTTGGGCTACAGTGAGGTGTTCCACGCGCGGCAGTTGGAGGAGGTAGAACCGGAGGTTTATGAAAGTGCGATCGGCTATTTGGAGCAAGGTTTGTTGCTGTCGGAGAAATTAGGAGACAGGCAAAGTCAAGCTTTTTGTTCCAGCAGTCTCGGGATCGCTAAAATCGCCCTGGAAAATCCGGCCGAAGCAATCGAGTATTTGGTCAAAGGTTGGCAAGCTGCCCAATTTTCGGGCGACTTGTATTTGCAAGGCCTGAATTTGGCTTATTTGGCTCAAGCTTATTACAGGATGAATGAACTAGAACAAGCGATATTTGCTGGTAGTTTGGGGATGTATACTTTGGAGCAAATTGGGGCGATGGAATGGCGTCAATCGGCTGGTTTGCTGACAATTTTGCGCGGACAAATGGGGGCGGACGCTTTTAAACAATCTTTGGCGAAAAGTCGCTCGAATATCATTCCGGCGATCGGTGTTGATGGCTACGATTACATCCCAGAATTGCTGGAAAAATACCAGCAATCTATTTGAACGATCTAGGTTTGTAGTGAGGACTTTAGTCCTTTGTTTTCTGAGGACTAAAGTCCTTACTACAAACCTAATTACTTTACTACAAACCTCATTACTTCTCGACTATCACGGGTGTGCCCACTGCGACTTTCTCAAATAAAGCTTGGGCATCTTTATCGAACATTCTGACACAACCGTGAGAAGCCGCTCGCCCGATCGACTCTGGAGTAGGAGTCCCGTGAAAACCGATGACATTCTTGCCATCCGTCCAAAACCCGATCCACCTAGTGCCCAGCGGATTGTCCGGGCCAGCGGGCACAAGTTCTCCTGTCCAAGGATGCTCCCACACTGGATCTTTAATCATTTGCATGACTTTAAAGCTGCCCGTGGGAGTTTCCCAGCCGTCTTTCCCCACAGCCACCGGGAAACTCGCTTGCACCTTATTTTTGCGGTAAACATAGACGCGGCGTTCTCGCAATCTCAGCACTAAACGCACTTCCTCAAGGGGATTTTCCGCAGCTTTTGGTTCCTGGGGAAGATACCGAAATGCTTCGCCTAGGGGCGGCAGTTCCGGGGCTGCGAGATCAGGCAATTTTACCTCGGATTTTGAGCGCTGCTGGGCGATCGCCCTATTAATCGAATTAGCCGCAGGTTCGGCAGCCACCTGCTGCTGTAGGGCGACAGACAGCGCCGCTGCACTCAAACTCGCCACCATTAACTTGTTAAATAAAAATTTGCTGTTTACCATTTTTTTGTTCGCTAAATTCCTCACCAGCAGTTCCTACAAAGTTCCTATCTAATTCTCCGCAAACTGCACCAGAATTGACAAATTTTGAGATGGCTTTTTGAATGTAAATGCGCTGCCCACTTTTTAGTTTCAATTCCACCAGCGATCGCTTGTTGTAATATCATTATTGGTTTGATCGTTCGGACTTTAGTCCGCATCCAAATCAGAGGACTAAAGTCCGAACGATCAAACCAAAACTTTTGATTGTGCGTAATTGACCGGAGATAATATAACTCAACACAAAAATTAGGCACTAATACCAAAAAAAACTGGTTTTTATACCTGGAGCGGTGACGCCTTGCGAGAGATTTTGCGAACAAATCCGGTTGATGCGTAAATCCTGCCAGAAAATGATTGAGTTTTACCTCCCACTAATTTGATTTTTTTAGCTGTGGCAGGCTGGCGATCGAGAATTGAAACTATGGGGCGGCTGCATCGGGAAAGCACAATCTGTCTTTTGGCAGAGTTTCCCGGTCGTGCAGCAACAGTTAGGTGGGCGCAAAAAACGGCAACAGTCGATCGAACAAACTCAATATATCACGCCAACACGGAGAGAGATGCGAAGCGCTGAACTTGTTGTAAATCGGGAACTTATGATGTAAAATTGAGTCTTTCAATATTTGTTCGATAATCTTTTTTGAGATTGTCCTAAATTTCCTACTCCGGGGATTAAACTGGATTAGGTCAAGAGGTTGGGATTTTCGCGCAGCGGAAGCAAACCCGACCCTGAATAGCAGTTAATGTGAGGTTTCAATGCGTCTTCAGAACATCAAATTATTGACAGGTGCAACCCTGTCGGTGCTAATTTCGGCGGTCTCAGTGCATCCTGCGATGGCTAACCCTGCAATTGAAATAGCCCAAACGCAGACCACCACAACAGCAAACACCCAAACCGTTGTCGGTTTTGTCAAAAGTATTGTTGGCGACGTAGTAACAATTCGCGAAGAAAACGCGCCGTACAGGACTCTCAGGATTCAAAAATGCGTCCTGAAAATTCTCGGCCTGGTACCGGGAATGAAAGTCAGAGCCAGCGTAGCCGGCTCTCAGGTGGAAAGTATCGTCGTGATCCCCAACTATAAGGTGGTAGCCACAACGGTTGTTCGTCCCGCCACCCCAGCACCGCGTCCGGCCCCAGAACCGGAAATGCGTCCGGCTCCCGCTCCTCGTCCGATTCCCCGTCCGGCTCCGGCTCCCGCTCCAATTCCGGCTCCGCGTCCGGCTCCCGCTCCCCGTCCGGCTCCTGTGAGAGGACTTTGGTAGAGTTACCGCTGTAAGCGGAATTAAGCCACCGCGCGCGGTGGCTTAGCTTTTTAAGAGGAGTTAGAATAACAGAATAGTCCAGCAATTGTTGAGAAATAGCTGCTATGTATTACCTGCGTTTCTTGTTGCTAATTCTACTGCTGCCGCTGGTTGGGTGCGATCGAGCTACAGATGCCACAGCTACTCCTGTGCCCGTCCCAAGTCCGCTGGCGCAAATTCCCTCCCCTGTACCGCTGACAAATGTTCGCACCACAAATCAAATTGTACCGACCAAACCGCTTTCGCCGCAGCCAATCCGCATTGTTGCAACTGCTTTACCCCAGCCTTTCGCCAGTCAAAGCGCCTCGAAACCTCCTCAAGTAGTACCGATTCCCGCATCGCCAGTGCTGCGAGTGCCTCCCGGCTTTGTCGTCAACGTTTTTGCTGACAATTTAGACGCTCCCCGATGGCTGGCTTTGACGCCGACAGGAGATGTTTTGGTCACAGAAACCCGGCAAAATCGGATCAGGCTGCTGCGCGATGCTAACGGCGACGGCGTTGCTGAGGTGAAAATGACTTTTGCCAGCGCCCAGAATGGGTTAAATATTCCCTTTGGCATGGCTTTTGCCGATCGCTATTTTTTCCTCGGAAATACCGCTGAAGTCCGCCGATTTCCCTACACAAAAGGGCAGGAACAATTAACAGGTACTGGTGAAAAAATTGCCGATTTACCGGGCGGCGGCTACAACCAACACTGGACGCGAAATGTTGTCGCTTCCCCGAACAACCGCCAGCTTTTCGTATCAGTTGGTTCCCAGTCTAACGCCGATGCCGAACCGCTGCCGAGGGCGTCTGTGCAAGTCATGAATTTGGACGGCAAGAACCAGCAAACTTTCGCTTCCGGTTTGCGAAATCCGGTAGGATTGGATTTTCACCCGAAAACCAATCAACTCTACACGACAGTCAACGAACGCGACGGTTTGGGAGATGATTTGGTGCCGGATTACTTAACCAGAATTCGTCAAGGTCAGTTTTACGGCTGGCCTTACGCTTATTTTAAGCCGAATTTGCTCGACCCGCGCCACGTCAAAAACGGCAAGAGCGATCGACCCGATTTAGCCGCTAAAACCTTGACGCCGGACGTGCTGTTTCAGGCGCATTCGGCGGCTTTGGGACTTCAGTTTTACGACGGCAAAACGTTTCCAAAAAGATTCCAGGACGGGGCGTTTGTGGCGTTTCGCGGCAGTTGGAACCGGAACGCTGGAACTGGTTATAAAATCGTGTTTGTACCTTTTAATGCCGCTTCGGGACGCCCTCAAGGTTATTATGAGGATTTTCTGACTGGTTTTCTGACCGATCCGTCGGGCCCGAAAACTTGGGGCCGGCCGGTTGGTTTGCTGGTTTTACCTGACGGGAGTTTGCTGTTTACTGAGGAAGCGAACAACCGGATTTATCGGGTTCAGTATCGCGGGTGAGCAAAGGGCGATCGATTATATCCCGACTTTTTCAAAAAGTCGGGGATCTGGTTGTTTAGTCAGCTTCAAACCTTGCTAAGTTGAGATTCACCGGAAAATTCTTGAAAAAGTAATAACCTATCTTCTTCCGCAGTTTCGCGATTTAAATCAGACAGTTCGTAATAGGAATCAGTTTCGGGCAAGTAGATTGCCGGTAAATTTTCAGGCAGGATTAAATAAGTATTTTTCACCTCTAAAGCATTGTCTATATCTAATGAATATAGAAATCCGTCAACAGGATTTACAATTAAATCGTGCAATGAAACTTGTCCCTCTATGTAAAGCTTGAGAGTTGGCTGTGCAACTCTGAAAACCAACCAGCGATTGTACAAATTATCTACATCGCACCAAGAATAAAGATAGCTATCGCCGTATTCATTCTCAAAAAGCGATAGCAGCGGGCCGTCGAAATACTCTAAATTAACTATGCTTCTGAGAGATAAAGGAAATTTATTTAGTTTAAATCCGATTAATTGTTCCATTTTTTTGTACCTTACAATAAACAAGATGTTATTACGAATTTTGCTGCTAAATCAGCAGTAGCAAATTCATGTAGGCTCAAGTGACCGTTATCATCTATCTTAGAGACAACTCCATCTGTCTTGTCGAGAGATCCTGCTGCTATGTGAGTCCCCAGAGTATCTCGCAGTTTTTTTCTTTTTTTTGTTAGTTTTAAATAACGGTTTTCCGCATTTTCCCTGGTATCAAACAATGATAGCGCATAACCTTGGCATCTGGTAACTTCAGTGTCTGGTTTTAGGTTGCGCTGCGGAGCTATTATCAGCACTGGTTTAAAGTTATTAACAGCTCGTTCATCCTTGGGTTCAAATACAAATCTAAAAGCTGCCATTTCTTTAGGTTCATAGTCCTGCGGTGGGCATTGAATTAAAAGTTTATCTATATATTCTTGGTGTTTGAAACACATATTAATTAATTAGCATAAAGATTTTGCGATCGCCCTATAACGCAGAACCGGGTTGTCTCAGAAACTCTGCTTCTTCTGGAGTTGTTTCGCGTCCTAGAATCTGATTGCGGTGCGGAAATCTGCCAAAACGCTCGATGATTTCTAAATGTTGAATGGCGTAGTCAATGACTGATTGGCTGTCTGTATCGCCGCTGAGTTGGCGAAATAGTTCCACAGATTTTTGCTGGTTTTCTAAGTTTTCGCTGTGTTCAAAAGGCAGATAAATAAACCATTTTTGTACAGTCAGCAATTCGCGGTCGAAGTTATGATTAACAGCGTATTCGGCGGCGGCTAAGGCTTTGCTGTCTGTAGCGAAAGCTTGGGGCGTTCCGCGAAACATATTGCGCGGGAATTGATCGAGCAGTATGATTAATGCTAGGCAGTTTTCTGGGGAATTTTGCCAGAAGTCGAGTTTACCGGATGCTGCTCGTTCGTATTGCGGGAGAAAGCGCGATCGCACTTGGGCATCAAAGTCTGCATCTTTCTCAAACCACTTGTTTTGGACTTTGCCAAACTCTGGAGAGTGCGATCGACCAAACCAAAAATCTAAAACTTCATTCATTAGCAATCTAGTGTCAGATTGATTTTTGACTGCAATTTATGGGTATGTAGTTGCATAACATATGCTTTGTGTGCAACTACATACAGCAGCGATTAATGATTGGCAGAGATAACTTAGGAACTGTTGTTTTCCGATGCTTAAATTTAGGAACTAGCAAACAGTCTGTCCCAAGTTTTGCCTCCCACAATTCCGTCTACAGGAAGGTGCGCTTGTCGCTGAAATCTCTTCACTGCATCTAGGGTTGTTTTGCCAAAAATGCCATCAAGTGCGATCGGTTCTGGACACAAACCCTGCGCGTTCAACAATTTTTGCAGTTTCCTCACATCTTCCCCTCTCGATCCGTGTTTTAAAATCCTTTTATGGTATCTGACTGCTGGTTCATGGCAATCATTAGTGGGGCAAACTGCGTCGCCCGCGCCCGCTGAATAATTGGCTGCATTGGCGCCAGTCAAAACTAATAAGGCGAGAACTGCTACTAAATAATAAAAAGTCTGCGATCCAACCATACTTTCCCTGTTAATTTTCTCAAGCGTTTTCTGCAAGTTTGACGATTGTTTGAGAGTGAGAAACCGGGTTTCTGGGATGGACGTATCCAATCTCGACCGGGTTTCTGGCAACAGTCAACCGACATTCTACAATATAAGTGGCTTTACTGCAAAATCTCCGATCGTGCAAGTTAAATTTTGTTGTTCTTTGGTAGCTGCAAAGCGAACAATTACTTCGCAAGCAACAGAAACTGTCAGCATCACCAAGTTTCTCGCCAGCGGGTAATCGCAAACGTCATCATTCGCCGCTGAAGGAACTCGATAGTGTTGGTTCCAAATTATTTCGGAGTAATCCGCAGCTAATCCGACGTGCGCGCAGGGAATGGAGACACTCGCACAGTAATCTTTGACGGATTGCCGCCCGACACTGTTATCAAAAGTATCGATGACTGCGGCGCTGTTGGCAAGCAGCCGATCGGCAGTTGCGGGCGTTAATTCTTTTGAGTGCGCGTCAATGCTGACTCCCAAGGCGCGGTAGAGGTTGTTGGCGAGAATTTTGGCTTTGAATGCGCCGATGTCCGATCGATAATAAGGTTGAGTGGACAAATTGCGTTCTTCGATGCGATCGCGATCGATGACTTTTAACTGACAAAAGCCCGATCGCGCCAGACTCTCTACAATATTCGCACCCAAAGCGCCCGCGCCGCACACCGTTACCGGGAAATTTTTGATCTGCGACATCACTGCGGAAGTTCTGTAAAGTTGTTCGTGGAAAAATATACTCATGACAGTTGACAGTTGACCTGTGACAGTTGACCTGTGACAGTTGACAGTTGATAGAATTGATGATTTTTATCGATTTTCGACGACTCCGACTAATGACTGCAAGTCGAAATCATTGTCCAAGCCACTGAGACAAATGCCAGCACTCATTACTGTTAAGTCATTTTTGGCGATCGCAGAAGAGTGATGTTTTCCACTGCCGCTAGTCCATTCAACCAGCCAATAATCAGCGCGATCGCAAAAATCCCGCAATTCGCCGCCGCCCATCTTCAAAGCCCGCTGCAAGCGCTGTTCTGCCTGCACATTCGGGTCTAAATCTTTAACATTTCGGGAGACCAATTCGTAAACAGTTCGCATTTCCGGCGTCATCCCTTTAAAGCAAACTTCTTCAGGTAAAATCATTTTTTTAAAAGCTCTTCTCAACTGCTCAGCAAGCAGCGGATCGGCGCGTCTGTCAATTTCTTCAAACCACAAACAATCACCGTCCCACCGCGCCACAATTGTCTCAAACTGCGAGCCTTCACTCACTAGATTTACAGCTACAGGTTTAGCAACACCCGTGCGCTGTTTAGCATCAGACTCGTTAACAGGATATGCCAGCCAAATTTGCCCTTGCAGCACGCGAGCTAATTGCAAGCGAATCGGTACGAGCAGTTGCAAATACTCTGCCACTTGTGGCAAACCCGGTTCCTCAAGCACAGCAGCAATTTTCTCATTTATCGGTCTAAAAATAGCCCATCCTTCAAAATTTTGCGGTGAGGCTTGAAAAGTATAAACCATTGAGCTAACCCTTGTCCGCACCCTTCCCCCCCGCACGCAGGGAGCCAGGAATTGGGTATCGAGCAGTTGCCCTTCTTGCGCCGCGATTTGGCTGAGAATTTGGCGGATATCTGTCACTGAATTGACCTCCGTAATATTACTTATTTTTACATAACTTGCTCTTAACTTAAGCGATTATAAACATTTACAAAAAATTTTGACATCAATAAATATTATCCTATAATATTTATTGAGCCTCAAAATTTAACCTTGTAGAGATATCAACTGCATATGCTGAAAAAACTCTTTTCTAAGTTAGTTATTGTGACAGCTTTGACAATTCCTATCTTAGCATTGGCCCAGAGTGCTAATGCTCAGAACACTCAGGGAGCTACTGCTTATTCTCCGACTTCTGACGCTACGGGTATTAGTTGGGATCATGCTACAGAAAAAGAAGCACTAGATGCAGCAGTAGCTGCCTGCAATCAACAAAGTGGCGGGGCTAACGATTGTGTAGCTCTGACATCTAATACGAATAATTGTGGAGCGATCTCAGTAGGCAAGGGAGGAGCAGGTGCAGGCTGGGGCGACGATAAAGCAGCAGCAGAAGCTCAAGCTCTCGCGGCTTGCAGCGAATTGGAAGGAGGCAATTGTAAAATGCAGCTTTCAGCTTGCAACAAGTAATTGAACCGCTCAAAATCGGTCGGAGGGGTGTATATTTTCGCTGGTAAAATAGCTGATAAAATAGCCCTATTGTGTCGGTTCATTTCCGCGACAAAAATGGTTTGTAGTGAGAACTTTAGTCCTCAGATTGTAAGGACTAAACTCCTCACTACAAACCAGTAGGGTGCGCCACAAGCACTTTACTCAGTTAATCTCCTACTTCCGAAGTAACTGCATCGGGTGGCAGCAAACTTTCTAATCTATCTTTAGACCAGTATTCAGTAGGATAAGCAAGTGCAATAATATCAGAAACTCGAATCAGCCACGTAACTTGTCCGTAAGCATCGGTATTTTCCGCTTGTTCGTTAGGGGGAACTATCACCAAAAGTTCGGCAAACTCCCCAAACAAATTAATCGGGATACCGCCAAAACTACTATTATTTGTTTTAATCCAAACTTTACTGCCTCGATCGAGAGCTTCTTGCAGTCGCTGGCAGAGTAAAGTGGATTTTTTGACCTGGGATTTTTTTTCCTGAGATTTTTTTCCCATAGTTAAGAAGTTAAAGTATTTGTACTGTTGGTTGCACGGTGGCTGGAGACAGTGAGTTGAAATTTAGTGCGATCCTCTCTTCTGCAAGCTTCGCTAACGCGATTTGGTATTGAAACGAACAAAAGGAAAAAGGACTCTCGCCCGATCGGCACCCATCAGTCTAGTCTACAAGAAAATGCTGCACTGCGATCGTGATAACAATTTAAGTGATTTCCAATTTTTCAATCTCAAGCCAAGCTCCAAACCCTTAAGTCATCAGTGATTGCCAATTATTCAATTATTCAATTATTCAATATAAAATAATCATACCTGCGGTATCAATTTACCGAGTCAATCAACGATCCCCGTGTTTCTACTGTGCCCAAATGTACTATAATTGGCGGAATCTTCCCAAATCGTTTAAGTAAAACAATGGACTGGCGAAAGCTCATTTATCCCAACCAAAAAACTGCCGCAAATCAACCCGCAGCACCAGAAACTCGATTGTCTGTAGAATTCTTGTTGGGACTCTTTGCGGCGGGATGGACAGAAGAGCAGGTGTTAGAGAAATATCCCGCACTCACTTCGTCCAAGCTGCGCGCTGCTTTGGCTGCTGCGGATTCGCAGTTAGTTTCATCCATCGCCAATCCAGAGTTACTGGAAATTATCGAGCAAACTAGAGAAGAATTCAGAATCGGGAAAAAGCTGTCGCTTCAGGATACTGAGGGAGATGTTTGGGAGTAATATTAAATACGCTTAGATTGGAATTATATCGCGAACACTGGCGAACTCACACTGCACTCCGAAAATTCTGCGATTCTGTTTCTGCCAAATGTCGATGATGTTGACGCATTCCCTCTAGCATAACTTGGTCTGACGGATCGAGTCCATCGGCATCTTCATCAAGCCCAAATTTTGTGCAAATTTCATCAAGCGTCTGAGGTTGAGTGACTCTTGACTTAGCTCGTTTCAGTGCCGTTAACAAGCGAGTTGCATTAGCAGGAGAACGCAACAAGTAAAGCGTTTCTAGCAAGCTTTCTAATTCTGCTTCAGAAATCACAACTGCATTTTTGCCGTTATGTCTGGTTATCACAATTAATTCCCCAGTTTCAACAGCACGAGTGCAAAGTAAATCTAAATTCTCTTGAGCCTCAGCGGATGTTACCTCAGTTGACATACCAGAATAAAAAATGTGAGCATTGCCCGCCAGCCTAACTGACGGTTAGAGTCGATAGGGGCGTTGCCACCCCTACCTCTCCTTCAAAACGGAACGTGAAACTTTCGCTTCATTCGGCTCCTCGATATCTTCATCCTTTTCTAAGGACACAACTCAAAACGGATTACTAATTGTTCCCGTTGAGGGAACCGTCATTTTCCGTTTTTGTATCGTGACAATGTTTATGCAAAAGTTGAAGGTTTTTGTATTCATCCTTACCGCCTAACGAGCGGGGTTGGATATGGTCAACTTCTACAATGTCTGTAGATGTGAAGTACAGACCACAGTGAGTACATTTACCTTTTTGTTCCTTAAGAAGTGTTGCCACTCTTGTTGGTGTTTCAGAGTATTTTTCCCGTCTAGAACTCCAGTAAATCCAGTTACCGTCGTAAGGTGTTGAGTTGCCTTTTACTTTGACGTGCCTTATTATTGGCGTTGTTTGGTGTTGGGCTAATTCTAGACCTTCTTCTGTGCTGAAACACCAATTTTTGTCGTCTACTGTTCGCCAGTATTTGTCTTTATTGATGCTACCTTTTCCCCGTCTTCTAGCCCATGCTCTTAATTGGTCGTAGGTAAGGTTATCGACTTTATTAAAGGTTTCCTTACTTACTACTGTAGAGTAATAGTTTGACCATCCCTTAATTATGGGATTCAGCAGACTAATTAAAGCAGCTTGAGGGGCGGTGTTATGGGTGTCTATTACTTCTTCTATTTTCAGAAGATGAGCTTTGATTTTGGGTTGGGACGGAGTGATTAATGTTTTAAAACCGAGTGGTATTCCATGTGTATTTTTGGCGCTTCGGTAGTTACCCACCTTATGTTGTTGTACGTGGAATCCTAAAAACTCAAACCCAACATTTCCATTATATTCGTTGAGGGTGTGGGTTAATTTTGTTTTACTTGGCTTTAATTGTAAGCCTAAATCACTCAACCATTCCGCAATTA
Organism: Cyanobacteriota bacterium; assembly: GCA_025362325.1. Lineage (GTDB taxonomy): Bacteria > Cyanobacteriota > Cyanobacteriia > Cyanobacteriales > Microcoleaceae > Microcoleus. The sequence continues at coordinate 3,979 of JANYGO010000057.1, read as the reverse complement.
TCTTTTGACAGGCTATTATTACTTCAATGTCTTTGTGAATAATCACAAAATCATCGGCATATCGGATTAAACTGATTTCTTTTCGTTGGTTAATGGAATTTCCTACAAATTGTTTAACCCGTTCTTCCATTCCATGAAGGGCTATGTTAGCCAGTAGCGGGGAAATGACCCCTCCTTGTGGCGTACCTTCAATGGTCGGAAAAATTTCGCCTTGGTCTAATACCCCGCTTTTAAGCCACGACTTAATTTGTTTTCTCAGTCGCGGATAGGTATTGATTTTGTCAAGTAATGCTTTGTGATTAATGCGGTCAAAGCATTTGGCAATATCAGCGTCTAGCACGTATTTGGCTTTGTATCTGATACTGTCAAAGATAGCTCCAATCGCATCGTGACATGAGCGATTAAACTCAGCGAGACTGTCACCAGTCCCGCTGGTCTTCAAAACCGTGCGTGAGACTTTCACCTCACACGGCTCCTCGATGACTTGGTGCTTGTCACGCATACCTCATTACCCATTTATCCTCAACTCTTTCGAGCTTTTTGGAGGGCTTAGGCTTGGCACTATTACAGCCAGATTGGTTGCCCAGACTGCCATCATTGGCTGTCTTTGTGTCGTGGCAATGTCTGTGAAGGAGTTGCCAATTATCGTATGAATCCTTTCCACCTTGCGATTTAGGGATTTTATGGTCAATTTCTATCACATCGTTTTCACGGAAAAACAATCCGCAGTGGGCGCACTTCCCTTTTTGCCTTTTCAAGAGTTTTGATACCCTAGTTGGCATTTCTGGGTTGTTACCCATTCTTGTACTCCAGTAAACTAGGTTCGCGTCGTATGGTGACGATTTGCCTTTAACTTTCACATGACGCAATATTGGAGTGTCGGCATGGTCAAGTAACCGAAGTGGGCTTGTACCCTCCTTCCTGGTTGCGAATACCCAGTTGTTACCGCCCATAGATTGCCAATATTTCTTTGACACCCATGATTTTGATTTCTTTGGGTGGCGGTGGGTTGCCCAAGCTACAAGTTTTCGATACACCAGGTCGTCTAATTCTGCGTAAGCTTCCTTACTTACTACAGTCGCATAGTAGTTTGCCCATCCCCGTATTATGGGGTTAATTCGTTTGATTAGCGCCGCTTGCGGTGCTGACTTTTGGGCGTCAATAACTCTTGCGATGTGGTCGTAATGTACCTTAATCTTGTTTTGGCTTGGGGTGATGATGGTTTTGAATCCTAGTTTTTCCCCTTGGGTATTCTTACCTGATTGGTGTTTTCCTTTGGGAAACTGACGTATATTGAAACAAAGGAAGTCGAACCCTGGTTTTTCACCCTCCATTTCTGTAAGGGTGTGTGTCAGTCTTGTTTTACTAGGCTTCAATTCCAAGCCTATGTCTTTTAACCATTCCGAGATTATCTCTCGGCATCTTTGGACAACGGTTATGTCAACGCGCGAGAATCACGAAGTCATCTGCATACCTGATTAATGTTGCTCCTGATTGATAACCAGAGTATTTCCCTTTCTTGACTATTGTCCTTCTGGGGAAAGCTTGCTTAATCCGGTGTTCCATCCCGTGGAGGGCAATATTTGCTAGTAGTGGGGAGATGACCCCACCCTGTGGAGTACCCTCAGATGTCTCGTAGTGCTGCATATTGTCCATCACTCCCGCTTTTAACCAGGCTCGTATTTGACGGCGAATGGTGGGGAATGTATTAAGTTTGTTGAGCAGCGCTACATGGTTGATGCGGTCGAAACACTTGGAGATGTCGGCATCTAGCACGTATTTGGCTTTATACCTAATCTCGTTAAATATTGCCTCAATTGCATCATGACATGACCTTCCGGCTCTGAATCCATAACTGTTGGGTTCAAATCGCGCTTCCCATTCAGGCTCTAGTGCCATCTTGACGAGTGCTTGCAAGGCTCGGTCTTTCATTGTAGGTATACCTAGAGGTCGCTTCTCTTCCGTTCCCGGTTTTGGAATCCATACTCTCCGGCTCGGGCTGACCTTAGAACCCAGTTTTAAGTTGTTTACTAACTTCAAACGAGCTGCTGGGGATAGAGATTTAATTCCATCCACTCCTGCTGTTTTTTTGCCAGTGTTATCTTGGGTAACTCTACGAACCAATAATGCTCTTGCTGACCAAGAATTCATCAACGTCTTTTGGAGTCTGCGTAATGCCTTTACATCACCACGTTGAGAGGCTTGATAGATTCTCTTTTGGAGCTTGTAAACTCGCCGCTCTAGCTTGCGCCAGTTAATCGAGCGCCATTCCACCGTAGTCTTTAAACTCGTTTTAGACATTTATACTCCTTACTTGAGTCTCTATCTTCCAAAACATCGTGAGTCTGTCTGCATATCCTGAACATTACTTCAGGCTTTGGCTTTTGACTCAATCTTTCCTACTCGCAGCATCCGGTTAGCACCTACTCAGTCATCGACCTGACTGAGAGCTTACGAGAGGTTACTTCGTTTCTGATAGCCATTGATAGAGTTTTTTTAGAGCGGTACTATCCACCGGGTTTGGAGGAAGTGCTTGTTGGTCAACCAGGAATTGCCAACTCCCCATTATCCTTGCCCTGTTTGGGACTCCCAGCGTGTAAGCCTGATTCCGCTGGTTTTTTATGACGATGGTTAAACGTACCTTCGTATGCCTACTCATGAACTCTTGCTTGGTGATTGCCAGATTAGGCTTCCAGCATTGACACCTTTCACCCCCGCTTCAGGGATTGATGGCTAGTCGCTACCCTGGGGGACACAGTTCAGAACTGCGCTCTGTGTGCTTTCACTCCTGCACTTGGAGGGTGGGACTTGAGCGGTTCTAGAATACTTTTCTCTCACCCACATGACTGTCAAATTGTCAAGGTTCTTATGTTACTTGCGGGTAATCCTCTACCCATTTCAGGGCTAGTTTCTACCCAACGAATCGCACACCTGGTCTAAAACCATAGGAGTTTGGCTCGAATTTGGCCTCCCATTCAGGCTCAAGTGCTGCTTTCACAACGGCTTGTAAGGCGCGGTCGTACATAGTAGGTATGCCCAATGGTCTAGACTCATTTGTTCCTGGTTTTGGTATCATTACCCGACGTGTCGGTTGTGATTTACCAGTTGTTTTGAGTTGACTTACTAGCTCAATTCGTTGCTGCGGGGATAGTAGTTTAATACCGTCCACACCTGCTGTACGTTTGCCAGTGTTATCTTGCGTAACCCTTCGTACCGCTAATACCTTATTAGACCAAGAATTAATTAAGGTCTTCTGAAGCTTCCGAACTGCTTTAACATCGCCACGCTCACTTGCTTGATAAATACGTTTTTGCAACTTGAATGTCAATCTTTCAGCTTTTCGCCAATTGATTTTATTCCATTCCACCGTCAGGTTTTCCTGCGTTTTAGACTTATTCATTGCTACTGTTGTTCTTATCGTTGAAGTTACCGTGTATCTGTCTGCATATCTCTGTCATTACAACAGAGCGTTAGCTTTTGATACAATCCCTTTCTCGCATATTATTCGTTAGCTACTTACTGGTTATCGATTGATTCCAGAAATATACGAGAGTTACTTCGTTCCAAATACACATTGTTTTGAGTTTTTAGTGTGATGCTCTCCACCGGGTTTATGGGCGGTGCTTATAGGTCGAATTGACAATCGCCTATGCCCTATCCTTGCCTTTTGGCTTGGTCTCTATCCGTCTTTACCGTGTTTTTCAACGGGTTTATTCTGATTAAGCCGTTAGACCATCTCTAGTAACGATGGTTCAGACGCATCTTTACTTTCGCTACAGTTAGAGTCGATAGAGGCGTTGCCACCTCTACCTCTCCTTCAGAACCGGACGTGAGATTGTCACCTCATCCGGCTCCTTGATAATACCATCCTTGTTATGGATACGATTTAAGACCAACTATCAGGTTTTGGCAGGTTCTTTTGAGTGCATTGACCCGTCTGTTGCTGTCTTTGTGTCGTGGCAGTGTTTATGCAGAAGTT
>JANYGO010000053.1 GCA_025362325.1 Cyanobacteriota bacterium | reverse complement strand
CATCTGAGAGTCTGCTTGACAACTTCAGGCGATACATCATCAAGAAACTCAATTAATTCCTCAACCGCCGCTGCTTCTCCCCATTCGGCCAAAGTTCTCATGACCAGTTTTCTTTGAGGTTCGCAACCGTCAAAGCCCATTTCATGAATTAATTTCTCAGATTTATTAAATTGATTCTTCAGTTGGGCCAAGGAATCTTGCCAGCGCGGATCTGCTTGGGAAAATTTATAGAATTCTTGCAGCAGGTTTGACCAATTTCCTGTCACTTCCGTAATCTTCTTTCTAACTTCTAGTTCGCTGGGCAAATTAACATCTTCCAACCAATGTCGCAGCGCGGCATCGTGCCAAGGTTTGAGACTTAAATATCTCAGTTCCTTAGAGGAATCAAAACCTGTGCAATTATGATTAACTAACTGCCAAGCCTTCTGAGGATCTGCGACAAAAATAAGCTGCATAAACGAGTCTTCTTTCTTCAATCTTTTGACTTTCTTAATTGCCTCATCAACCCAATCCTTAGTCCAAGGGGTGGTGGGTGATACAACAACGAGCGTCGTGGTATCTTTCTTGCGAAGGTTACTAATTTCTGTCAAACGCTGGCTGAAATCCGAGCGGTCTGAAAGGTTTTCTAAATAGTGAATTTTGCAATCCTTCTTACTAAAGGCTGCTTCCATAAAAAGTCTCAAATCGTCAATTCCTGCCGCTTGGCAGCCAAATATAATAGAGACACCGTACTCCCGGCGCAGCAGCTCTGATTCCTGTTGAACAGTTAAAGGACTGCGCCGGGAATCAGCTTTATTTTTGACAAGAGGAGACCGAAAAGTAGCAGGTTCGTATTCAGGTGGAGCTTCACGCGGTCTCAGAAGTTCTGCTTCAATTTCTGGTTGCGTACCCATAAGCAAGGCTAAATTAGAACTTCTCAGAGTGAAGTAACCTGCATTGGTTTCTCGTAAAACTCCTAATCCGACCATTTCTTCTAGTAAAGCAAGGATTTCATCTTCTGATGACCTTCCCGCGAATCCTTCAGACCACCAAGACAAGACTTGCTCGCAAATCCAAGATACAGAAAACCCATCCTCCATGCCTGTTTCATTCTCCTGAGAGCCATCAGCAATCGAGTAGGCAATTACCTCGTAGCGCGGATCGAGTCCCAGGGTCAACTTAAAGCGATCGCGAATATTATTGCGAAGGTCTTGACTTTGATAAGCTTCTTCTACATGGCGAGAAGTAATCACGTAAGGCGGACTAATTTTAGGATCGAAAGTAGGCACATCTGGGTTAGTAATGTGCTTGAGTAACTGCTCGCAATAGAGTTGAATCAAGCTCGGATAATAGTTAGTCTGCCAAAGAATGCGCGGGATTAAATCAAGTGATTCAAAACGATAGCCAAGACTAGCCAGCGGACGTTCTACCAAAGCTGTTGCCGATCGCATTTCACCATTATTCAGCAGAGGCCCAATGCAGATGGGCGCGCCAAAGTGAGCCAGCGGATGGTTTGCTTGTCTAGTGGTTCTCAGAACGTTGTGCAATCCGGCAAAGACTACCTTAAAACGTCGGTTAGTTTCCGTCATTAATTTTCTGAACTCATCGCAGCGCGGGAAATCCTCCTTACCATCGGCTTCCAGGAAATTATCTGCCTCATCCAACAACAGCAAAAAGCGCCGCTGCTTGTCGAATTCCAGCCAACTTTTAATCCGCTGCAAGCTGCTTTCGCGGACTGAATTGCGCCGGTTGGTATCGGGAATTTGCAATTTATCCAATTCTTCGTTTAGTAGATGCCAAATCTTATCTAACAGTTGCTTGCACCCAATTTCTTTGATATCCAAAAATAGGGCGTTCCTTCCCACCTCGGTTGCGTGAAAAGTCCGGTGTACATACTTAAGCAAAACCGTTTTACCTAACTGGCGCCCTCCATAAATCAAACAAGAACCTTCTGGATCGATTATGGATTTCCGTTCTCGTTCTCGCCCGTAAAACATCTCAGGCGGAACCTCTCCTGCTGCGGTTTTATAAGGTTCTAGGTAAGTAAAGGGTAAGGTACAGTCAAACAAGACAGGTAGGCGTGTTTTTTGTTCTCCGCAAAGGTAGAGCATCAGCACATCATCTATAACAATGAAAGTGCTCCGACGCTGCCGACACAAATCAGCCAAATCTCGGCGTTTCTTTACGGTCATTCGCCGAAAATAAAAGACGAATACTGGAGAACCCAGAGCAGTTTCTCCAACCGCATTCAGGATATCCTGTTCGTTTGGTATATCCCATAGGCAAAGAATCCGGTAATGACCGTTGGCGGCTGAACCATAGGCAGACACAGGACAGCGATTTTGGTCAAATATCGGCTCGGCATTAACGTCAATCCAGGTATATTGTCCTGATTTTTTAAATGTAAGAGATTTTAGGTTAAAACCGAGGTTGCTGAGAATTTGATGAGCATCTTTCTCTGTGGCTTGATTCCTTCCCTTGGCTGCCAACCAAGTGTCGAGCATTTCAGCGGCTTTTTTGGCTTGGGCCCCCTGCGGCATCTGGATTTTGGCGATATTTTTCCCTTTGGAAATGTTGGGAATTAGGTTTTGCTTTTTTTGTCGATCGCGATCGCACTCTTCAAGCACTTTTTCGATCGCAGCATACTTATTCTCAAAGAAGTCTTTAAAAGCATCTCTCTTTTCCTCTGGTTCAGGAAGCGATCGCCCCTGTTGCAGCATATCTATATATTCCTTAGCCGTCAGGATATCGCCTCGATCCAATACACTGCAAATTCTGGTAGAATCAGCCTGCTTTTCTACTTCTTTTCCTTGCTTATTTTCCGAATTATGCTGATTTATCTGAATTGCGGTTAGCGGTTCTATTGATGGAATATCTGGGATATTTTCAGTGGTTGGCTGCGCGATCGCCTCCTCTGTCAATACTGCGTTCAACTCTGCTACTGCTGGTTGTTCGACAATAAGCACAGTTTCAGATTCCGGCTCATCAACTAAAGAAGTTTCGTCTAAGTTATTGTTAGTATAAACAGCAGGCAAATCGGGTATTGCTTCCGCCTGAATAATCAGTTTACCTCTGACTGCTGCCATCGCTAGAGTTCTTCCAAATGATTCAGATACGGCATCATGTAAGGAATCCAAACGCTCGTCATCGGCTGCTTCCAATTCTGCAATTAGTGTTAGCAGTTTGCAGAATGGATGATTGCCGTCAGCCAATAGTTGAGTGTCGGGATGCAAGTCAGACTTCTGCGATTCGGAGATGGCGCGTTGAAGTTCGCGGGCTTTTTCCTGACATTCCAGCAATGACTGAAAATTGCTCTCTACTCGATGGGCGATCGCTAAAATTCGTTCCAGAACCCTCAAAGCAGAGTCGCGGACAAGAGCGATCGCACTTTTTTGCTTCTCGGCAAAATCCACACGCTCAAGTACAGACTTAATATCTGCTAAAGAACCAATTTCCTCAGCCTTCAGCATTGGCGATACTGCCAAATATTCAGCCAGTTCTAGCGCCTTGTCGCGAAGCTGAATAAAGTTTTTACCGGAATCCTCAAGTTTTTGAATCAGCTTTTGACATACAGCGGTTCCCGCTGTTATGAGGTACAATTAATAATAATGAAATATCATTATGTAATCAAAGCTAATGAAAGCATATTCACTCGATCTTAGAGAAAAAATAGTGACAGCACATTTAGTAGGCAAAATGTCAATCA